>NZ_JAKJJX010000003.1:0-308161 GCF_022320765.1 Clostridium sp. YIM B02569 | reverse complement strand
ATCCTATTCGAGAAATTTGGATTCACTGTAGAAAATGTTGTTGAAAAGGCTATTAATGTAGCAAAGAAATAGAGGTTACAATAATTAAATCTACGATATAGTAGAGGAAATTTAGTGATTATAGTAAAACTTTAGAAAAATAGATTTAACCTTAAAATATTAATAAATATAGCGAAACAGATATAAAAAAGATCTATATTAAAAGTGTGTAAATTAATTAATCTATAAATATATTAAAACCAATTTATTCATTATTATAAAAGTTAAAATTATTAAAAGATATGTATAAAGATGTGTGAAAAGATTAGTGTGAAATTATGTAATTACAATAATAAATCATTGGTTAGAAATATATTTATAGATTTTTAATAAATGTATATAAATTAATATGACAATGAAGCAGTTTTAGAATTTAATAAAATCATTTATCTAATGTCTAGTCATTATTGCATTCCGATCTTACATTAAGCTGGGGACGGTAACGGTATGAGGACTGGACATTAGGTGATTATAAGAGTTATTTTGTATTAGGTTTAGTAATATTACAATGGAATGATATTCAGAAGAGATTAGAAATTATTTTAAAATTAAGATTTATTTAATTTAGCTATAATAATATAAATTTATCACATAATAAGTAAACGATTTAAAAAAATTACACGTAGTGGAGGTTTTTATGGGATTAGAGATGAGTAATATAAAAAATGCCATTATTAATGGTAAGACAGTGCTTGGTATTGAGCTAGGTTCAACTAGAATTAAAGCAGTTTTAATAGATGAAAATAATACTCCAATAGCTTCAGGGAGCCATGATTGGGAAAATAAATATGTTAATAATATTTGGACTTATGGTTTAGATGATATCTGGACCGGTGTTCAAGATAGTTATAAGAAGATGGCTGAAGATGTCAAAGAAAAATATGGAGTTACTATTGAAACAATAGGAGCAATTGGATTCAGTGCTATGATGCATGGATATATGGTTTTTAATAAAGAGGGAGAACTTTTAGTACCATTCCGTACATGGCGTAACACTATTACTGAAAAAGCCTCAGAAGAATTAACAAAATTATTTAACTACCATATCCCTCAAAGATGGAGTATTGCTCATCTTTACCAAGCAATATTAAACGGTGAAGAGCATGTAGCTGATATAGATTTCCAAACAACTTTAGAAGGATATATTCATTGGAAATTAACAGGTGAAAAAGTTATAGGTGTTGGAGAGGCATCTGGAATGTTCCCTATTGATATAGATACAAAGAATTATAATGCACGTATGATTGATCAATTTGATGAGTTAGTAGCTCCTAAGAATTTTTCATGGAAACTTGGAGATATTTTACCAAAGGTATTGTTAGCTGGAGAAAATGCAGGTGTACTTACTGAAGAAGGTGCAAAGCTTTTAGATGTTACAGGACAATTAAAAGCAGGTATTCCATTCTGCCCTCCAGAAGGTGACGCAGGAACAGGAATGGTTGCAACTAACAGTATTGCTAAGCGTACAGGTAATGTATCAGCAGGAACATCTGTTTTTGCGATGATCGTACTTGAAAAAGAATTATTAAAAGCATATGAAGAAATAGACTTAGTTACAACTCCTACTGGTAATTTAGTAGCTATGGTTCATTGTAATAACTGTACTTCGGATCTTAATGCTTGGGTTGGATTATTTAAAGAATTTGCAGAGGCATTTGGTGTAGAAGTTGATATGAATAAGTTATTTGCAACTCTATATAATAAGGCACTTGAAGGGGATTCGGATTGTGGCGGATTATTAGCTTATAATTACTTCTCAGGTGAGCATATAACTGGTTTTGAAGAAGGACGCCCACTATTTGTACGTTCAGCAGAGAGTAAATTCAATCTAGCTAATTTTATGCGTGTACATTTATTTACATCATTAGGAGCACTAAAAACTGGTTTGGACCTTCTTCTTAAAGAGGAAGGTGTTAAGGTCGATGAAATGTTAGGACATGGCGGTTTATTTAAGACTAAAGGTGTAGGACAAAAGATAATGGCAGCAGCTATAGATGCACCAGTTTCTGTGATGGAAACTGCTGCCGAAGGCGGAGCGTGGGGAATTGCAGTACTTGCATCTTATATGATAAATAAAGATGAAAATGAGACATTAGACGATTATCTTACAAATAAAGTGTTTGCAGGACAAATAGGTACAAAAATAGATCCAGATTCTAAAGATGTTGAAGGATTTAATGAATTTATAAAACGCTACACTAGTGGGCTTGCTATTGAAAGAACAGCGATAGATAGCCTTAAATAGAAAGTATGATTAATAAGGTTGAATTCAATAAAAAGGATTCAACCTTATTATCTATTATCTATAAATAATAAAGGAATAGATAAAAAATATACAATTTGTGTTTATATTATAACTCACCTCAATTATAGATATTTCGATTCATAAAGATTGTAAAAATATCATTGAAGCGGCTAAGAATCAGCTTATATATACTTTAGCATGCTCTGATTTCTAGTTTAACAAGTTAAAATTGAACATTTTATTGCAACGAATCCTAGATGTATGCACATTGGTGAAGAAATATAATAAAATTGTACATACAATATAAAAAAAACTATTGCTATAGTGATGAAAACGATATATAATAAATACATGAAGTACGTACAACATATTAACAAGTGCTATCTTCTAAAATTATAACACATTAAGAGTTAGAGTATATGTATCAGATAGAAGTGACAAGATAAGCTATTCTCAATTTGTACAAGCAAGATACATATATAAATAAATGTTAATGTAAATTTTTATTATGACAATAAAGAAGAATATTGATGTACTTACAAGATATATATCATAGAGCATATATAGGAAAATGTATTTTCCATGATATATATTCAAATTATATGAATAATATCAATCAAACATTAAACAATAATATTTACTAGGATAGGGGAGGAATTTTATGAATGAAAAGCACATTACTTTATGTAACAAATTATTATACTATCTAGTAGCTCCTGGCTTATTACTATATTTTATTTCTATCGATTCAGGAATAATTACTTCTTCTTTTGGTGTACTAGCTATATTTGGATTAGCCATTTTGCTTGGAGTAGGAATACCAATGATTTATAAGAGAAAGAATCCAGAGTATAAATTCAATATTAGTAGTAAATATGCTAATGCTATGGCTATATTAGTTATTCTTGAGTTAACTTATAATATGTCAAAATAAATAAGAACATGTCTGAACTTGATGAAAACGTATTAATAAAGTTTAATTTTTGGTTATAAGTGTATTAAAAAAATTATATTGTTTTAATAATTTAGAATATTAACTTTTAGTCCACTTTAATTTATCAGAAATGATAACTATTAAGCAGATTAAAAGAAAATATAAATTTATAATTTATTATATGGGAAGTTGAAGGGAGAAAATATTATGAAGAAAAAATTAATGGCTATGTTATTATCAATGGCATTACTAGGTTCTATCGGTGGATGTAGTGTAACAACTAGTGCTCCAAACTCAGATGCAGATAATTCTAAAACAGAGTCACAGGGAAAAACTGACGGGGGATCAGGAAGCGGAAAAACAATAGGTATTTTAATGCCAACTAAATCTTCTGAACGTTGGATAAATGATGGAAATGACATGGTAAAACAGTTAAAAGATCTTGGCTATAATACAGATCTTCAATATGCTGAAGACGTTGTAGAAACTCAAGTATCACAAGCAGAAAACTTAATTACAAAAGGTGTTAGTGGCTTAGTAATTGCAAATATCGATGGTGAATCTTTAACTGATGTTTGTCAAAAGGCTAAAGATGCAGGAATTCCTGTTATAGCTTATGACCGTTTAATTAAAAATACTGCAAATGTAGACTATTACATTTCTTTTGATAATAAACTTGTAGGAAACCAAATGGGTCAATATATAGAAAAGAAATTAGATTTAAAAAATGCACAAAAATCATTTAACATAGAATTATTTGCTGGATCTCCAGATGATAATAATGCTCATATGTTCTTTGAAGGTGCAATGGAAGTACTTCAACCATATATAGATTCTAAGAAATTAACTGTAGTTTCAGGTCAAACTAAATTTGATGAAATCTGTACATTAAGATGGGATGGAGCTTTAGCACAATCAAGAATGGAAAATATATTAACTGCTAACTACTCAGGTGGTAAAAAAGTTGATGCTGTATTAGCTCCTTATGATGGTATAAGCCGTGGTGTTGTAGAAGCGTTAAGAAGTGTTGGATATGGTTCAGGGGATCTTCCATGGCCAGTAATTACAGGTCAAGATGCAGAAACAGCTTCAATTAAATCTATAATTGCAGGAGAGCAAACATCAACAATCTTTAAAGATACAAGAAAATTATCAGCTCAAGCTGTTAAAACAATCGATGCAGCTATTAAAGGTCAAAAAGCTGAAGTTAATGATGAGAAGACTTACAACAATGGAGTAAAAGTTGTACCATCTTACTTATGTCAACCTGTATCTGTAGATAAAACAAACTATAAAGAAGTTCTAATTGATTCAGGATATTTAAAAGAAGCAGATCTTTCTAAATAAGATTAACAGCAGTAATGATAGTGCGGACAACTTTGTTCCACTATCATTCAAATAAGGAGGGGCGTGACGTATGTTAAAAGACAATGATATTATTCTTGAAATGATAAATATAACTAAGACATTTCCTGGTGTAAAAGCACTAGATAATGTTAATTTAAGAGTGCAATCAGGAGAAATTCATTCTCTTTGTGGAGAAAATGGAGCAGGTAAATCAACTTTAATGAAGGTATTAAGTGGAATATATCCTCACGGATCATACGAAGGTGCAATTCTATATAATGGAAAGGCATGTAAATATAAAGGCATAAAAGACAGTGAGGCAGATGGAATAGTTATTATACATCAAGAATTAGCTTTGAGTCCACATCTTAGTATAGGAGAAAATATATTTATAGGAAACGAAATTGCAAGTCATGGAGTTATAGACTGGCAAGAGGTAAGAATTAGAACTAAAGAATTACTTAAAAAGGTCGGATTAGATGAAGACCCAGATACAATAGTTAACACACTTGGTGTTGGTAAACAACAATTAATTGAAATTGCAAAGGCATTATCAAAGAACGTAAAATTATTAATTCTAGATGAACCGACTGCATCATTAAATGAGGATGACAGTGAAAATTTATTAAAATTAATGTTAGAGTTAAAATCACAAGGAATTACATGTATTTTAATTTCACATAAGTTAAATGAGGTTTCAAGAGTATGTGACTCTATAACAGTACTACGTGATGGAGCTAGTATTGAAACATTAGATGCCTCTGGAGGGCAAATCTCAGAGGATAGAATTGTTAAAGGGATGGTTGGTCGTGAACTTACAGACCGTTATCCAAAAAGAACTCCTAAAATTGGAGATGTGATGTTTGAAATAAAGGATTGGAATGTATATCATCCAGATTATCCGGATAGAAAAATGGTTGATAATGTAAATATAAAAGTTAGAAAAGGCGAAGTACTTGGAATTGCCGGGCTTATGGGTGCTGGAAGAACTGAACTTGCAATGAGCATTTTTGGTAGAACATATGGACAAAAGATTTCTGGTAGCATTTTAAAAGAAGGTAAAGAGATTCATATTAAGACAGTTAAAGATGCAATTAATGCAGGTATTGCTTATGTAACTGAAGATAGAAAAGAAGCAGGTTTAAACCTAATTGATGATATTCGTCACAACATTTCAATAGCATCATTAGGCAAAATTTCAAATAATGGTGTTATAAATGAACAAGTTGAGATTTTAGCTGCAGAAGAATTTAGAAAATCAATGAAAATCAAAACCCCAAGTATATTACAAATTACAGGAAACTTAAGTGGTGGAAATCAACAAAAAGTAGTACTTTCAAGATGGGTTTATGCAGAGCCAGACTTACTAATTCTTGATGAACCTACTAGGGGAATTGACGTTGGAGCAAAATACGAAATATATACAATTATAAATGATTTGGTAGCTCAAGGAAAAGCAGTTATTGTAATTTCATCCGAATTACCTGAAGTCCTTGGATTAAGTGACAGAATCTATGTCATGAACGAAGGAAAGATTATTGGAGAATTAGATAAGAAAGATGCTACTCAAGAAGTTATCATGAGTAAAATTGTTGCATCAAAATAGGGAGGTAGTAAAATGAGTGAAGCAAGAGTTGAAGAAAAAAAAGTTGCAAAAAATACATTTAATAAATTTATGAAAGACAATGGTATGCTAGTTGCATTATTGGTGGTAGTAGTTATATTCTCGATTTTAACTAAGGGAGTTATGTTAAAATCACTTAACATAACAAATTTAATTCAGCAAAATGGTTACGTACTTATTCTTGCAGTTGGAATGCTTTTAGTAGTTATTGTAGGTACGGTCGATCTTGCGGTTGGTTCAGTGTGTGCCTTTGTTGGAGCAATAGCCGGTGTTCTTATGGTTAATAAAGGAATGAATCCGGTAGTATCTGTTGTTCTATCACTTTTAATAGGTGCAGCTGTTGGAGCTGTACAAGGATATTGGATTTCGTATAAAGCAATTCCAGGATTTGTTGTAACATTAGCGGGACAATTAATCTTTAGAGGATTCTCAATGATAATATTAAATGGTAAGACAATAGCTCCATTCCCAAATGAATTTGCGAACTTAGGATCTGGATTCATACCTCCACTATTCTACTTTAAAATGGGTGATATTTACTTAGTAGGATCAGCAATGATTATAGGTGTTATACTATCAGCAATCATGGTGTTTAATAATATAAAAGGAAGAAAGAAACTTCAAAAATATAATTTCAATGTTGATCATAATTCAATGTTCCTTGCTAAAAATATAATATCAGTTGTAGTAATTATGGGTGGAAGCTTTGTATTAGCATCTTATAAAGGTATACCAAATATATTAATAATAGCAGGAGTATTAATAGCAATTTACTCATTCATTACTACTAAAACAGTATTTGGTAGACAAGTATATGCAGTTGGTGGTAATAAAAAAGCAGCAGCTTTATCAGGTGTAAACGTTGATAAGATTACATTCTTAGTATTTGTAAATATGGGATTGATGGCAGCATTAGCAGGACTCGCTTATGCAGCACGTGTTAACTCAGCACAACCTAAAGCTGGTGTTAACTTCGAATTAGATGCTTTAGCAGCTTGCTATATAGGTGGTGCATCTACAGCAGGTGGTACTGGAAGAATTTTAGGAGCAGTTGTTGGTGGACTTGTAATGGGAGTACTTAATAATGGTATGTCTTTAATGGGAGTTGATAATAACTGGCAACAAGCTATCAAAGGATTTGTATTATTATTCGCTGTAGTATTCGACTTATATTCAAAGAAAAAGAAATAAATATAGCAGCAATATAAGAAATGGTTTCTTCAAACTTTAAAACATAGTTTGTTAATAAAATGTGTTAAATAAATTAAGAAAAAGAAAATGTATGAGGTTAAGGTAAGTTCTGCACTAAATATTTTATATATGTGCAGAACTTACCTTTTACTATTACGTATAATTTGAAAGATATATCGTTAAGAGTAAGTATTAAATAGTACTACTTATAATACTTTATTTTTAGATATATATATGTGTTGAAATTCACAATTCACATTTCAACGATTCACAATTGCGGCTAAAATTCTTGTGATATTTTTAGAAGTATAATGAAGGATTACTTTTTCAATATATATGTTAAGAAAAAAAGAACTACTAATAATAGTAAAATTAATATATAATTTAGTGGACAATTATATATTAATTTAGGCAATCGTTATTAATTAAATGAGTTGATAGATAAAGTATTAGAACTACAAATGAAAAAGATGGAGGAATAAAATGAATACTAGAATAATAGTAGACAGTTGTGTTGATTTTAATAATGAAGTTTTTGGAAATGAAGAGTATATGGAAAGAATTCCATTTAAAATCATTATTGATGATGAAGAAATCGTTGATAAGAATGTAAATATAAATGATCTACTTGAAAAAATGAAAAGCAGCAAAAACAAAATTAAAACAGCATGCCCATCGCCACATGATTTTCTAGAAGCTTTAAAAAAGTGTAAAAATAATTTTGTTGTAACCATTTCTGGTAAATTAAGTGGATCACATAATAGTGCTGTATTGGCAAAGGAAATGCTTCAAGAAGAGTTTCCAGAAAGTTTCGTTCATGTATTCGATTGTAAGACAGCAGTATCTGGAGCTGATCTAGTTGTTTTAAAAATAAAAAAGTTAATTGAAGAAAAAGCACATAATTCTCAGATTGTAGAGCAAGTTACTGAATACATAGAAAATATGAAGACGTTATTTGTTTTAGATAAATTGGACAACCTAGTTAAGAATGGTAGGATAAGCAGTGCAAAAGCTTTAATGGGATCACTTCTGCAAGTTACTCCAATTATGACTGCTAATGATGGAGAAATTGTGCTAAAAGAGCAAGTAAGAGGGAAGAAAAAGGCATTTAATAGACTAATAGACCTAATAGGTGAAGAAGGCAGCGATTTTAAAAATAAGGTTCTAGGAATAGGGCATATAAATGCAAGAGAAAAAGCAGAAAAGCTTAAGGAAGAAATAAAAAACAAATATAACTTTGAAGATATAATAATTTTTGAAGGAAGTGGATTAAGTACTGTTTATGCTGATGATGGTGGGATTGTAATTTGCTACTAACGCTAAATTATAAAATATTAATTATATAATTTCAAAGTTAGCTATTTTGATTTATGAGAATGTCATTACATAAAATATTTAGATGAATGATATCAGTAGATAATCCTAAGAAAATATTTAATAAAATAAGAAATATAAAGCAAGCTTTGCATTAGTTAATATAGTTAATGTAAAGCTTGCTTATTTTTTGAATATAGAAGAAGTTATAACTTAGTTTTATTTTGATTTCTCCATTGCCTAGGAGACATATTATAGACTTCTTTGAAGGATCTAGAAAAGTGAAACTGATTTGGATATCCAGTTAGTTCAGAAATTTCTCTAATAGATATATTATTATCCTTCAACATTTCGCATGCTTTAGACAACCTATACTTAATTAAAAACTCCTGAGGAGTAGTTTTCATAGAGTTTTTAAATATTTTACCAAAGTAACTTCTATCTAAGTTACACCATTTTGCGATATTTTCAACAGAAATATTATTGTTATAATTCTTTTCAATGTAATTTATAGCTTCTCTTACATAAAATTCTTGAAGATTACTAGCACTTTTGGTGTTATTAAAACTTGAATTTTCTAGTAGAGTATAGAAGAATAAATAAAGATGACCTAAAATAGCTGAATCAGGAGCACTTGGGTTATTTAATAAAAACATTAGATTGTCCTTTATAGAATTATCATCATTATTATATTCTTTAGGTGTAAAAATTGGATTTTTGCTTGATAGACCTATTTCTTCAAGATATCGTTGGGCTTTTAAGCCTTCAAATTCTACCCAAACATAATTCCAGGGATCATCTTTATCAGCCTCATAAGTGTTAATTATATTTGGGGTTAATAAGAAACCTTCCCCCGCTTTTATAGTATAAATGGAGGAGTCATTTTGTGTTCCTTTATTAAATGAGTAGAGTCTTCCTTTTCCAGATAAAACATAATGGAAAAGAAAATGATTTTTAACCGTGGGGCCAAATGAATGTAGGGGATCACAACGTTCTGAGCCAAATTGATAAAGTATAATATCTACATAATTTATGTTATTAAAAATATAACTTTTAAAATCGGCCAAATGGTATACCTCCTTTTGAAAACGTTAAATGGATAAATTTTCTTCCATTATAACATAAAATATATACTTTTGCGTTTATAGTTGAACAATAACTAAGTAATATAGCAAAAGTATATATTATTAGCTTGTTTATTCTATGTATTCCGGAATTTTTTAATGATAATATTTAATTATAGAAAGTGAATAAAGTCCAAAGAACGCTTTATACTGCAGTAATAGCACCCGATGTGCAAAATAACAAAATTATATAGAAATTCTATATAATTCGTTTTTAGCTAATTTTTGAAAAGCTTTACTTAAATCCTTTTAACGATAATAATATATATATTTGCTTATAATTTGAACAAATTAAAATGATGAATGTGATTTTAATATTAGTGTTGCAAACTACATATTAAAAATATATTTGTTTACAAAATCGAATATGTACAAAAATAGGAGGGAAATTTAATGAAAAAGAAAATTGTTTCTTTAATCTTAGCTAGTATGATGGCTGTTACAGGACTTGCTGGGTGTGGTAGTTCAAATTCTGCAGCAACTGGTGGACAAGACACAGCTAAGGGATCTAGTGGGGGAGATGTACACATTACTTATGGAATTTGGGATTCTAATCAGGAAAAAGGTCTTAGGAAAATGGCAGATGAATTTGAGGGAAAAAATCCAGGGATAAAAATTGATATACAAGTAACGGGTTGGAGCGATTATTGGACAATGTTAGAGGCGGCAGCTACAGGAGGATCTCTGCCAGATACTTTTTGGATGCATTCAAATGAAATTTATAGGTATGCATCAAATGGAATGCTTATGGATTTAACAGATAAAATTAACAAAAGTGATGATGTGAAATTATCTAATTATCCAGAAGGGTTGGTGAAGATATATAATTTGAATAATAAACAATACGCTATTCCAAAGGATTATGATACTATAGGTCTTTGGTATAACAAAACAATGTTTGATAAAGCTGGTATTTCATACCCTGATGAAACATGGAACTGGGATAAGCTATACGAAGTAGCAAAAAAATTAACAACAGGTGATGGAAAGCAATATGGATTCCTAGCACCTTTACACAATCAAGAAGGATATTATAATTTTGTATATCAAAATGGCGGAACAATCATAACTGATGATAAAGTATCAGGATATGATAACCCTAAGACAATAGAAGCAATGAAATATTATGTGAGATTTGTTAGTGAAGGATTGTCACCTAAAATTTTTGATGATGCAGCACGTGCAGAGACACTACAAAATGGACTATGCGCAATGGGGTTTTTTGGTTCTTGGAATTTAAGTGGATTTGCAGCAAATGACTATATGACTAAGAATTTTAATGTTACAGTATTACCTTCAGCAAATGATGGAAAGAGGGCTAGTATCTTCAATGGACTTGGAAATGCAATTTCAGCTAATACAAAGCATCCAGAAGAGGCTTGGAAATGGGTTCAATATTTAAGCTCAAAAGATGGACAGACAAAGCAAGCTGAACTTGGAGTTGCAATTTCTGCTTATAATGGTACAGCTGATGCATGGATAAATTCAAACAAAACATTTAATATAAAATGCTTTGTTGATATGGTTAAATATGCACAAATACGACCATATTCTAATACAACTGCAAAATGGGAAGATAAGGCATATGAAATGTTAAAAGGTGCATTTACTGGAGAAAAGACAGTAGAAGATGCTTGTAAAGATACTGCTAAAATGATGAATGATGCATTAAAAGAGGAAAAATAAAATAATTATTTATGATTACGGCAGCAAGTATGTTGCCGTAATCTTTAAAATAAATATGATAGGAGATGAATATATGGCAAAAAATATAACAGTAAATGTAGGAAAACCATCAAAACGAACAATTAATGAGTGGAAATGGGCATATTTTTTAGTCGCTCCTACTATTATTGGACTTATAATATTGAATATTATTCCTATTATTGAAACTCTATATTTAAGTTTTTTCAGGAGTGGGGATTTTGGAAAAGGAAATATATTTGTTGGCTTAAATAACTATAAAAAGATGTTTGGAGATGTCCAAGTATGGTACGCAGTAGGAAATACTTTGAAATATACAATTATAGTTGTACCAGTAACAGTAATAATAGCAATGGTATTAGCTGTATTATTGAATTCCAAGATTAAGGGAAAAGGTATTTATAGAACAATATATTTTATTCCAATGGTTGCTGCACCGGCAGCAATAACAATGGTTTGGAAATGGTTATATAATAATCAATTTGGTCTTATTAATCATATGATATCTAAAATTGGAATTGGACCTGTAGATTGGATCGATAACCCTAATATTGCTCTTTATTCTATAGCTATTATTGGAATATGGAGTACAGTTGGATATAGTATGGTTTTACTTATAGCAGGCCTTCAGGAAATACCAAAAGACTATTATGAGGCTTCAAGTATTGATGGAGCAAAACCAGTACGACAATTTTTTAATATTACTTTACCGCTTGTATCCCCAACTTTATTTTTTGTTGTTGTTACTAGTATAATTCAGGCAATGCAAGTATTTGATGTCATTTATATGATGATTGATGTCGCTAGTCCTGCATATGATAAGACAGTATCGTTAGTTTATTTATTTTATAATAGCTCATTTAAGTATGCAGATAAAGGATATGGTTCAGCTATAGTAATGTTACTTCTTGCTATTATTATGATAATTACAGTATTTCAAATGAAAGCACAGAAGAAATGGGTTAATTACATGTAGAAAGGGGAACTATATTATGAAAATGAAAAGAGATGCTTCAAAATTATTTATACACTTATTTTTATTTCTTGGAGTAGTAATTATGATATTACCGTTTGTTTGGATGATACTTACATCATTTAAAACTGTATCAGAGTCTACTTCAATGAATCCATATGTTATTTTTCCATCAGAGTGGAAGATTGAGAATTACTTTGAAGCAATAAGACAAAACAATTTTATTATATTATATTTTAATACTTTTGCAATGATGTTTTTAAGGATATTTTGTTCAGTGGCTTTTAGCGCTATGGCAGCTTATGCCTTTGCGAGATTAAAATTCCCAGGAAGAGATTTTTTATTTGGAATTGTGTTATTTCAAATGATGGTTCCAGTTCAACTTTTTATAATTCCACAATATTTGATGGTAGATAAAATTGGAATGAGAAATTCAATATTTGCGCTTCTTTTTCCAGGACTTGTAAGTGCATTTGGTACATTTTTGTTAAGGCAATTCTTTATGGGATTGCCAAAAGAATTAGAAGAATCTGCAAGGCTTGATGGTTGCAATATAGGACAAACCTTTTTAAAAGTTATGTTACCCTTAACTAAGTCTGGCCTGGTTGCACTTGGGATATTTACAGCATTATTTGCATTTAAGGATTTAATGTGGCCGCTAATTATTAATTCTAGTGCTGATTCCGCAACTTTATCATCGGCACTTGCAAAAATTCAAAGTGCATATTCTGTTAATTATCCTCAATTGATGGCTGCGTCTGTACTTGCCATTTGGCCAATGCTTGCAATTTATATTGTATTCCAGAAACAATTTATAGAGGGTATAGCAACTTCAGGTGGAAAACTTTAATTCAATAATTCTAATGAACAAAGATAATTTGCAGAAATACATGGGGAGGAGTAGTAACATGGCAATTAAATTCAACGCAAAATCAAAGGAATTTCATTTATACAATAAAGAGATAAGTTATATCATAAAAATACTAGATAATAATGAGCTGGGAAATTTATATTATGGGAAGAGGATACATCATAAAGAATCATTTTCATATCTTTTTGAAGGAGGGATGCGTCCTTTAGCAGCATATGTATTTGAAGGGGATACTTTCTTCTCATTGCAACATACTAGGCAGGAATATCCTTCTTATGGGACAACAGATTTTCGGTATCCTGCATTTGAGATAAAGCAGGAAAATGGAAGTAAAATTACTAATTTTCAATTTCAATCCTATAATATTTTTCAAGGTAAAAAGAAGTTAGAACAACTTCCAGCTACCTATGTGGAAAATGAGAAAGAAGCACAAACTTTAGAAATAATATTATATGATGATTTGATTAGTACAAGATTAATATTAAGTTACACCATATATGAAGATTTTCCAATAATAACAAGGAATACAAAGTTTATGTATGAAGGAGAAGATAAAGTTACATTAACAAAGGCGATGAGTTGTAGTATAGATTTACCAGATTATGATTACGAAATGGTGCATCTTTCTGGAGCTTGGAGTAGAGAAAGACATATAAGAAATAAAAAATTAGACCATGGAGTTCAATCAATTTACAGTTTAAGAGGGACAAGTAGTGCAGAGCATAATCCATTTATAGCCTTGAAGAGACCAAGCACAACTGAGTTTGAGGGCGAAGTGTATGGATTTAGCTTGGTTTATAGTGGGAATTTTTTGGGTGAAGTTCTTGTTGATACGCATGATACATCTAGAATTATGTTAGGAATTCATCCAAGTATGTTTGAATGGATACTAAATAAAGATGAAAGTTTTCAAACTCCAGAAGTTGTAATGGCCTATTCTGATAAAGGAATAAACGGAATGAGTCAGGCTTACCATAAATTATATAGAACCAGACTTGCTAGAGGCTATTGGAGAGATAAGGCAAGGCCAATTCTAATAAATAATTGGGAAGCTACAACATTTGATTTTGATGAAGAGATAATATTAAATATTGCAAAAACAGCAAGTGAATTAGGCATAGAGCTATTTGTGTTAGATGACGGATGGTTTGGAAGTAGAAATAATGATAAAGCAGGGCTTGGAGATTGGTATGTAAATACTAAAAAGCTTCCAGATGGAATAGTTGGACTTTCAAAGAAGATAGAAAACATGGGTATGAAATTTGGACTTTGGTTTGAACCAGAGATGGTAAATAAAGATAGTGATTTATACAGAGCTCATCCAGATTGGATTATCCATACACCAAATAGGACGGCATCCCATTGTAGAAATCAGTATACATTAGATTTTTCTAGAAAAGAAGTTGTAGATTATATTTATAATGCAATGTCAAAGGTATTCAGAGAGGCATCAATATCATATGTAAAGTGGGATATGAATAGATATATGACTGAATGTTATAGTGTATCTGCAATTGCGGAAAATCAAGGAAAGGTAATGCATGAATACATTTTAGGAGTGTATGCATTATATGAAAGATTAACATCTGAATTTCCACACATTTTATTTGAATCATGTTCGAGTGGTGGTGCAAGATTTGATCCGGGGATACTTTATTATGCACCACAAGGATGGACAAGTGATAATACCGATGCAGTTGAACGTATGAAAATACAATATGGAACTTCATATGTTTACCCAATAAGCTGCATGGGGGCTCATGTATCTGAAGTTCCGAACCAACAAGTTTTTAGAATAACGCCACTAGAAACTAGAGCAAATGTAGCTTATTTTGGAGCTTTTGGATATGAGTTAGATTTAAATCATTTATCCGAAGAAGAAAGAACGATTGTGAAGAAACAAGTTAAATTTATGAAAGAAAATAGAGAATTAATACAAAAGGGAACTTTTTATAGGCTTATAAGTCCTTTTGAAAATAAATTAAATTCTTGGATGGTTGTCTCAGAAGATAAATCCGAAGCAATAGTTGGTTATTATAAAATACTTAACACAGCTAATGAAGGTTTTAAGAGGATAAAGTTACAAGGATTAGATGAAAATAAAAAATATTATATAAATAATAATAAAGAAGAATCTTTTTTTGGAGACGAATTAATGTTTGCTGGAATTCCAGTAAGATCAGAAGATTTTTGCGAACATGGTGGAGATTTCACTTCAGCAATATATCATTTGAATGAAATAAATAATTAGTTTAGAAGCAGTAGATATGCAAGTTAATCGTGATTTTTTATCTACTGCTTATTTATATAGTAATTTATACACAATAACAGGATGGAATGCGAATGATAATTATATGTAGAGTATGAAGGATCTAAAAACTAGATAAGGAAATAAGCATCTCTGATTAATTACTCCATTGTGTTTTTTAGGGAGCATGTTTAGGAAATGGGGAAAGATAGATGAGTAAATATATAAAAATTAATGAGAATAATTTAAATATTGTATTAGAATTAACTAAAGATAGAGATATAAGATTGCTACATTTTTCATATCTTCCTTTTGAACAGTTTAATAAATTAAGTGAAGATGAAAAAGAAAAATGTAGATTATTAGAATTGCAATTTACAGGAGAAAATCAATTAAATCATAGAGGAGTAAAACATACAGGAACTCTGCCCGGACATAGGATGATTTATGAGAGTCATAATGATGAAATTCTAAAAGAAGGAAGAAGAATTACTATTAACTTAGTTGACAAGATTACAAAAATTGAAGCAAAAGTAATATTTCAATTTTATAATGATTTACAAATCGTTAGAACATGGAGCATTTTAGAAAATAAAGGTGAAAGAAGTGTTGGAATAGAGTATATAACTTCATTTGCTTTAACTGGTATTGATAGAGGCGGAGTATTAGACAGAGAAGATAAAATGAAGATATATATTCCTCATAATGAGTGGTGTGGTGAAGGTATGTGGGAGAAATATTCATTAAAAGATGTTGGAATATTCCATGTGGAAGACGAATCAACAAATAGATTGTTAGTTTCTAATACAGGAAATTGGTCAACCTGTCAGTATGCGCCTCTAGGATTTATAGAAAATACAGAAATAAGTAATGGTTACATGTGGCAAATAGAGCATAATGGTTCATGGAATTGGGAAATCAGTGACATAATGAATATGTTGTATTTAAAATTGAGCGGGCCTTCAGAAGCAGAAAATCATTTCTGGAAAGAACTAAAACCTAATGAAAGCTTTGAAACAGTACAAGTCGCAGTTACAAGCATAAGTGGAGGATTGCAGGCAGGAATAGAAGTTATGACTAAATATAGGCGTAGAATAAGAAGAGAAAATGATGATAATAGAAAATTACCAGTTATTTTTAATGATTATATGAATTGTTTATCTGGTGATCCTACTACAGAAAAACTAATTCCTCTTATTAATACTGCATCACTAGCTGGTTGTGAGTATTTTTGCATAGATTGTGGATGGTATAGTGATGGACCTTGGTGGGATGGTGTTGGAGAATGGCTGCCATCTAAAGAGAGATTTAGAAATGGTATTAAAGAACCTCTAGACTATATAAGAGAGAAAGGAATGATTCCAGGGCTTTGGCTTGAACTTGAGGTAATGGGGATAAATTGTTCATTAGCAGACAAATTACCTGATGATTGGTTCTTTATGAGGCATGGAAAGAGAATAAAGGATCATTCAAGATATCAATTAGATTATAGAAATCCAGAAGTTAGAAAGTTTGCAACTGGAATTATAAAGAGAGTTGCAGAAGAGTATGGTGTTGGATATATAAAGATGGATTATAATATTAATATGGGGATTGGTACTGATAACAAAGCTGATAGTGCCGGTGAAGGACTATTAGGTCATAATAGAGCATATTTAGCTTGGTTAGACGAAATATTTAAAAGATATCCTGACTTAGTTATTGAGAATTGTGGTAGTGGTGGACTTAGAATGGATTATGCCTTATTGCAAAGACATAGTATACAATCAAGCAGTGACCAAACAGATTATAGAAAAAATGCAGCAATTGCAGCAGCGGTACCATCTTTAGTTACTCCAGAACAATGTGCAGTTTGGTCTTATCCATTGCGAGATGGGGATAAAGAAGAAGTAATATGTAACATGGTAAATTCTATGTTATGTAGAATTCATCAGAGTGGGCATTTAGCAGAAATAAATAATGAATCTTTTAAATATATTCAAGATGGAATTAAGTATTATAAAAGTATTAGACATGATATACCAAATGGAATACCATTTTGGCCAATAAAAATGCCATCTCTGGACGATGAATGGATAGCATATGGACTGTTATGTAGTAGAGTATGTTATCTTGCTTTATGGAGGATGCAAAGTGAAAATAATATTATAGAGATTCCATTGGAAAAATTTAATGGAGAAAATATATCTGTAAAAATTGGGTATCCTGAAGACGTAGATTTAAGCTGGAATATAAATAAAATTAAGAATATTTTAATCATTAGAAATAAACATAATTATAGTGGAAGAATTCTCGAGATAAGGTGGTGAAAATAGTATTTACATGGTTTACTGGAAAGAGATAGTTAAAAAAAAGAGTTAAACATGATAATTTAATTTTTTATAGAAATGATGAGTATTGCTAAAATATGCTTTTATGATAAAATATAAATGTAGTCTGACTTTAAGGGGGAATTCCAAGAAGAAAGACTCTTAACACATGATCGTTCTGAAACACATGAGGGTTCGTCCCAAATGACAAGGCGGTATTATAGATAGAGATATGTACGCTATCCCTGCGCCTTTTTGTGGCACTGGGATTTTTTATTGCAATTGAAAATAGATAATTGCTGATTAATACGGTGAATTTAAAAATATTTTCTTCTTGAAAGGAATAAAGAATATGGATACAAGAATCGCATTGATAGGAATTATAGTGGAGGATATGAATTCAACAGATAAACTTAATAATATTTTGCATGAATATTCGCAATATATGGTTGGGAGAATGGGCATACCTTATAGAGAAAAGAATATAGGTATAATAAGCGTCGTAATAGATGCTACCAATGATATAATAAGTTCATTATCAGGAAAACTTGGTATGATCGAAGGAATAAATGTAAAAACAATGTATTCTAAAACTGCTAAATAAATATTAAATATAGTAATAAATAGGTTAGCTTTAATTAATATTTTAGCCTTTGCCAAAATTGGATGAAAAAAGCATTAATCAGAACGAATTAAATTTAAAATTTAAAAATCCAATTATAGAAAGAAGAGTAGAGTAATGTATAATGTTAAATCAAAGATAGCAACAGAATTTATTGATAACGAAGAAATATTAGAAACTCTAGAGTATGCTAAGAAAAATAAGAACAATAGACAATTAATTAATGAAATTCTAGAAAAGGCTAAAGAGTGTAAAGGAATTTCACATAGAGAAGCAGCAGTTTTACTTGAATGTGAATTAGAAGATGAAAATGAAAAAATGTATAAACTTGCAAAAGAAATCAAGCAAAGATTTTATGGTAATAGAATAGTAATGTTTGCGCCATTATATCTCTCTAATTATTGTGTAAATGGATGTACTTATTGTCCATATCATCACAAGAATAAACATATAACAAGAAAGAAGCTTACTCAAGAGGAGATTGAAAAAGAAGTAATTGCATTACAAGATATGGGGCATAAAAGACTTGCATTAGAAACAGGAGAAGATCCTGTAAATAATCCAATTGAATATGTACTTGAAAGCATAAAAACAATTTATAGTATAAAACACAAAAATGGCGCAATTAGAAGAGCTAACGTAAATATTGCAGCTACAACTGTTGAAAATTATAGAAGGTTAAAGGAAGCGGGAATTGGAACATATATCTTATTCCAAGAAACATATCACAAAAAGACATATGAAGAGCTTCACCCAACAGGACCAAAGCATGATTATGCTTACCATACAGAAGCTATGGATAGAGCTATGGAAGGTGGAATTGATGATGTCGGACTAGGTGTACTATATGGATTAAATATGTATAGATATGATTTCGTTGGACTTCTTATGCATGCAGAGCACTTAGAAGCAGCTATGGGAGTTGGACCGCATACAATAAGTGTACCAAGAATAAGACCAGCTGATGATATAAATCCAGATGAATTTACTAATGCAATTTCAGATGAGATATTTGCTAAAATAGTTGCAGTACTTAGAATTACAGTTCCATATACAGGTCTTATTGTTTCAACAAGAGAATCTCAAAAAACAAGAGAAAAAGTACTTGAACTTGGAGTTTCTCAAATAAGTGGAGGATCATCTACAAGCGTTGGTGGATATGTTGAAAAAGAGAAGGAAGAAGAAAATTCAGCTCAATTTGATGTAAATGATACTAGAACTTTAGATGAAATAGTAAATTGGCTGTTAGAAAAGGGTCATATTCCAAGCTTCTGTACTGCTTGTTATAGAGAAGGAAGAACTGGGGATAGATTTATGAGTCTTGTTAAATCAGGACAAATAGCAAACTGCTGTCAGCCTAATGCACTTATGACGCTAAAGGAATATCTAGAGGATTATGCGTCTGAAGATACACGAAGAAAAGGTGAAGAAGTAATTAAAAATGAAATTCCAAGAATTCCAAATGAAAAAGTTAAAAAGATAGTATTAGAAAATCTTGAAAACTTACATGAAGGAAAACGTGATTTTAGATTTTAAATAGATTAAATTAATTAATAGAGCTATATGCATAGTTAAAGTAGACTTGTGTATAGCTTTATTATTTTTTCTATAATTAAGTTTATAGTTAAAAATGATTAGCAAATACTCAACATTTCGATATAAGAGTAGATTTTTTAGTTGATTATATAAATTAAAAATATTATCATAATAATTAGCAATATATGTTAATTTCAACATCTTAGTAAAACGTTTTCTATTGCAAAAAGGGTAATAAATGGTCGAGATTATAAATTTAGAGAGGGGAAAAGTTATGTTTTTGAGAAGAAGCCTGCCTATAAAATTTAAATTAACCTTATCATTTTTGACGGTAGCAATTTTAATTGGCGTAGTAGGAATAATAGGAGCATTGTCTTTGAAAAATGTAAATAATAAAGCATCAGGAATGTACAATAGAAATTTTAATCATGTCAATGAGATCCTATCTATAAAATCAAATATGACAGAAATTAAAAGTAACATATTAATCATGATGTATGAAAAAGATAAATATAAGGTAGAGGAAGCACAAAAAAATGTTATTACTGCACTTAATGAGAATGATAAATATATAAATGATTATGAAAAATCACAAATGACAAGTAGTGAAACAAAATCTTGGAAGGAATTTAATGATAATGCGAAGGAATATAATCAGGTTAGAGACAAGGTAGTGAATGCTGTAAAATCAGAAGATTTAGAAGAAGCAAAAAAGAGGTATTTAGAAATGGTTCCTCTACAGACAAAAATGATGTATAGCCTGGATAAAGTTATAGATATAAATATATCTGATGCAAAATCAGCTAATGAGGATATATCATCTACTTATATTAATTCTAATAAAATTATGATTACACTTACTATCTTTGGATTAGTGGTAGCAATTATATTTGGGGCACTAATATCAAAGGCTATAAATATACCATTAAAAAAAATCAAAGGATTTGCAGAGAGATTAGCGTTATATGATTTTTCGACTCCAATTTCAATTAAAAGAAAGGACGAACTTGGACAAACAGGAAGTGCATTAAATAAAGCACAAGAAAATGTGAATAAACTAATTAGAGATATTATTCAAAATTCTCAAGATATAAGTACATCTAGTGAAGAACTTTCTGCAACAGCTGAGGAGCTTTCATCAAAAGCTGCGAGTATAGATGAAGCTGTAAGTACTATTTCACTAGGGATGGAGGAATCTTGTGAGGAGGCAGGAATTATAAGTACGACAGTAGATGAAGTAAACTCAAATATAAATGATTTATCTAAAAAAGCTATGGAAGGAAGCCAGAATGCTAATAGATCCAAAGAGAGAGCTATAGAAGTCAAAAACAATAGTAAAAAGTCTATAGATGAAATGGAGAAATTATCAAAGGAAAAACAAAAGAACATGTTAATTGTTATTGAAAATGGAAAGATAGTTGATAATATTAAAATTATGGCTGATACAATTGGACGTATATCTGAACAAACAAATTTATTAGCACTGAATGCAGCAATAGAAGCAGCAAGGGCAGGGGAGCAAGGTAAAGGATTTGCAGTTGTAGCAGATGAAGTAAGAAAGCTTGCAGAACAATCATCAGAGGCTGTAACAGCTATCAAAAATACTATAATTAAAGTTCAGGATGCATTTAATAACAGCATTAACACTGGAAATGATATATTGAAATTTATAAATACAGAGGTGCATGAACAGTTTAATGCCTATGGAAATACAGGAAATATATATTATAGCGATTCTGAATTTGTAAGTAAAATGTCAGAGAATATTGCAAACATGTCAGAAGAAATTACAATCACTGTAGGGAAAGTTAATAAGTTAGTACAAGAGATGGCATCGACAGCGCAGGAATCAAACGATCAAGTAGCTACGATAAAAGAAAGTGTAGATGAGACTTCAAAAGCCATAGAGCAAGTTGCTTTAACAGCACAAAACCAAGCAGGGCTTGCGCAAAAACTCAATGAAATGATACAAAAGTTTAAAATCTAAAGAAGATATGTGATGAAAAATAAAAGACTTATTTTAGTTATTTAGCAGCTAAAGTAAGTCTTTTTTAATTAATTAAGTAAATTTTATACCATTTCACTTTTTCCCTCTAGTTTTTCATACATCTTTTCTTGTTGTTTTGTAGTAAATTGAAAATATATTTCTGTATTGGTAACAGATTTGTGTCCAAGCCACCATTGAAGCTCTTTTATATCCATATCACATTCAGCAAGGTGAACTGCTGTAGTATGTTTAATGGTATGAAAATGGTGCTTTGACTTATCTTGAATACTTGCCATTGAGAAATATTGCTTCGTTAGGTGGTCTAGGGTTTGCCTTGAAATTGGCTTATTCTTTTGACTTGTAAATATAGTTTGAGATTCAGATGTAATTTCATTTTCAGTAATGTATTTGTCTAAAACGCTTTTAGTTTTCTCATCTAGCCGCAGAGTATTATTCTTACTACCCTTTAATCTTTTACAATATATTTCTCCTTTATTAATATTATAATTTTCCAATTTTAACATTGATATTTCGGAAGCTCTAAGACCGCATCTATAAGCTAATCTAAATATTGCTAAATCACGTGTTGAATGCAGCTTTCCAGAATTTTCAATTGCATTAAATAGTGATAATACTTCTTTTTGCGTTAAATATTTAATTTCAGTTTCATTAGATGCCCTCATATGCACTCTCCTCTAGAAGTAATGATACATAATAAATATTTTGTCCTATTATTTTATGTAATAATGTATTTATAGCTCTGCAAATATACAAATATTGCATATTAATGTGTCATAAGAATACAATTTAACCTATATTTGTACATTTTTTAAGCTTTTTTATACAATATTTACATATACTACAACTTATAATATAATAAAATTGGACAAAATATTTATTATGTTCAAATAAATGATATATTTAATTTTTTAAAAAGTCAAAGTTTAAAAGTTTGTAGAATAATTACGCAAAAATTATCATTGAAGATGTCATATTTTATTATTAAATAATAGGAGTGAGGTGGAGAGGTTTTACACGTGTTGAGTTGTACTAATTTAAAAAAGGAAGTTATTATGAATAAAATTAATATGCCCAAAAAAGAACTTAAACTTAAGATAAAAATGGTAAATACCACAAGAGGAAAATTAAACAAGGATATACATAGGAGAAAAAAAAGTAAGCCTAATGAAGAATTCTCAAGGTATGATATTCTTACTGGGCTACCAAATAGTACTTATTTTTTTGAAAAGCTTAATAGGAGTTTAGAGATATCAAAAGTTAATTGTAGAAAGGGTGCGATTATTTATATTGATATCGATGACTACAAAATTATAAATTATAATTGGGGCTATTCTTTTGGTGATTTCATATTAAAATGTTTTTCTGAAAGGGTAAGTAGATGCATTCAAGGAAAAGGTAAATTATTTAGATTAAATGGTGACGAATTTGCAATTTTAATCTATGAATTTAAATTTATAAGTGAAATAGAGGAAATTTGCAATAAAATTTATAAAAACTTATCAGTACCCTTTAAGATAACAGATGCTGAATTAGATATTTCTGTAAGTATAAGCATGGGAATATCTACTTTCCCGGATGATAGCATAAATTCTGATGAGTTGTTAGAGTTTTGTAATTTAGCTATGTACAAGTCTAAGAAAACTGGAAAAAACAATTATACAATCTTTAATAACGAAATATTTGAGACATATTATAGGGACGTATTGATTAGAAGGGAATTAAAGAATGCTATTAATAAGCATGAGCTAAATATTAATTATCAGCCACAAATTGATTTGTCTAATAATGAGATTGTTGGAATTGAAGCTTTATTAAGATGGAATAATGATAAGCTTGGAAATGTTTCACCAGCAGAATTTATTCCGATTGCTGAAGAAAACGGAGATATAGTTCAAATTGGCGATTGGGTGATGGAGAAATCTATAGAGCAAGCGAGTTTGTGGAAGCGTATGGGATACAAGTTTAATAATATTGCAGTTAATATATCACCAATTCAAATCAAGGAAAAAGATTTTAAGGATAAGTTGTTAAAATGCTGTAATAAGTATAATATTTCTCCAAACTTTTTAGAGATAGAAATAACAGAGAGTACTTTATTAGATATATCAGAAAAAAATATAGAAGTATTAAATGAACTTAAAGGGATGGGAATAAATATTGCAATAGATGACTTTGGGACGGGATACTCTTCTTTAAGCTATTTAATTAATATTTCAGTAAGTACATTAAAGATTGATAAAACATTTGTAGATCATGTAGAAAATTATAAGAACATGGTATTAATAAAGAACATAGTTAACTTATCAAAGGACTTGAAATACAAGGTAATAGTTGAGGGAGTTGAAACAAGAGAGCAGATAGAAGTGCTTACTGACTTAGGATGTAAGATAATTCAAGGTTTCTATTTTAGCAAACCGCTTACAGAAGATGGTATGAAAACTTTATTGGATAGTAATAGAAAAAATAATATGCAATAGCATTTTAACAGTAGGAGGAAATTTTAATATGAATTTATTAAACCAAGTAAGAGCTAAGTTAATATCAGCATTTTTATTAGTGGCTATATTAATTGCAGTTGTAGGCACAATTGGTGGAATAGAAGTAAAAAGAGTAAATAAAAATGCAGAAACAATGTATAGCGTAAATTTACAGAGTGTTAATGAAATCTTGTCAATAAAATCAAATATGTCGCAAATAAAGAGCGAAGTTTCAGTTATAATGTATGATCAAAATAAAAAAGAAACTGATAAAGCAAAAAAGAACATTACCGATATGGTAACTGAAGATAACGAATATATAGCTAAATATGAGAAATTAATCGCTACTGCAGAGGAAAAAGAAAATTGGACGAAGTTTACTGAGAATGTAACAAAATATAGAGATGCAAGAAACAGGATAATAGATGCAGCAGATCTAAACGATTCAAATGAAGTGACGAAACAGTACATGATTTTTTTACCCATAGAAGATGAAATGCTCGCTAGCCTTGATAAAGTTATAGAAATAAATTTAACGGCAGCAAAAGTAGCAAGTGATAATATCAATTTATCATCTGCGCGAACAAACATAATTATGATTTTGATGAGTATTGTAGGTTTTATAATTGCTGTTTTACTTGGAATATTTATGTCAAGTCATATAAATAAGCCTTTAAGGAAGATAAGAGATTATGCAGAGAGATTAGCAATGTATGATTTTTCAACTCCAATTGCCATTACTAGAAAAGATGAATTTGGACAAACTGGTATTGCTTTAAATAAGGCGCAAAAAAATGTGAACATATTAGTTAAAGAGATTATGGAGAATTCTCAAGATATAAGTGCGTCGAGTGAGGAACTATCTGCTACAGCTGAAGAATTATCTTTGAGAGCTAGAAGTATTGATGATGCTATAGCAAACATTTCTGATGGTATGCAAGAATCTAGTGCGGCAGCCGAGGAAATAAGTGCATCGGTAGAAGAAGTGGATTCAAGTGTTAATGAACTTTCAGGAAAGGCAATGGAGGGAAGCAGTAGTTCAAGTAAATCCAAAGAGAAAGCAACAGAGGTAAAGAATAGCGGTAAAAAGGCTATAGAAGAAACAAGAAATCTATATGCAGAAAAAGAGAACAAAATGTTAGAAGTTATTGAAGATGGAAAAGTAGTAGATAATATAAAAGTTATGGCAGATACAATAGGAAGTATAGCTGAACAAACAAATCTATTAGCTTTAAATGCAGCTATAGAGGCTGCAAGAGCAGGAGAACAAGGTAAAGGCTTTGCAGTTGTTGCCGAAGAAGTAAGAACACTTGCTGAACAGTCATCACAAGCTGTAACGTCTATACAGGAAACAATAAATAGAGTACGTGATGCTTTTAAAAATAGTATCGATACTGGCAATGACATACTTTCATTTATTAATACTGAAGTACATAGACAATTTAATGCTTATATGGAAACCGGTGACCAATATTATAATGATTCAAATTTCGTCAGCATGATGTCAGAGGAAATTGCAGCTATGTCAGAAGAGATAACAGCTACTGTAGGTCAGGTTAGTGAAGTTGTACAAGATATGGCACAAACTACTCAAAAGTCTAGTGAAGAAGTAACTACAATCAAAGAAAGCATGGATGAGGCAACTAAAGCTATAGAGCAAGTTGCGCTAACAGCACATAGTCAGGCAGAGCTCGCCCAAAGACTTAATGAAATGGTACAAAAGTTTAAAATTTAGGTATCAAGATGCAAGAAATAATGATTTTATCTTTAAGTCAATTTCATCAATAGAAATATAATTATACATATAATTTATGGAGGATATAAGTTTTGAATTTATATCCTCTTTTTATATTTTCATAGTTTTTCGGAATCAAAATATTTATGATTTAGGTAAGTTATCCCATAAGTATAAGTTATATGTTGTTTATAGATAACACAATCATAAATTATATAGGATATGAAATATATTCCAAACAGAAATGAGTGATATACTTTTGTGGAATGTTTCGTTGGTAATTTTGATGGATGTGATTCTTTGGCTATAAGTTGTTCCAAATGTGCTAGTTCAAAAAGTGAGAATCGAAAAGTGATGCTCCAAATTTTACATTTGGTAAGCAGAACTTTCTCTATGAGCATTTTATATTTCGTTCTTCGAACTTTCTCTGTGAGCGCTTGTCTTTGAGGCTAGCACTTTGGGTGCAACTTTATAGCCTTAGAATCACCCATCAGAATTGCCTAGAAACTGGAATAAAAGTATATTATTCATTTCGGTGTGGTATACGCATAAGTATAGATTATAGCTAGTTTATCTATAACATCTAAGAAATTCGATAAAAAAGTGAAGAATTTCGTATGGAGACTAATTGATAAAATCCCTATAATTAGTAATGTAAACGAAGAACAGATTTGAGTCTTTGTTTTAGGATTTAGATAAGAATATGGAGGGGTAAAAATGAAAAGGTTTAAGAGTCTATTAACAATTGTAATGTCAGCAGCTATAGTTGCAACAATGGCAGGATGTGGAGCAAATAAGAGTGCAAGTTCTGGAGGGGATGCACAAACAAGTACTAAATCTTCAAATACTTTAATTGGTTCTGCAATATATAAATTTGATGATACTTTCATGACAGGAGTTCGTACTGCTATGGAAGGTGAAGCTAAGGAAAAAGGATCAACTATTGAACTAGTGGATTCACAAAATAAACAACCTACTCAAAATGAGCAAGTTGATACATTTATTACAAAAGGTGTAAACGCTTTAGCAATAAATCCAGTTGATAGAACTGCAGCAGGTCCTATCATTGAAAAAGCAAAAGCTAAGAAACTTCCAATCGTATTTTTAAATCGTGAGCCAGAAAAAGCAGATATGGATAGCTATGATAAGGTTTGGTATGTAGGTGCACATGCAGAACAATCAGGAACTTTATCAGGTCAACTTATAGCTGACTACTTCAAAGCACATCCAGAAGCAGACAAAAATCATGATGGAGTGGTACAATACGTAATGCTTCAAGGAGAACCAGGACATCAAGATGCTACTCTTCGTACAGAATATTCTATAAAAGCTATTGAAGCTGCAGGATTAAAAACTCAAAAACTTGCTGCTGATACAGCAATGTGGGACAAGGCAAAAGCTACTGACCTTATGAAAGCATTTATGACAGGTCAAGGCGTTGATAAGATAGAAGCAGTTCTTTGTAACAATGATGATATGGCTCTTGGTGCAGTAGAAGCATTAAAAGCTGAAGGATATAACAAAGGTGATGCATCTAAATATATTCCAGTAGTTGGAGTTGATGCAACAGCACCAGCATTACAAGCTATGAAAGAAGGATCACTTCTTGGAACAGTTCTAAATGATGCACAAAACCAAGGTAAGGCTACAGTTAATATAGCTTTAGCAGCTGCTCAAGGTAAAGAAATTAATAAAGAAAATGTTGGATTTGATGTAACTGATGGAAAATATGTATGGATTGACTATGTAAAAGTTACTCAAGATAACTACAAGGATTATTTAAAATAAGATATATCTGACATAGAAATTGTCAGGGATGCGAGATTATAAAAAATCCCCATCCCTGAATTATTATTTAGAAAAGGAGGATGCTTGTATGGGTGAATATGTACTGGAGATGAATAACATAACAAAGGTATTTCCAGGAGTAAAAGCATTAGATGGTGTAACATTGAGGGTTCGCAAGGGAAGTGTCCATGCATTAATGGGAGAAAATGGTGCTGGAAAATCAACCCTAATGAAATGTCTATTTGGTATTTATCATGAAGATGGTGGAGAGATCATATTAGATGGAAAGAAAATGGAGATAAATACTTCAAAACAAGCATTGGATTTAGGTGTATCAATGATACATCAAGAATTGCACCCAATTCGTTTCCGTCCAGTTATGGAAAACATTTGGCTTGGCAGATTTCCAATGAAAGGAATTGCTGTTGATAAGAAAACTATGATTAAGAAAACAAAGGAATTATTTGAAGAAATTGAGTTAGATATAAATCCTGAAGCATTAGCGGGAACACTTTCACCATCTAATCTTCAATTAGTTGAAATAGCAAAGGCTGTTAGCTATAATTCTAAAATTATTATTATGGATGAACCGACTTCATCATTAACAGAAAATGAAACTAAGCATTTATTTAAGATAATAAAACAACTTCAAAATAAGGGCTGTGCAATTATATACATATCCCATAAGATGGAGGAAATTCTTAAGATATCAGATGAAGTAACAATTATGAGAGATGGTCAGTATGTAGGAACTTGGGATGCTAAGGATCTTACAACAGACTTAATTATAAATCGTATGGTTGGTCGTGATATGACTAATAGATTTCCACCAAGAGAATATACACCAAGTAAAGATGTTGTATTAAGGGTAGAAAATCTTTGTTCTCCAATTAAAAAATCATTCCAAAATGTAAGCTTTGATTTACATAAGGGTGAAATACTAGGAATAGGTGGTCTTGTTGGGGCACAACGTACAGAATTAGTCGAAGCTTTATTTGGACTTCGTGAAGTAGCCTCTGGTACTGTAGAAAAGGATGGGAAGATTATAAAAATAAAAATCCCTAAAGATGCAAAAGAGTATGGTTTTGCACTGTTAACAGAAGAAAGACGTGCTACTGGTATATTTGGTATTCTTTCAGTACTAGATAATACTGTAATTGCAAGTCAAAAAGAATATGCTAAAGCAGGAGTTTTGCAAGAAGCAAAGAGATATAAAGCTGCAAAGCAGTCAAATCAAGAACTTAGAACTAAAACACCAAGCATGGAACAATTGATTCAAAATCTTTCAGGTGGAAATCAACAAAAAGTTTTAATTGCACGTTGGCTTCTTACAAATCCAGATATTCTTATATTGGATGAGCCTACAAGAGGTATTGATGTTGGAGCTAAGTATGAAATCTATTCGATCATGCATGAATTGGTTAAGAAGGGCAAGTCAATTATTATGATTTCTTCTGAAATGCCAGAATTGCTTGGTATGTCAGATAGAGTTATGGTTATGTGTGAAGGTAAGGTTACTGGAATTTTAGATCAAAGTGAAGCAGATTCAGTAAAAGTTATGAATCTTGCTACAAAATTTATGCAATAAGAAATATCTCCTTTATCAAGTGGGACTTAATTCAGGTAGGGTTAATCCATAGCTGAATTTTAGTTGAACTTATGTCCTTAAGTGTGCAGTCGTTATTTTATCCTACTTATAAAGAGGTGAAAATATTACGGATGCTAGGTATTGGATAAATGAAATTTTATAACAAATGATTTTGGTAGGAGAGAAAGAAAGTGAGGTATGTAATATGAGTGGAGAGAAGATAGTTTCACGAAAAGGCTTTGGAAAAATATTTTTAGGTATTGGTGCTTTTTTGGTGGCTTTAGGAATTGTTTTTAATTTTATTTTAGATCCAAGTGTATTTTATGATTTACCAATTTATGTAGGTGGAGTTGGTATAGCATTACTTGTTTATGGCGCAAAACAGTTTTTGGATAAGAAGAATGCAGACATGGATGTTATTTTTTCATCAAAGACTGTAAAACATTTCTTTACAGATAATGCGATTATTATAGCATTATTATTACTAGTAGTTGTAATTATGATAATTCAACCACGTTTTATGCAATATGCTGTATTTTTAGATATTTTGACACAATCATCAACAAAAATGATTGTTGCTTTAGGAATATGTTTTACATTATTAATTGCTGGTACTGATTTATCAGCAGGACGTATGGTAGGTCTTGCAGCTGTAATATCAACTTCAATGTTGCAAAACCCTGATTATGCAAATAGATTCTTCCCTAATATGCCACAGTTAGCAGTTATCATTCCAATACTGTTAGCAGTAGTTGGATGTGCTATATTTGGAGTTCTTAATGGTTTCTTGGTTGCAAAATATGATATGCATCCATTTATTGCAACATTGGCGTCTCAAGTTATAGTATATGGTGTAACTTCTCTATACTTTGATTTACCTCCAAACAAATCACAACCTATTGGTGGTATTCGTCAAGACTTTATAGATCTTGGACAAACAAAATTATTTCAAATTGGAAGTTTCCCAGGAATATCAATTCTAGTTCCAATTGCTGTAGTATTTATAATTCTAGTTTGGTTTATTTTAAATAAAACTGTATTCGGTAAGAATGTATATGCTATTGGTGGTAACCGTGAAGCAGCAGTAGTTTCTGGAGTAAATGTATTTGCAACTATTATGGGTATATTCATCTTCGCATCACTTTTATATGGTGTTGGTGGTGTACTTGAAGCAGCTAGAACAGCTGGTGCAACAAATAACTATGGTAATGGTTATGAGCTTGATGCAATCGCAGCCTGCGTTGTAGGTGGTGTTTCATTAAATGGTGGCGTTGGTAAAGTTGGTGGAATAGTAAGTGGTGTTCTAATCTTTACTGTTATCCAATATGGATTACAATTTATAGCGGTAAGTCCTATGTGGCAACAAGTTATAAAAGGTATTATCATAGCAGTTGCAGTTGCAATAGATATGGCAAAATACAGAAGAAAATAATTATTAAATAAATAAAATGCAGGCAAATCATTAGTTTTTTAGCTAGAGATTTGCCTGTATTTTATTTATTTTCTAAATAATAATCAAATTGGTAAGCCTTAGCACTCGTGCTAGTAATAATTTAATACATAATGTATAATAGTATTTAGGCATAATCAAAAAATAACAAATCTATCTGTCAGTATTTTTTAATCATAATTTATTGCCAAAGTGCCCTAATAGACCTGATATGAGAGTAATTTGTCTCCTTGGCTAATAAAAAATATTCATGGCAGTTCTAATTGTTATTTATTTTCATGTGCCTTATTAAATAATTCATCTATCGGAGGTAGTTAAATGAATTCATATAGAATTATGATTGTAGACGATGAAGAAGAAATACGCCTTGGAATCATAAAAAAGATTGATTGGGAAGCCAATGGATTTATAGTTGTTGGTGATGCTGAGAATGGACAAGATGCCTTGGAAAAAGCAGAAAAACTACAGCCAGATGTTATAATGACAGATATTAAAATGCCATTTATGGATGGGTTGGAACTAGGAAAGAAGTTGGTAGAATTAATGCCATCTACAAAAATTATTGTATTTTCAGGATGTGATGATTTTGAGTATGCTCATAAGGCAATAAAGATAAATGTAGTTGAATATGTTTTGAAACCGATTAACTCAGCAGAACTCATAGAAGTTTTAGTGAGGCTAAAAGAACAGCTCGATCGTGAATATAACGAAAAACGAAATTTAGAAACACTTTATAAGCATTATATTAAAAGTCTACCAGTAATTAGAGAACAATTTTTAGTTGGTGCAATTGAAGGCAGGATAAATGAAGAACAATGGCATGAACAAATGGAGGAGCTGGGAATAGAATTCAAGTATAAGCATTTAACAGTAGGGATTATTCAGGCAGATGGAACACTATCCTTTGAAGAAAACTTAAATAGTTTTTCGGGGCAAAAGGAATCAGCACTTACACCAATTTCTATTAAGAAAATTGTAGATGAAAATGTGGGTAAGTATTGTAAATTTATTAGTTTTATTTATTCTGGTATGGTAATAGTTATGGGTAACTTTGAAAAAAAGGAAGATATATTATTATTTATAAAAGGTATAAATGAGGTTTGTAAGGTTTATAAGAGAATTATGAGTTTAACAATATCTGCAGGAATAGGGTATGTTTATAGTAATCCTTCGCAAATACGTTTTTCATATAGAACTGCACAAAATGCATTAGATTATAGATTTATATTAGGAGCTGGAAAGGCTATTTATATTGATGATGTAGAGCCAGATAATTCAATCCAGCTACAACTTGATGAGAAAGAAGAACGATCGATGTTAAATGCAATAAAAATTTCTTCAGAGGATGAAATTTCAGAGGCAATTGATAGTTTGTTTAAGAAAACAGAGGATTTATTATTGCCTTTTAATCAATATAGAATTTATCTTATGGAAATTATGACGTCACTTTTAAAACTTGTTCAAACATATGCATTTGATATAGAAGAAATTTTTGGTGAAAATTTTAATGCATACAGTTATTTAGAATCCTTTAATTCTATTCATGAAGTCAAAAAATGGATTATAGAAAAAGCTATTAGGATAAATAGTTATATTAAAAGAGAGCGAATCAATTCATCTATGATGCTTATTGAAAAAGCAAAACAATATATAAAAGAAAATTACAGTGATTATGATGTTTCAGTAGAAAAATTATGTTCTAAATTGCATGTTAGTCCAACATATTTTTCTACAATGTTTAAGAAGGAAACAGGAACAAGCTTCGTAAATTATCTCACAGCAACACGTTTAGAAGAAGCCGTTAAACTTTTGAATACAACAGATGATAAGACATACATGATAGCGGAAAAAGTTGGATATCCAGAAGCTAATTATTTTAGTTATGTTTTTAAGAAACAGTTTGGAGTATCTCCATCAAAGTATAGAAAGAATTGAGTTGATTTACTATGCTTAATTTGTTTAAGAGAAAAATACAGAAGACAATAAATTACGTTAACAGCGGAAGTATACAACATATAATATCAATTTCTTTTACCGTAATAGCAGTTATAGGAATGGTTACTGTTGGAGGGGCTTTATATTTTCGTTTTATAACTTCCACTGAAGAAATGGTATCTGAGCATAATAAATCTATGTTAGATCAAGTAAATTTGAATTTAGATTCTTATCTGAGGAATATGATGAAAGTGTCTGATACCACTTATTACAATGTAATTAAGAAGAAAGATTTGGCTACAGATACCATAGATAAAGAAATGGACTTATTGTATGAAACAAATAAAGATTCACTTATAAGCATATGTGCCTTTTCGCAAGATGGGGAAGTTATAGCGGCATCTCCTGTAAAACAATTAAAAAGCTCTATTGATCCACGAGTGAGTGATTGGTTTACTAAAGCGATAGATAAGAAAGAAAATTTACATTTTTCAACACCTCATGTTCAAAATTTATTTGTAGATCCAGATTATAAATATCGTTGGGTCGTATCATTAAGTAGGGCTATTGAACTTACTAATAATAAGAAAACAACATCTGGAGTATTGTTAGTTGATATAAATTTTAGTGGAATAGAGCAGATATGTAAAAATGCAAATATAGGAAAGTCAGGATATGTTTATCTAGTTGATAGAGAAGGCGAAATTATTTATCATCCTAGGCAGCAATTGATTTATTCAGATTTAATAGATGAAAATAATAAAATTGAAGCAGCTTATGATGATGGAAATCATATAGAAACTTTCAGAGGAGAAAAAAGATTAGTTACAGTTAAAACTGTTGGATACACTGGATGGAAAATTGTCGGAATTACACCGATGTTAGATATTACTTCAGATTATTATCAAATGAGTATATTTGCTGTGTTCATTATGTCTTTCGCTATCTTTATACTTGTATTTCTTAATATGTTTGTCTCTTCAAGAATAGCTAACCCAATACGATTATTAGAAAAGTGTGTGAAGAAATTGGAAAATGGAGTAAAAGATGTAGATGTTTCGATAAGCGGATCATATGAAGTTCAGCATTTAGGAAAAGCAATTCGTTCTATGGTCAACCAAATGCATACACTTATGGACAACATAATGATTGAACAAGAATCAAAAAGAAAAAGTGAGCTTAATGCTCTTCAAGCACAAATTAATCCCCATTTTTTATATAACACATTGGATTCAATCATATGGATGATAGAAAATGAAAATTATGATGGGGCAATAATTATGGTAACTGCTTTAGCAAAACTTTTTAGAATAAGCTTAAGTAAAGGCAAAAATATAATAACAGTGAGAGATGAAATTGAGCATGCACGAAATTATTTGACCATACAAAATATACGGTATAAAAATAAATTCACATATAATATTGAAGTTGATGAGAAAGTTCTTAATTATGGAAGTATTAAATTAATTATTCAACCGTTAATTGAAAACGCAATTTATCATGGTATGGAATTTATGGGGGGAGATGGTGAGATTTTAGTAAAGGCATATGCAAAAGATAATGAGTTATATATTGATGTTGTAGATAACGGACTTGGAATGCTTCAAGATGTTGCAAATAGCCTTTTAACAGGTGAAAGCAAGATTGAAAAGAAGAGCTCTGGTATAGGATTGAAGAATGTTAATGAAAGAATACAACTATATTTTGGAAAGAGATATGGACTCGAAATTTATAGCGAGCCAGATGAAGGGACAACAGTTCGTATTCATATGCCATGTGTGGACTTTTATGAAATTAGAAAGAGGGAGGAAGATAAATAGTGAAGAGAAAAAGGAAGCAAATTTTTATTACTTTATTTTTGCTATTAATATTATCTTTCTTACTTTTCTTAAATAATACATTGTGGCATGAAAAAGATATAAGGATATACAACATATCAATTATAACTAGAGGAAGAAACAGTGAAAGCTTAATGATAATGAGACAGGGGATAGAGCAGGCAGCTTCAGAAATGAATGTTAATGTAAGTTTTGTTACTTTGTCGGAAGATAATAGTATTGACGAACAGAAAGAACTTATAGAACGAGAGATAAAAAATAAGGCAGATGCAATAATTATATCGCCTGCAGATTACGAGAAAATGGCAGAACCAATAGAAAATGCTAGAAAAAAGATACCAATTATATTATTTGATTCTACTATAAAATCAGAACATGCTCAGCCTAGTATTTCTTGTGATAACTATAAGCTTGGATCTAGCTTGGGGGAAGAATTAATAAAGAACGGAGATATGAACAAGAATATTTTAATAATCAAAAACAACTTAGAGTGCAGCAGTGTAAAGGAACGATATAATGGATTCATGAGTGTTATGAATCGAACATATAACAAATGTACATTTTGGGATTTTTCAGAAGATAAGCAGACTACTTATTATAATCAAGCTAAAAGTTTGTTAGAGAACAATAATATTGATGTTGTGGTTACATTTGATGCAGGATTATTAGAAAATGTTTCTCAAGCTAAAAAGGATGTAATGGGTATTAACAAAGAAAAAGCATCAATAGAGATATATGGGACAGGAAGTACAAGCAAAATTCTTTCTTTTTTAGAAGATAAGGTTATTAGTGCAACAGCTATTCAAAATGAATTTAATGTAGGATATCTAAGTATAAAATCAGCAGTATATAAGATTAATAAAAAAGATATGCCCAATAACATTATCTCTTCAACAGTTATAAATACAAAAAATATGTATTCGGAAGAAAATCAAAGATTATTATTCCCATTTGTTAGATAAGCACCATAAATGCAAGGATGAACTTTTGTATAAATGTATTGTGGTGCTTGATGGAATCATATGGTGGAGGGATTGTAGTGAGATTAATTAAGAAATTATCAGGGCTTTTAACAGTAGTCTCAATTTTTAATGTATTGTCATCTTGTAGTGCAAATGTGAAATCGGCAAATTATAGTAATGATATTAAGGAAATAAAAATAGGTGTAACCTTATATAAACAAGATGATGCATTCATATCAGAAATTTCAAAGAATATTGAGGATATAGCAAAAGAAAAGGAGAATCAAGGTAAATATAAGATCATTGTGAATGTTGCAGATGCTAAAGGAAATCTAATTAACCAAAGTAATCAAGTAGATAAATTTGTTGCGCAGAATTACGATGTTATATGCGTAAATATGGTTGATCGTACAGCGGCATCTATGATCATTGATAAAGCAAAATCAGCTAATATTCCAATTGTTTTCTTTAATCGTGAACCAGTAGAGGAAGATATGGAAAGATGGAATAAGCTCTATTACGTTGGAGCAGATGCGCAACAATCAGGTGAGATGCAAGCAAATATCATTATAAATGCTTATAAAAAAGACAATAAAATGGTAGATAAAAATGGAGATGGCAAAATCCAGTATGTAATGCTTGAAGGAGAGCAGGGACACCAAGATTCTTTAATTAGAACGGAATACTGCATTAAAACTATAACTCAAAATGGAATTGAATTAGAGAAATTAGCTGATGATACGGCAAATTGGCAAAGTGCTCAGGCAACAACAAAGATGTCACAATGGATTAAAAATTTTGGAGATAAAATTGAAGTTGTATTTAGCAATAATGATGAAATGGCACTTGGAGCAATAAATGCAATAAATGATGCTAATATAGGCGGTAAAAAACCACTAGTTGTAGGAATTGATGGGCTTCCTAAAGCGTTAGAGGCAGTGAAAAATGGATCTATGATAGGAACTATTTTAAACGATTCGAAAAAACAGGCAAATGCGATCTTCAATCTTGCATATACATTAGCTTCTCATGGAAATGTAAATTCCATAGAGGGACTTGAGAAAGGAAAGTATATTAGGACTCCTCATGCTGAGGTTACTAGTGATAATGTTGATTTATATATAGAAAATAAATAAAATTATATATTATGTATAGATAATGTAGAAGTATATTTATTACAAAAAAAGAAGTAAGTCTTTTTCGATTTACCTCATTTTTTGTATAAGCATACTTCTATTTTTATAAATTTTTATCAGCAGGATCTATAGCTATAGTTAGATTATATTCAATATGCCTTATACCAGTATAAAGTTCTTTATTACACACATAATAAAATAAATGATTTAAGAAATAAAGATAAAATTTAATGTGCTTTTTATGTATAGAAACTGACCATGAAGGCAAAGTCTTTGCAAAGTACTATGAAAATAGGTTTATTTTCGTAGGAACCTTAAGTATCGAGATGCTAGGAAGAGTAGGGAGCTATTTGATAAATCAACGGAGGATAAAAATGAGAAATTCTAAAAAGATATTGGTATTATTCACTATTATGGTTATGATAATAAATTTATTATTAAATTCTAATAAAGTAGTTGCCAATACCAAGTTAACAGCCACGGAAGGAAGGCCAGTAAGAGCAAGCGTATTATTACGTACTTTGGAGGATCCATATACCGCCTTACTTAAGCAAAGTTTTGAAGAGATTCAGAAAAATAATCAAGGGAATATTGAATTTACTTTTTATGACTGTAAGAATGATCAATCATTACAAAACAGAAATGTTAATTCAATACTTAATGCAGGAAATGCAGATATTATATTACTGAATCTAGTAGATCCAACAGGAGTGAGGACAATTGTAGATAGAGTCAAAGAAAAAAATATACCTTTAGGTTTATTCAATATAGAACCACTAAATATGGAAACTGTAAAATCATATAGTAAAGCTTATTTTGTTGGAACAAATCCAGCCGAAGCGGGAATACTGCAAGGTGAACTTCTTTCCAGCTTATGGAATAAGGATAGAACAATTATTGATAAAAATGGAGATAATATAATGCAATATGTTATGTTGATGGGACCGCGTAATAACTTGGAGGCAATTGGAAGAACTAAGTATTCTGTTTTATCAATCAATGATGCAGGAATTAAAACAGAAGAAATTGCTTTGAGAGTTTGTAATTGGGAAGAAAACTTAGCTAAAGATGCTATGGATGCATTATTCTTATCGAATGGAAATAAAATTGAAGTTATAATTTCTAATAATGATGCTATGGCAATAGGTGCAATTGAGGCATTGCAAAAGTATGGATATAATAGTGGAGATAAAAATAGGACAATACCAATTGTTGGTGTAGATGGGATACCGAAAGCGATACAGCTCATTAATCAAGGAATTATGACTGGATCTGTTCCTCAAGATGCAGCTAGCATGGCAGAAGCGACTTATCTTATAGGAATGAATTTGGTTAATGGTAGACCTCCACTTGATGGAACTTCGTATAAGTTTGATGATACAGGAGTTGCAGTACGTATTCCTTACAAAGGATATATAAGCAATGATAATATCTAAGGTTATTTAAGTCGATTAAATAACTTATAATAAAAAATATGGAGGATTAGTATAAGATGTCTAAGAAAATAACTACCATAATTATTATCATGATTGCAGCAGCTATGCTAATAAGCATTAATCAAAGTAATATCATGGCGAGTTCAAGAATTGCTGAAGGAAAGGCTATTAAAGCAGCTGTACTATTATATAGATTTGATGATGCTTATATTTCTTTAGTTCGTGAAAATTTAGAAAAAATACAAAAAGAGAACGAAGGAAACATTGAATTTATTTTTTATGATGGGAAGAATGATCAATCTATACAGGATAAAGATATTAATAACTTGATTGAAAAGCAAGATGTTGATCTTTTGCTAGTAAATCTAGTCCAAACAACGAGTACACAGTCAGTTATTAATAAAGTAAAAGGAATTAATATTCCAGTAATTCTATTTAATAGGGAACCAGTTGCGATAGATTCTATAAGATCTTATAATAAAGCTTGCTATATAGGAACAGAGGCTGAGGAAGCCGGACTATTACAAGGAAAAGTTATTATAAATGCATGGAATAAAAATAAAACAGCAATGGATAAAAATAAAGATGATATACTTCAATATGTTATGTTAATGGGAGAACAAAATAATTTAGAGGCAATTAAAAGAACAGAATACTCTATATTAAAAATCAATAATTCGGGAATAAAGACTCAAGAAGTTGCATTAAGGGTTTGTGATTGGAATGAGGAAGAAGCTAGGAATGTTACTAAAACATTGTTTCTGCAGTATGGAAATAAAATTGAGGCTATAATTGCGAATAATGATTCCATGGCTATAGGTGCGATTAAAGCATTGCAAGAATATGGCTATAATAAGGGTGGCAAGACTCCTAATATAGCAGTTGTAGGAGTTGATGCAATACCAGAGGCACAGGAATTAATTAAACAAGGAATAATGACTGGGTCTGTTCTACAGGATCCTTATGAATTAGCTAAAGCACTTTACAGTGTTGGAATTAATCTTGTTTCTAATAAAAACCCGCTTTATGATACAGAATATAAATTTGATCAAACAGGAGTTTCAATTCGATTGCCTTATCATGAATACATGAGTAAGTAAGAATTAAAAGATATATAAAATAACTTTACAATCAAACCAACTTAACTTAATATTAAGTTAATAAAAAAACGTATTATATTATTAAAATTTACGAGGAGTGGGGCTAAAATGAGTAAATTAGAAGAAATAATAAAGTATAATGAAAGTTTTGTGGGGAACAAAGATTATCAGGAATATGTAACAACTAAGATACCTAAGAAAAAGATGGCGATATTATCATGTATGGATACAAGATTAACAGAATTGTTGCCTAAAGCCATGAATATCAAAAATGGGGATGCAAAAATAATAAAAGATGCAGGAGCAACAGTTATGCACCCATTTGGTGGCGTAATGAGAAGTATATTAGTTGCAGTATATGAATTTGGAGCAGAAGATGTTTTTGTAATAGGACATCATGGTTGTGGGATGAGTAATTTAAACACAAAAAAACTTGTTGATAAAATGTTAGATAGAGGAATTAAGGAAGAAACGCTCTCTACTTTAAATAACGCAGGAGTTAACGTTGAGAGATGGCTTCATGGTTTTGAATCTGTTGAGGAATCAATAAAAGAAAGTGTTAAAATGATAAAAGATCATCCTCTTTTACCTAACGACGTAAGGGTACATGGTCTCATTATGAGTCCTGAAACTGGAGAATTAGAAATCATAATAAATGGAGATATTAAAGACGTAAACTAAAGGCTAGATACCGAAGTTAAAATTTATAGTTAGGTGTATAAATACCGAAAGGAAGGTCATGCATTTGTTCGGGTTACTTAAGGATTTTGTTGCGAATTTCTAACATTAGAAGTTGTACCCATTTTTGCATGCTCCCGTGACAAGCACAGGACAAGCAATAAATGGAACAACTTCTAATGAAGAAATGTCTGCAACTAAATCCCATATGTAACGCCTCCACAAAAGCATGACCTTCCTTTCTGGAATATATCATAATTGGAAATATATGTTTTGATTTGAGTTCGGTATCTAGATACGAAATACCTAGAGATCAATACATGGATTGTGATTACGTTGTAAATTTTTATGAGTTATCAAATCTATAGTGTTAATAAATACCCAATAATTTTAAAATTAAACATTGAATGTTATGTAGGAGTAAAATTTACCTATCCTATATGGGGACATCAGAATTCTTTGTCTGGCATGGGAGAATCAGCGTATTTTGAGTGTGTTCTTTCATATGCCTAATTTGCTAACCTCGGAAATATAAAAATATTTGCGTGAATATGGATTTACTTTAATTTACTACTAAATTAGAAATGGAATATATGTTTTTGCACAGTGTTCATAAGAAGATTTTGCTGGCTGTAATTCTAGATTATAAGTTGTTCCAAATGTGCTTGTTCAAAGCATAGTCTTTGAAGCAAGCACTTTGGATGCAACTTATAATTGTAGAATTACCCAGTAAAATCTTCAAGGAACCGGAGCAAACACATATATTCTATTTCGTCTTTTCAGCAGCAAACATAAATTGTCCTCAATACTTGCAAGTATTTCTATATTTCACTCAATTAGCAATACTTACACTTATGAAGAATGTAAATTATATCTTGGTTTCTAGTATGTGCTTCCAATATCTTTTAGGCATCATTCTACATTGAAGTTTAAGATTTTTTCGCTCTTGTATAGTAGTGGCTTTAAAATATGTTTTCCAAAGGTCTGTATATTCATCGTTGTGAAATTTTAGTTTTTCATAAGTTTCCATATCCATATCTATTATTTCGTAAAAATTTGTATTATATATTAAAGCCTTTTGTCTAGAAATATCGTGTATAATAAAATATTCCCTAGGAAATCTATTTTTAAAATGATCCCCAATAAGCTCTAAAATATCATTATCTGGTTCAATAGAAGAGTATAAAAGTTTCTCTTCTATTTGATTAAATCTAATAAATCCTTCAAATCTATGGCATTCATTTAAAACCTTTTTTGTAATATTATCTACAAGTCTTATTACATCTATATTTAAAAAATCATGAACATCTGGTCCGAGTTTAAAGGCTATCTTTAAATAATTAAATATTATTATTCCTTTGTCCTCATAATTACTTAAAAATGCAAAGTATATTTTTTTTAATGAGAGGAAATTAATTTTATTTATAATAGCATTTTTTACTTTTTTGAACTTATTAATATCAGTAGAAATTTCAACTATATTCCCTAGTAGAAGGGGAGTATTTGTTTGGCTTTTTCCATATATAGATGTTGGAGGTGAGCCGTTTGAGTAAAAAGCATCATATATGGAAGTTAATAGGCCTTCAAAAGTATCGTCATATAAGTATATTTTCATAATCAAAACTCTCCAGTTAAAGAAGTAATTTTATCACCTAATGTTAATATATTTGACTTAGGAATTATATTATTTAAAGAGTTTTCATTTTTTATAGATGATATATGTGATAAAGAAATATTATCCTTAGGTAATATAATTCCAGAAGGAAGCTTTACATCATTAAATGAAGTATTATCAAAAAATGATATTTGATTAGGATTTACGCTGCCACTTTTAGAAATATCGTGTTCTAGAAGTTTATTTTTTATTTTAATAGTATCAAAAAGAACATCTCCATGATATTTTCCGTTACAGGTAATAAAATATTTAGCTCTTTTAAGTACAACCCTTAGATTTCTCAAGTCATCAAAGGTCAGATTATGAACTCTTCTTATTTTTAAAATTTTCTTAGCAGAAGTAACTCCTATACCAGGTATTCGTAATAATTTTTCATAAGAAACTTTGTTAATTTCAACAGGAAATTCATTCAAATTGGATAATGCCCAATGTGTTTTTGGGTCAAAATTTAAATCAAAGTTATCATCATCATTCTTCAAGAGTTCATTAGCTTTAAATCCATAATATCTAAGAAGCCAATCGGCTTGATAAAGTCTATGTTCTCTAAGCATTGGTGGATGCGTAATGTCAGGAAGCAGGTTATTGTCCTTAATTACAGGGACATAAGCAGAGTAGTACACTCTCTTTAGACTATATTTATTGTAAAGAGCTTCAGAGAGTTTTAGGATTTTTCCATCACTTTCAGGAGTTGCACCAACGATTAATTGAGTACTTTGACCACCTGGTACAAACAATGGTGTACTTTTTATGCTTTTTTTCATTTCACTATAATTAAGTATTGAATTTTTTATAGTTTTCATAGGTTGTAGAATTTTTTCTTTACTCTTTTGAGGTGCTAAAAGTTTAAGACTATTGCTAGAAGGAAGTTCTATATTAACACTCATTCTATCTACAAACTTTCCAGCTTCCTCAATTAAAGCATTATCAGCGCCAGGTATAGCTTTTAGATGAATATAACCATTGAACTTATTTTCTATACGCAGTTTTTTCACAGTTTTAAGTAGAAGTTCCATAGTATAATTAGGATTATAAATAACAGCAGAACTTAAAAAGAGGCCCTCTATATAATTACGCCTGTAAAAATTAATAGCAAGACTGCATATTTCATCAGGAGTAAAGCTTACTCTTAAAAAATCTCTAGATGATCCATTAATGCAATATTTACAATCAAAAATACAATCATTTGAAAATAATATTTTAAGGAGAGAAATGCAACGTCCATCCGGAGTAAAGCTGTGACAAATACCAGCTTCTGAAGCATTGCCTATTCCATTTTTAGCATTCTGTCTCTTTGAGCCAGAAGAGGAACAAGAGACATCATATTTTGCGGCATTAGATAATATTTTTAATTTTTCCATTAAATCCATTTTGATTACACTTCCTTATAAAATGAAACTTTAAAATTAAAATATATGCTCTGACAAAACTTGAATAGTGTATTGGAATTTAGTTTTTGTATTTTTGCATTAATTAGGCACGTAGAGAATAAAATTTTAAAGTTAAATTAATTATCATAAAATATACACGCTCTAAAAAATTTAATTCATCGAAGTTTATTTTAAAATATAAGATAATAAAAAATTAGGTAATTCTATAATGATTGAATCATATTTTTTAGAACATATATTCGTTAAAAATATTATATACGAATATATGTTCTGTGGCAATGAATTCATTTTAAAGTTTTGATAAAAAACTAAAATGAAAAGTTAAATTCCATATGTAAGAGTAACTTCTGTGTAAATAGAATTCAGTTATAAACTTATTTATGATTAAATTAAAAAAATAATGCTTTGGTATATGTTACATTAAAAATAATCAGTAACTATAACAAATGCATTATTTATTTTAATAAATATATTAAATAGCGGTTACAGTATCACGCTCAATTAAAGTATTCATAAGAATAATTCTCTTGCTGCAAGAATTATCACATTCTATTTTTTCTAATAGCAGTGTTGCTGCATTTGAGCCAAGAAGAAACATGTTTTGATCTATAGTAGTTAACTTAGGTTCTACAAATTTACTCAAATCTATATTATCGAATCCCATAATAGATAATTTATCTGGTACATCTATATTTAGTTTTTTGCAAGCGTTAAGTACACCAACAGCCATAAGGTCATTGCAAGCAAGAACTGCAGTTGCAGTAGATGATTTAAGGATATTTAGGAATGTATTAACAGTGTTATCAACAGTTTCACTACTATTTCCATTTCCTATGTTGATAATATTTTTTGGATTAAAATTATTTAAATCATCCATTATTTCTGTATAAACTTTTTCTTTTACGTCATAAGAATAACTATCTTTTCCTCTAACAAATAGTATATCTTTGTGATTTTTTTCTAATAAATAATTTAAAGCCATACTTGCACCCATAGCTTCATCATTTACAACAGATGAAATATTTGTGGACACGGAATGTCCATTAACAAAAACAATGGGAGTTTGTTTTGAAATATTATGAAAAAATTTAGATTTAATATTTTCTGTATTTGGGTCAATAACTATTATTCCAGATACATTCCTAGATAATAAATTGTTAACACATAATTTTTCTTCTTCACTATCATTATTACTACATGCCAGCACTAAAGACAAATTATTTGCTTTTAAGCTGCTTTCAATCCCGTTTATAACTTCTGGGAAAAACATATTATTGATACTAGGAACAACAACACCTATAGTAGCTGACTTCTGTTTAGTAAGCTCACGTGCTTGCATATTGGGAATATATTTAAGTTCCTCTATTACTTCAAGTACTCTTTTTCTTGTTTCTTCTTTCACTGGATAATTGCCATTCATTACCCTTGAAACAGTGGCAACAGATACATTAGCTTTTTTTGCTACATCTACTATGGTTAATTTCATAATTATTCCACCTTATAATATATTTATAAATTTATCAAAGGCAGCAAATCCTTCTTTATTTCTTTTAAATACTCCGGAGTGACATAATACTTCTAAGAATTTAAATCCAACTTCCTCTTTTAAAATAGAATCAACGTTTTCTTGAGATATATTAGAGTGTTTTTCTAGAAGATATTTATACCAATCAGAATGTTTTGCCACCATTTCATCATCTAAAATGTTGTCTTTTCTATTAATTAAGTATTCCTTTAAAATGTTTAATTCTTCTTTTAATCTTGCAGGAAGAACTGCAAGTCCCATGACTTCTATTAGTCCTATATTTTCTTTTTTAATGTGATGAACTTCACTATGAGGATGGAAAATACCAAGAGGGTGCTCAGTACTTGTTCTATTGTTCCTTAAGACTAAATCTAGTTCGTACTTATTATTCCTTTTTCTTGCAATAGGAGTAATAGTATTATGCGGTTCATCCATTGTATGACTTAATATATTTACAGATTCATCAGAATAACTTCTCCATGAAGTTAAAATATGATCAGCTAAATCTAATAATTTATCTTTATCATTACTTGAAAGTCTAACAACAGACATAGGCCATTTGACTCTACCTATTTCAACATCTTCATAATTTTTAACTGAGTAGTTTTTTTCTATTATAGCCTTTTCCATAGCAAATGTGTAGTGACCACCTTGATAATGATCATGAGATAGTATTGATCCTCCAACTATAGGCAAGTCAGCGTTAGATCCAGCAAAGTAATGAGGGAGTATATCAGTAAAAATCAATAAATTCCTAAAAGTATCCTTATTAATTTTCATAGGTATATGTTCGCTATTTAGAATTATACAATGCTCATTATAATAAGTATAAGGGGAATACTGTAAGAAATATTTTTGTTTATCAAAATCCAAAGGTATAATTCTATGAGTCTGTCTGGCAGGATGATTTATATGACCATAAAATCCTTCATTTTCTTTACATAATAAACATTTAGGATATGAACTAGATTTAATCAATTTAGCCTTTGCTATATCTCTAGGATCTTTTTCTGGCTTTGATAAATTAATTGTTATATCTAAGTCTCCATATTCCGTTGGTGCTTTCCAGATTATGTTCTTATCAATTCTATCTTTTCGAATATAGTTAGAAGAAATACTTAAATCATAATAGTACTCAGTAGCTTTAGTTGGAGATATATTATATAAATTATTAAAATTATTTATAACCTCAGAAGGTCTTGGCATTACGCAGTTCATAATTAAAGTATCAAATAAGTCTCTTTCAGTCACTGTATTTTCTATTAAATTATTTTCACATGCGTAGTCTAAGATATTTTCTAAGATAGGAGTTGGAGTTTCTAAAGTTTCATCAACTTCACAAACTTCAAATTCATTTAAGTTTAATACTCCAAGAATCATATTGGTAGAGTAAATTATATCATCATTATTTATAAGATTTTTTTTCAATGCAAAGTTTATAAGTCTACTTATTTCATGATTTATATTTATCATGCTAAAACCTCCTCAATTTTAACAAAAGGTATTAATCTAAGACATATCTAAAAAATAAGTCCATGTTAGTTTATTTCATAGACTATCTTTTTCTATGCCTAGGTGGCGGAAACTTGAACCATATAAGTTTTTAGGTTGGCTCTAGTTTCCCAAGATAAATTTTAAAATTCTATATGATTTTATTATTTGTCATCATATCCGTTAGGATTATTTTTGTGCCATGTCCAAGCTGTTTTGATTATAGCTTTTACATCAGTATATTTAGGAGTCCAGCCTAGAATCTTTTGAGCTTTTTCATTAGAAGCTATTAATCTTGCAGGATCACCAGCACGTCTTTCGCCCACAACAACTTTAATTTCTTCACTAGTTGCTTCTTTAGCTGAATCAATCATTTCTTTAACGCTAAAGCCAATTCCATTACCTAGATTGAAGATGTTACTTTTATTTCCGCTTTGTAAATACTCAACAGCTTTTATATGTGCGTCTGCTAAGTCTAGTACATGAATATAATCTCTTATACAAGTACCATCAGGAGTATCATAATCTTCTCCAAAAACAGTTATAGCTTCTCTTTTTCCAAGTGGAACTTGAAGTATTAGAGGTATTAAGTGACTTTCAGGAGAGTGATCCTCACCGATGCTTCCATCTTCTAGTGCACCAGCTGCATTAAAGTATCTTAAAGAAACGTAATTTATTCCATTAGCTTTGCTAACCCATTTCATCATTTTTTCCATAGTCAGCTTTGTTTCACCATAGGTATTAGTTGGATTTGTTTCATCATCTTCAGAGATAGGAATTTTCTTTGGTTCTCCATATACTGCTGCAGTTGAAGAAAAAACTATATTCTTAATATCATGTTTTACCATGCTTTCAAGTAATATTTGCATACCATATACATTATTATTGAAATATAGTAGAGGTTTTACCATACTTTCGCCAACTAAAGAATTAGCAGCGAAATGTATAATAGCATCGATTTTATTTTCAGAAAAAACTTTATCTAAAAACTCAGAATCTCTTATATCACCTTTATAAAATTTTGCTTTTGGATTTACAGCTTTCATATGACCTGATTGTAAATTATCAACTATTATTACGTCTTTATTTTGTTTTACAAGTTCATGAACTGTATGAGAGCCGATATATCCAGCACCACCACAAACTAATATTGACATATTAACATCTCCCTTATTTTTATTGATTTGGTTTAAAGACTTATACTTTAAATTTAAACTAAATCTTTCTTATAATCAACTTAATAAAATCTTAAGTAGTAAATCTTTTATCCAATTTTTCTTGTTCCATCTGAAATGCTAACTACATAGAAGCTAGGTTCATAGCCAATTTTGCTTGTATATTCAGCTTTAACTTTTTCTACAAATGAATCTATGCAGTCTTCTTTAACAATATTAACTGTGCAGCCTCCAAAACCAGCGCCTGTCATACGAGCTCCAATTACACCTTCACTTTTCCAAGCAAGAGAAACTAAAGTATCTAGCTCTATTCCAGTAACTTCATAATCATCTCTTAGAGAAATGTGAGAATCATTCATAAGTTTTCCGAATAGAGTTAAATCATTTTCTTCTAGAGCTTTTACAGCCTTTAATGTTCTTCTATTTTCATATACTGCATGTTTTGCTCTTTTTGCTTTAATAGGATCTGAAATACAAGATTTAACTTCTTCAAATTCTTCTTCTGTAAGCTCACCTAAAGCATTAATATTCTTAACTTTTTGTATTTCAGCTAAGGCAGTTTCACATTCACTTCGTCTTTCATTGTACTTAGAGTCAGCTAGACCACGCTTTTTATTTGTATTGGCAATTACTATCTTGTAGCCATCCATAGCAATAGTACTGTATGAATATTTCAAGGTATTACAATCTAAAAGAATCGCACAATTTTCCTTTCCCATGCCAATAGCAAATTGATCCATTATTCCACAATTTACACCGATAAATTTATTTTCAGCTTCTTGACACATTTTTACTATATCAACCATGTTGATATTTAAATTGAACAAATCATTTAATATAGTTCCCATCAAAACTTCTATTGAAGCAGAAGAGGACAATCCAGAACCATTTGGAATATTTCCATAGAAAAGTATTTCAAATCCATTAGGAATATTATAACCATGATTTTCAAAAGTTTTAATTACACCTTTAGGATAATTGGCCCAATCGTGTTGTTTTTCATATATCATATTCTCTAAACTAAATTCTAAAATTCCTAATTCTTTAAAGTTTAAAGAGTTAACTAATACATTTTTATCTTCTCTTTGTCTAACTAAAGCATAAGTTCCAATAGTAAGAGCGCAAGGAAAGACATTACCTCCATTGTAATCAGTATGCTCTCCAATTAAATTAACTCTTCCAGGTGAAAAGAAAACACTTTCAGCATCTTTTGCAAATAATTTTGTGAAATCACTTTTTAATACATTAATATTCTCCATATTTAATACCTCCCTTTTAATTTAATAGTAAGCGATTACTATTAAAAAGTAAAGAGGGAATTAAGAAAATTTAGAATTTTTTAGATATATACAAAATCTGTGAATATACACTATAGATGAAGGCTTAATAGGACAACAGTGATAAGCTTGATCTTTCATGAGAAAGATTACAAATAATAATTATTTCTGAAGTGATTATTTGAGAATATATAAATTTAGAATATTTTTATAGAAAAGGCTTACTGTTATAAAATTTAATAGGTAGCCTAAATTTTAAGCTACCTATTAGAATGTCCACTATTTTTTTGAATGGGAATGTCTATTTGAATTGTTGTTCATATTGTTCATCATGTTATTCATATTATTCATATTATTCATATTATTCATAGGCATATTGCCCTGATTTCCCATTAGCATACTTAATAAGGAATTAATATCGTTCATATTTCCCATATTATTCATATTTGGACCATTGCTATTCATATTATTTGCATTATTCATGTTAGGGTTGTTATTTGGATTATTAAATGGAGAACCGTTAGATCCGCCCATATTTCCCATCAACATGTTCATTAATGGATTTCCATTCATAGGGTTCATGCCGCCACCCATGCCACCCATAAGCATGTTCAATAAAGGATTACCACCCATTTGATTTGGATTACTGCCACCATTTTGGTTAGGCATCATGGGATTTCTAAATCCGCCACCCATTCCATTAAAAAGGGAACTGAGTATCATACTTAATAAAGGATTCATTTTACCACCTTTTTGTTAATTGCTTTATTATAGTTTATTACAGAGGCATATAAAAGGATACTAAAATTTAATCTATAATAAAATATATATATGTTGCAATTCACAATGCACAACGCACATTGCACAATTCACAATTGCAACTAAAATTATTGCAATATTTTTAGAATTATCATGAAGAATCATTTTTGAAATATATATATTAATGAAAGAAAATATTTTATGTTTAGAATACAGAATAAAAGAGGAAAAAATGAATAAAATAAACACAAGAACGAGGGCTGAGAACTGTAATCTTAGTTCTTTTTTATGTTTGTTTATGAAATATAAAGACAGCTAGAGAATATAAGCTAAGGAACTTAGGAGAATTTTATGAGAATCGGAGAACTGGAGATAGCAATAATAGATATAATTACATTTACGGGAATATTAATAACTCTTTTAACAGGAGTGCTTAATTTATTTCAAAACAAGAAAACTCTTTACATAAATAATATTACAAGATTTAGAGTCATATGGATAACTACATTAAGAACGCATATTGCAAGCTTGAAAGAGCTAAGCAATATAACTAACTTATATATTAGAACTAAAGATGGAAGTAATAAGGTTGAATATAGAAGAGAGTTAGATAAAATAGTATCGTTGATTAAAATGCATTTGAATTTTACAGGAAAACTAGATATTGAGCTAATATCAAAAGTAGAAGAATTAAAAGCTACACTTAATAGTTATTTATTAATATATTATTGTAAAAATGCAATAAAATCTGCAGAAAGAAATGAAGATATAACAACGAAATTTTATGAAGCTATAGATGTGATAAGTGAAAAAAAAATATTAAAGGAATTTTTGACTATGGCAAATAGTTATAAGAATGTTGAACATAAAAATAATATAAATTTATTAAATTTACTAGAACTTAAAAATGAAGTTAAATCTGCATACAGAGATGATTTGCAATTAATAAATAATATAGTTGAAAAAAGCGACTATATAGTAAGTAATTATGAAAATGAAATTGAAAGCCTAAATAGAGATATAGATGAGCTTGTGCAAATATGTTTAAAAGCTGAGTGGATTAGATGTAAGGTAGAAACTAGAATATGGCCGTATAATAAATATGATGAAGAAAGAGTAATTACTAAGCTAAAGGATGAATATAAAAATATTAGCCATAAAATGCAGACTTATAAATAGGAAGTCGCATTTATAAAGTTGAATAATAAATTTACATTTAAAAATGCTAGTAAGAAGGATCTTGCATTGGGATTAGAATTTAGAAACTTAAGTATGATATATATAATTTTATAACTTAAATCCTAATAATATTGATTATAAATTTTCATAGTGATATTATTTTTATTAACATGGATATAATTTCATATATAGAAATAAATGTTAATAAAAATAATTTTATATACATATGTTAAGGGGGCTATATAATATGGAAGAAAAAATTAATAGACAAAAGGCATGGGACGCACTTTGTAAGTATAATAAAAGTGATGCACTCAGAAAACATGGACTAGCAGTAGAGGGGGCAATGAGACATTTTGCTAAACTCTATAATGAAGATGAGGATGTATGGGGCATAATTGGATTACTTCATGATATAGATTATGAAATGTATTCAGATAAGCATTGTGCTAAATCTCAAGAAATAATGAGAGAAGAAGGATTTCCGGAGAGTTATATAAGAGCGGTTGCATCTCATGGATATGGAATAGTAAATGAAATAAAACCTGAAAGCAATGCTGAGAAGGTACTTTATACAATAGATGAACTTACAGGTCTTATAGGGGCAGCTGCATTAATGAGACCATCTAAAAGCGTAATGGATCTAGAAGTTAAATCTGTTAAGAAAAAATTTAAGACTAAAGGATTTGCGGCAGGAGTAGACAGAAATGTAATATTAAATGGTTGCAAGATGATAGATATGGAATTAGACAAGGTTATAGAAAATACAATTTTAGGAATGAGAAATGTAGCAGAAGATATTGGCCTTTAGTATGGAATATTAATAGTTAAATTTATTAGAAAAATATAAAATTATATTGATAAAATACATTATTAAAATTAGGAGAATTTTTATGATTAAAAATGTAATATTTGATCTTGGAAATGTTATTTTAGATTTTCAACCAAAGATATATGTGGAATCTAAAATTGATGAAGAAAAGGTAGAAGAAATATATAAATGTGTATTTCAGAGTGATGAATGGCCGATGCTTGATAGAGGAACAATTTGTGAAGAAGATGCTAAAAGAAATATAATTAATAGAAACACTGAAAGTGAAGAGTTAATTAATAAAGTCTTTGAAAATTGGTACGACATACTGACTCCAATAGAAAGCAGCGTGGATACATTAAAAAAACTAAAGCAAAAAGGTTATAAAATTTATTATCTATCCAATTTTCATCTAGCAGCGTTTGAATATATAAATAATAAATATGACTTATTTAAATTATTTGAAGGAGGAGTGGTTTCTTATAAAGAGAAATTACTTAAACCTGAAAAAGAAATTTATGAGAAGATACTATATAGATATAGTTTAGAACCAGGTGAAACTTTATTTATAGATGATATGGAGCAAAATATCGAAGCTGCTATTAAGCTTGGATTAAAAGGAATAGTTTTAAAAGAACCAAGGAAACTGGAAGATGAATTACAAAAATTTGATATCAATATTTAAATAGTAAATAATAGAATGCATTAAAGTATTTTTATTGGACAATATAACACTAAAGGTTTTTAGAATAGGCATATAAAATATACTAAAATACTGACTTGCTATATTTTAATTATTCAGCAAGTGTATTTTAAAAAATTAAAAAACAGAGTTTAAAAATATACACATATGCTTATCTAGAAAATAGGAGGTGTTTGTATGGAGGATAAATATAATGTATCTTCAATGGGATTAACATATGACTTTATTCATAATGCTGCTGTAGCAAATACTGACATAAAGTTAAGTGATAACGAAGATTCACAGTCAAATGTTGAAAAAAGCTCTATAAAGGCTATAATAAAGCATTCGGGTGAGATAACAGGATATGAGCTTTCAAATGGAGAGAGAATAACTAAAGAAAGAGGCGTGGAGCTAGCCAAAGATGGAGCTATATCTGGAGTATCTGTCTCAACATCAAGAAAAGGTGAGGAATATTTACGGAGCTTAAGAGATGATGATGAGTCAAACAATTTAAGCGCCTTGCCAGTAGTAGAAGAATAAAATACTTTTTTAAATAAAATTTGCTTATAAACTCTATGAAATATGTTACTATTAAAATAAAGAAAGAATATTTTTAACTAGAAAACTCATATCATTGAATTCAATGATATGAGTTTTTTCTTAAAAGTGTTAAAATAGTAAAAGAAGCATAATAATGAATAGATATGTGCTTAGAGGAAAAAAATAATAATTATAAGTTGATTAATGTAAGGAGATGTATTCATGAGTGATTTAAGTGACTTAAAGGAAATGACAAAAGCTAAGGCAGCAAAAGAAATGCAAGAATTGAAAGATAAGATATTAGAAAGATTGAGCTCGATTAAAAGAGATGGGATAGATGAATTAATAAAATATCTTTTAGAAAGAACCGATTATTTTACAGCCCCAGCATCTACTAAGTTTCATTCAAACTTTGATGGAGGATTAGCACTTCACTCTGATAATGTTGTTGAACTATTAATACAAAAAAATAAACAATATAACATAGGTTTGAGTCATGATACAATGTATTTAACAGGATATCTGCATGATCTGTGTAAGTGTAATTTTTATGAAAAAACTATGAGATTAAAAAAAGATGAGATGACAGGAAAGTGGATAGGATATGCAGCCTATGAATTTGACGATAAAATTCCTTTAGGACATGGAGAGAAAAGTGTAATTCTACTTCAACAGTTTGTCAAGTTATCATTAGAAGAATGTTTAATGATAAGATGGCATATGGGTGCTTATGTTCCAAAGGATGAATATAGAGACTACAATAAGGCAATAGAAATGCATAAGTCAGTTTTGGCATTTAGTAATGCAGATGCAGAGGCTTCACATTTCTTGGAAGAAGTAAGAGAACCAGAAGTTTATTCAATAGAAGAATATAATCAATATGTAAAAGAAAGAGCTTTAAGAAAAAATAGTTAATTATTACTTTATTTATATATGTGAGAAATAAGAAGGATTTGCAACCAAAATAAAGCATAAGGGACTTCAAACAAATTTATCAAGTATATTAAAGAAATATTGTCATAAATAGTAGCAATTTTAAAGATAATATAGTAAAATGTCAATGTTGTATAATAAAGATGTTTCAAGGTAAACTAGAAGGTGAGTATTTGAAGGTTATAAACATTAGAATATATAGGATTTTAGTGATTGAATTTTTGAAACAAATTCTAATGCAACTATAATTTATGCCAGAAAGGTTGTGATGTTAGGGTTGGAAAACAAGCTGAAGTTATACGGCTTTAACAACCTCACAAAAACACTTAGCTTTAACATCTATGATGTATGCTATGCAAAAAGTGAGCGAGAGCAAAAGGACTATATTGCTTATATTGATGAGCAATACAATTCAGAAAGACTTACTAGAATTCTGTGTGATGTAACGGAAAGTATTGGAGCACATGTACTTAATATTTCAAAACAAGATTATGATCCTCAAGGAGCAAGTGTAACTATTCTAGTATCGGAACAGACCCTAGCAGTCAAAGAAATAGATGCATCTTGTAATAAAGGTGAAATTGACATTTTGAAAACTAGAGACACTGTTGTAGGACATTTAGATAAAAGTCATGTTACTGTGCATACTTATCCAGAATATCATCCAGATAATTCAATTGCTACTTTTCGTGTTGATATTGATGTAGCCACTTGTGGAGAAGTATCTCCGCTAAATGCACTAAACTATCTTATAGGAAGTTTTGATTCAGACATCATAACGATAGATTATCGTGTCAGAGGTTTTACCCGAGATGTTGATGGCAAAAAATTATTTATAGATCATAAAATAACATCAATACAAGATTATATTGATGAAAATACCTTGAAGAGATATGATGCAATGGATATAAATGTATATCAATCAAATATATTTCACACTAAAATGCTAATTAAAGAAATTGAACTTCAAAATTACCTTTTTAATAGAGATGTTTATGAAATCAAGCCAAAGCAAAGACTTGAAATTGAAAACAACTTAAGAAGAGAGATGATTGAGATTTTTAGTGGAACTAATATATATTAACGGGGAGGGATGTATACGATGAAAAACAAAGAATCCCACTCAAGAGCACCAATCTATGAAGCATTAATAGAATATAAGAAAGCTAGAGTGGTTCCGTTTGATGTACCAGGTCATAAGCAGGGCCGAGGAAACGATATGCTTAGGGAATTCTTGGGAGAGCAATGTCTTTCAGTAGATGTAAATTCAATGAAACCACTCGATAATCTTATTCACCCGGTATCGGTTATAAGAGAAGCTGAGGAGCTTGCGGCTGATGCATTTGGTTCTAAACACGCATTTTTAATGGTTAATGGAACAAGTTCTGCAGTTCAGGCTATGGTTATGAGTGTATGTAAAAAAGGTGAAAAGATTATAATGCCTCGTAATGTGCATAGAAGTGCTATAAATGCTTTAATAATTAGCGGAGCAATTCCGGTTTATATAAATCCAGGAACAAATAAACAACTTGGAATACCACTTGGGATGTCAGTTGAAGATGTAAAAAAAGCAATTAGAGAAAACCCAGACGCAAAAGCGATATTTGTAAATAATCCTACTTATTATGGGATTTGTTCAAATTTAAAAGAAATTACGAAACTTGCCCATGAAAATGGAATGTACGTATTAGTAGATGAAGCTCATGGAACACATTTTTATTTTGGTGACAATATGCCTTTATCAGCAGTTGATGCTGGGGCAGATATGGCAGCAGTTAGTATGCATAAGACTGGAGGATCTTTAACTCAAAGTTCTTTTCTACTCTTAAATTGTGATTTAGCAATAGGATATGTTCGTCAAATAATTAATTTGACTCAGACAACAAGTGGTTCATATCTTTTAATGTCATCACTTGATTTGGCAAGAAGAGATCTTGTATTACATGGAAAAGAAATTTTTGATAAAGTAAAGCAAATCTCTGAATATGCTAGAGGAGAAATAAATAAAATAGGCGGTTATTATGCTTTTTCAAAGGAATTAATTGATAATGATTCTGTGTATGACTTTGACATAACAAAGTTATCTGTATTCACTAGAGAAATAGGTCTCGCTGGAATAGAAGTATATGATCTATTAAGAGATGAGTATGGTATACAAATTGAATTGGGAGACATTGCGAATATTTTAGCTATTATTTCTGTTGGCGATCGTAGTCTTGCAATTGAAAGATTAATATCTTCATTATCTGAAATTAAGAGATTGCATTCAAAAGACAAAATTGGAATGTTTGATCATGAGTATATAGATCCTGAAGTTGTATTAACTCCTCAGGAAGCATTTTATTCTCAAAAAACTTCAGTGCCGCTAAATGAAAGCAATGAGAAAATATGTGCTGAATTTGTAATGTGTTATCCACCAGGAATACCAATTCTTGCTCCAGGAGAAAAAATAACAAAAGAAATATTAGACTACATAAATTATGCAAAAGAAAAAGGCTGCTTTTTAACTGGAACGGAAGACACTAAAATTGAGAATATTAATATTGTGGAGGACAAGTAAATGGAATTATGGTATACAGAACAACACACAGAAAATGTAAGATTTTCAATTAAAGTTGAAAAAGAAATACATACTGAAAAAACTGAATTCCAAAGAATAGATGTACTTGAAGCTAAGGAATTCGGAAGGTTTTTTACATTAGATGGATTAATGATGGTAACTGAAAAAGATGAATTTATTTACCATGATATGATAGTTCATGTACCAATGGCAACTAATCCAAATATTAAGAATGTTTTAGTTATAGGCGCTGGTGACGGTGGAACAATAAGAGAACTTACAAGATACAGTACAGTTGAAAAGATAGATATGGTTGAAATTGATAAAAGAGTTGTTGATATTTGCAGAGAATACTTTCCAGTAACATCATGTAAGCTTAATGATAAAAGGGTTAATTTATTCTATGAAGATGGTTTGAAATTTATAAGAGATAAAGAGAATGAATATGATTTAATCATAGTTGATTCAACAGATCCGTTTGGACCAGGAGAAGGATTATTTACTAAGGAGTTTTATGGAAATTGCTATAAAGCGTTAAAAGAAGATGGAATTTTAGTTAATCAACATGAAAGTCCATACTATGATAATGATGCAGCTGCAATGAAAGAAGCTCATGAAAAAATAACGAAATTTTTTCCAATCATTAGGGTCTATCAAGCACATATTCCAACATATCCATCAGGACATTGGTTATTTGGATTTGCTTCAAAAAAGTATCACCCTATAAAGGATTTTGATGCAGAAGCTTGGAATAAGTTGGGGATAAAAACAAAATATTATAATACAGATCTTCATGTAGGGTGCTTTGCACTTCCAACTTACGTTAGAGATATGTTAAATGGACTTACTGATTAGAAAAATTATCAGATAATACAATTAAATTTTTTGTTCATGACTTGAAGATAATCAAAAAATAATAAGTCAATATTCTAAATTCAGCTGGAGCATAAAGCTACGTCTGAAAAGTTTCATTTTATAAAGAAATTGGAGGAATTGGAATGGGAAAAGCTTTAATTATTGGCGCTGGTGGTGTTGCTAGCGTTGCTATTCATAAATGTTGTCAAAATTCAGAGGTGTTCGAGGAAATTTGTATCGCTAGTAGAACTTTATCAAAGTGTGATGCAATAAAAGCTTCATTAGAAGGAAAAACTAAGACAAAAATACAAACAGCAAAGGTCGATGCTGATAATGTCCCAGAATTAGTGGCGCTTATTAATAAATTCAAACCAGAAGTTGTTATAAATCTTGCACTTCCTTATCAAGACTTAACAATTATGGATGCTTGTTTAGAAACAAAAGTTCATTATGTAGATACAGCTAACTATGAACCACTTGATACAGCAAAATTTGAATATAAGTGGCAATGGGCATATAAAGAAAAATTTGAAAAGGCAGGTTTAACTGCATTACTTGGAAGTGGATTTGATCCAGGGGTTACTGGTGTATTTAGTGCTTATGCTCAAAAACATTATTTTGATGAAATAAATTATATAGATATATTAGATGCTAATGCTGGTGATCATGGTTATCCATTTGCAACTAACTTTAACCCAGAAATCAATATTCGTGAAATTACAGCTCCAGGAAGCTATTGGGAAGAAGGAAAATGGATAGAAACAGAACCTCTTGAAATAAAGAGAGTTTATGATTTCCCTGAAATCGGACCAAAAGATATGTATTTATTACATCATGAAGAATTAGAATCTTTAGGTATAAATATTAAAGGAATTAAGAGAATAAGATTCTGGATGACATTCTCACAAAAGTATATAACACATTTAAATGTACTTGAGAATGTTGGTATGACTTCAATTAAACCAATTGAATTTGAAGGAAAGCAAATAGTACCATTACAATTCCTTAAAGCAGTATTACCAGATCCTGCATCATTAGGTCCAAGAACAAAAGGAAAGACTAATATAGGATGTATCTTCCAAGGTAAAAAAGATGGAAAAGATAAAACATATTATGTTTACAATGTTTGTGATCATGAAGAATGTTATAAAGAAGTTGGATCTCAAGCAATTTCGTATACAACTGGGGTTCCAGCTATGATAGGTGCAAGCTTAGTAATGAAAGGTTTATGGAAGAAACCAGGAGTATATAATGTAGAAGAATTTGATCCAGATCCATTTATGGAAGAGTTAAATAAATGGGGATTACCATGGAAAGAAAGTTTTGATCCAACTTTAGTTGAATAAATTGTGAGTATTTTAATTATGTAATAACGGACTGAAAGGGCAGGTACTCTGTTGTTTCGGTTGCTATAGAAGATGGCTGTGGATTTCTAACATTAGAAGTTGCATCCCAAAATGCTGGTTTCAAAGGCAAGCTTTGAACTAGCATATTTGGAACAACTTCTAATTAAGAAATACCTACAGCCATCTTCTAAATGCAACACTGCACAAAAGAGTACCTGCCCTTTCTGAGATTAAGAATGATTTAGATACTAATTTATTAAACTAAATTAGTAAATTATTATATGAACGAAAAAATAAGAATAAAGTCTTAAGTAGAGTTTCTTGGAACTAGTTTATTTTCACGAAAAGCTGTGGCTTTCATTCTTACTTTTTACTGTAATTTTATAACTAGAAAAAGGTTTGGTGATTTAATGAAAGATATAGATTTAAGCAAATTACCATCACCATGTTATTTGGTTGATGAGAGACTTCTTAAGAAGAATTTGGAGACTTTAGATTATGTTCAAAAGGAAACAGGTGCCAATATTATTCTGGCAACTAAAGCATTCTCTATGTACTCAACTTTCCCATTGATTGGAAGATATCTAAAAGGAGTTACTTCAAGTTCTCTTCATGAAGCTAGACTTGGATATGAAGAGATGGGGAAAGAAGTACATATTTATTCTCCTGCATATAGAGAAGATGAATTTGATGAGATAATGAAATATAGCGATCATATAGTGTTTAATTCATTTAGTCAATGGAGAAAATATAAGGATAAAGTCAAAAACTTTAAAGGAAAAAAAATCGAATGTGCTATTCGTATTAACCCTGAGTATTCAGAGATAGAAACAGATATATATAATCCATGTTTTGAAAATTCAAGAATGGGAGTTACTTTGGCTAACTTTGAGGAAGAAGAACTTGAAGGTATAGATGGATTGCATTTTCATACAATGTGTGAACAGAATTCAGATACCCTTGAACGTACAATAAAAGTGGTGGATGAAAAATTCGGAAAGTACATCAAGAAAATGAAGTGGATTAACTTTGGTGGTGGTCATCATATTACTAGAGAAGATTATGATATAGAAACACTAATAAGATCTATTAAATTTATAAAAGATAAATATGGAGTACAGGTATATCTTGAGCCAGGTGAAGCCATTGCCTTAAATACAGGATTCCTTGTATCAACAGTATTAGATACTATGAAAAATGGAATGGATATAGCTATATTAGATACTTCAGCGGAATGTCATATGCCAGATGTACTTGCAATGCCATATAGACCTAATATAATAGGTGCTGGAAAGCCAAATGAATTCGAATTTACTTATAGATTTGGTGGGCCTACTTGCCTTGCAGGTGATATTATAGGAGATTATTCATTTAAAGAACCTTTAAAGCCAGGAGATAAACTTGTATTTTGTGATATGGCCATTTATTCAATGGTTAAAAATAATACCTTTAATGGAGTTAATCTTCCTGCAATTGTAAAATATAGTGAAGAAAAAGGTATTGAAGTAATAAAAGAATTTGGATATGAAGATTTTAAAGCTAGATTATAAATTATAATTTGGTTAAAGTTTTAAAAATATAATTAAAAATAAACATAAATTAGCTGTCTAAAAATAGGATTTTATTACTACTTTTAGACAGCTGTTTTTTTAATAATAAATTATATATTATATTAACTTAAAATACAATAGAAAAAGAATAAAACGTACATATTATAGAATTAAAAGAATATTTAAGCTGAAAAGAGGGTAAAATGCGTTTTGTTCCTGAATATTGGCGTTTTATTCCTAAATATGTACGTTTTGTTCTGGGTTAATTTACATAATTTCGTTAATATGTAAAAATATTATTAGGGATAAATAATAATGCAAAACTACTGATAGTGGGGTAAGAGGGATCATATTAAACGAATTAGATTAAAAAGTAATTTTACAATATAGGAGGATTATAAAGTGGATGTCATAAATCAAACAAATAGAACAATATTATTTGAGGAAATAAACCCTGAAAAATTAGATTTGATTACTATAGTAGGTGATACAAAAGGGTTAAACAGCTTAAACGACGATAAGATAAAAGAAATTAATGAACTTCTTTTAGTTAATAGTTTTGATGAATTTTTGGATAAGTTCTCACCAGTTGTATATTCTTTCTATAATGCGACTAATCAAAAGGTAATGTATACGTTAAAAAAGCCTGAGAACTTTCCAAGTGAACTAATAACAGAAATTCCAATTAATAAGTCTAATGATTTCTTAAAAATGTTATTCACATTAATTGACACAAAGAGAGCTCAAGGGATTGCTAATGTAGATTTTAAATTTGAAAATCTATTGGATATGATATCACCTAAAAAAGTAATGGATGATATAAAACAAACCAGAAAGGAAATTCAATATACATATAGCCAATATGAAGCTTTAGATGATGAAGATCCAAGTAAACTTGATCTAGGGGACAAGCTTAATGTTATGTTTGAAGAAGCTAGCTCAAACTATAATAACATAATGGCAATGTTGCCACTTGCTATTGAAGATATAAAAACAAGGTTACTTCTTGGAGGAGATGATAAGAATAATTCAAACGAACCTCTTAAACTAGGCGTCTTAAGCATGGGAGAAGATGGAGAGTTAAAAGTATTAGAAGCTCCAAAGGTAGAAGAAACATCATTGATTGCTATAGATGATAAAGCCAATATGGGACTTATTGAAGCTTTTGAAGATGACTATGATGAAGTAAATGAAGTGAAGTCAGAGTATGTAAAAAGCTTAGTAGTAAGAACTTTCTGCCCTTTAGCATCTACTATGGAAAGCTCTGTTGATTTAGGGGTAGAAGTAAGCAATTATAACACATATTTAGATTTCTACAAAACATCTAAGGATGATTTTATAAAGACAGTTAAGCCATTAATAGAAAAGATATTAGGCGTAAAAATGTTTTTTGATCAATACAAGACAAAGAACAAAGGAATGAGGCCAAGTTTGTTAGTTACAAATACAAAGCTTAGCAGATTAGTAAATGCTCAAAACTTACCAAGATTAAATACTTATTTAAGCTCAGTAAATGATAAAAATGACTTTGATAACACAATTTGGTTTGGAGTAGTTCCATCAATTGAGCTTGAAGGTCAAAGTAAGAATAAGGTTAGAAGAGAAAGATTTAAAGCCAATAAGCAAGTGGAGAAGACAGATTCAAACTCTATGGAAGATTTAGCAATGCTTTTAGATACAGTTCAAAAGTATCGCGTACAAATATTCTTTAGTTTTGAACCAAGAGAAGATACTACTTTTAACCATGTAGCAACAGCCGGAATTGAAAAGTTTGTGGATAAATGTGAACCACTTATGCATAACACTTATAGTGAATTTGCAATTCCATGTGTACCTAATTTCACAGTTATTCCAAAGGAAAAGTCTGGAGTTGTATTAGATAAAAGAATGGTACTTTCTGAAGAAGGCTCTGCAGAGTTATCTAAAGAAAAAGAAGATATTCTAAAACTTTGGATTGAAGGAGTCTATATTGGAAGTTCATATATAGCAGCTGGAATTGTGGCTGCATACCAATGCCCAGAGTATTTAAGAGAGCATTTTAGAGATATATATAGCGAATATCCAGGAGTTAGATTTGATATAGAATCAGGTTCTAATGCCTTAAAGATAACAACTACTTTGGCAAAGGAAATATCTGGTTTTACAAATGAAATTAAAAATTCAATAAATAGAAAAAATTTCGGTTTTGTCTTTTCATCTGAAAATGCAAAGCTTGAAGGTAAAGATATAAAACAAATTACTGTTTATAAAGCTAGAAGCTTACAAGCTACCGAAAATGATTTTGAATCAATATATAAAACACTAGTAACAACATATATAGAAAGAATATTAAGATTCTATACTAATGATTTCAAAGAAGATAATATTATTAAATTCTTTAGCAATAATCCTACTAGTGTTAAGAGTAAGTGGGTGGCTCATAAAGAATATACTAATGCCATAGTAAAAGATGGTGATGATATTAACTTTGTAATAAATGAAAAGAATGGAACATGTAATATTGACTTAGTATTTAACGGTAACGTTAAGAACTTAGAAGTTGAGATTACACGTAATGATGCACACAGTCAAGTTGGCTAATTATAATAGATTAAAAATCTATTTTAATTATAAATAAAAATAAAGGGAGGCTCAAAAATGGGATTTAGAGTAAAAGTTGAGGGCGCAGAAAGTATTGATTTAAACATCGAAAGTATTGAAACTGTAGAGTTTAAAACAGATACACCAGATGATTCTAATGCACGTTCAACAGACTTAGGAACAACATTAGAAATCGCTGGTAAAATTTTGACACCAGTAAATGGGGAGGCAGCAGATACTACAATCAAGCTAGCACAATGGTCATTAGTACCAGCAGAAAAGGCTGATTGTTATAGAAACGTTAAAGTAGATGTTATTTCTGCTTCTCAAATCGTAAGACAATTTACTTTACCTAATGCATTTGTAGTTAAATACGAAGAAGATTTTGGTGATGTAGAAGGTGTTGGTACATTTAGATTGTATGTTAAACAAAAGAAGGACAAAACTGCTAGCGTTAAATTTGAAGGCGGTTTTGCTGAATAAAAATTAAAATAAGGAGGATTTTAATAAATGGGATTTAAAGTTAAAATTGAAGGCGCAGAAACAATAGATCTTAGCATAGAAAGTGTTCAAACAGTAAAGCTTATTACAGATACTCCAGAAGATTCAAATGCAAGATCAAAAGATGTAGGAAGTACAATGGTTATTAAAGGTAAGATATTAACAGCAGTTGATGGAGATCCATTTGATAGCACAAGAAAAATGGGTACATGGTCATTAGTGCCAGCAGAAAAAGCTGACTGTTATAGAAAAGTAACAGTAGAAGTAATTTCAGCAGATCAAATTATAAGAAAAATAACTTATCCTAATGGCTTTGTAGTAGATTATAAAGAAACATTTGGAGATACTGAAGGTATAGGTACTTTTGAACTTGTTGTAAGACAAAAGAAAGACAAGCTAAGTACAGTTACAATAGAGGGCGGATATAGCGCTTAATCTTAAAATTAAATTGATTTTTCTTTTGGAGTTAAGCTCCAAAAGAAAAATCTTTTACTATAACGTAGAAGCACTAAAATCATTCTTAAAAGATGGGGTGTAAGGTGAAAGATTATTATAAAGTATTAAATGTATCAGTAAATGCTAGTAATGATGAAATAAAAAAAGCATTTAGAAGTTTGGCTAAGAAATATCATCCTGATAGAAATAAAGATGATAAGGATGCCTTAAGAAAATTTCAAGAAGTAAATGAAGCTTATGAAGTTTTAAGCAAAGAAGAATCAAGAAAAAAATATGATCAAGAAATATTTAAAGAAAAGAATAATCAAGAAACAAAAAATAAAAAAAATAAATCAAATAGAGAAAATAAGACAAGGACATATCAAGATAAAGGTGAAAGTATAGAAAACTTAAATAAATATTTTGAAAGTTTTTTTGGGTTTAACGCAAACAGCAATGATATTAATAAAGAAAAGTTAAAAAAGGAAAAGAATCCAATAGACACAAGCAAAATGTTTGATAGCTTTTTTAATATAAAGTGAAGCTTTTCGGGTAGAGTTTTATACTCTTTCTGAAATTAGTTTAACTGATACCCTCAAAGGGGATATCGTCTGAGAGCATGCAGCTTAAATTCTCAATTTAAAAGAGAATGGTTACAGATGCTAGCTATTAGATAAATAAGAAGTAATGGAGTGAATTACTTTGAAAGAAGAAAATAATATGAATTTTAATAATAAGCTGTTAGTGACAATGCAGATAATTAATGTATTTATAGGCGTAATAATTGCACTAATATGCGTAGTTGCATATATCACAATACAATCAATTTATATAAGAACGCTGATTATTATTATTGTGATTGGATTTGGAATATGGGGATTTACCAATTTATATAAGAAACTGCACAAAGAAGAAATAATGCAAGATGAAAGTAATATAAGCAAAATTGAGTTGGTTAACGAAGAAAATGAAATTATAAGAAATTGGGATATAGGAGAGCGAATATCATTTCTTATTGGTAAGAATGGCAGGAGTGATGAAATGCTTATAGATTTAAGTACTTCAATTTACTCTAAATTTATAGAAAATGAACATGCAGTATTAAATTATGCGTCAGGAAGATGGTATGTGGAAGATTTATCAGAAAGTGCCGGAGTTGTAATCCAGAAAGCTGCTGATGATACAAAATATAGAATTGTAAAAGATGCTCCTTGTGAATTAAAAAGAGGAGATATTCTATTTATTTCTAAGGTTAAACTTTTACTTAGATAAGCCAGAGAAAATAAAAGTTACTTAATTAATAGGAAATACATTGAAATGTTAACTTTTACTTAAATGAAATGGAGTGAGGTAAATGGGTCTTATTAGATGTCCCAATGGTCATATGTTTAGTGAAAGGCGTTATGGAACTATATGTCCATATTGTAATATAGATACTTCAACAAAGGAAAGACCAGAACCAGTTCAAGAAAAAATGGATATAGAAACTAATCTTTTATACCAAGAAATTGAACCAGTTTGTGGATGGCTTGTATGTATTGAAGGTACAAGGGTTGGTAAGGATTATAAGATAAAAAGTGGGAAAAACTTTATCGGTAGATCAGATGATATGGATATTCAAATAATAGGGGATAATGGCATTGCTACTAGAAATCATGCAATAATCGTATATGATCCTAAGAAAAATAATAATGTCTTATTACCTGGGGATTCATCAGGTATTGCTTATTTAAATGAAGAACCTGCTTATATGCCTTCTGAATTGTCACCATATGATGTGATTGAGCTTGGTAAAAGCAAATTTCTTTTTGTACCATTTTGCGGAGAACATTTTGAATGGGGAGATAAAAAGTAGGTATATATAATATGATTAATGTTAATGATTACTCAAATTTGAAATTTATATTTTTACTATTAGCAGTATTAATCCTGTTACTAATAGCACGAGATTTTCTAATAAGAAGAATTTATAAGCGAGAATTAGAGATAGCAAATGAAATATTTATTGGAAATGAAGAAATACAAGAGGATTATTTAGAAGTAGTAAATAAATCAAATGGAACCATGGCAGTTTTGGCAGATGGGTTAGGAAAAAATGAGGCAGGAAGAATTTCAAGCATTGTGGCTGTAAAAACAATAAGTAAGTTATTTAAAGAGGAAGGAAACAAGGAAAAGATAACATACTTTTTTAAGAAAGCTTTTAATAAAGCCAGCCGTGAAATTATAAAAAGAGTCGAAAAGGATAAGGGCGGAGCAAGTGTACTTAGTGTAATAATATATGATAATTTATTATCTTACGCTCTAGTTGGAGACGTTATGCTAGCCATTTTTAGAAATAAGGAACTTGTAAAACTAAGTAACGGTCATTCTATAAGTGAAGTAGCAAAGAAACAATATTATAATGGGAAAATTCAAAAAGACCAAGCTTTATATGCACTAAAGGAAAAGAAACTCCTATATTATATTGGACAAGAATCGTTTAGAGATATAGAAATTTCTGAAACCCCAATTGAAATTCAAAAAAATGACATAATAATACTCATGAGCAGAGGAGTATATGAAGGGTTAAGATGGATAGAAATTGAAAGAATTTTAGGAAATAAAAAAGCTAATATAAATGAAATTTGTGGGCAAATAATGGAGAACGTTAAAGATAATAATAAAAATAATTGCAATGGCAGCATTATGCTTATGAAATATTGCGGTAAAAAATAAAAACTTTTAAGGATAAAACCAAATTTATTTAAACTAATAAAACTAAGTTAGGGTGGACGATAATGAGAAAGTTAAACTCGAAGTTTAAGACAAGCTTTATATCAGAAGAAGGAACTTTTCTACAAAATAAAGATTACTTTGCATTCGCTGAATTAGATAATTATGCATGTTATGTAGTAGCTGATGGAATCGATGAAGATAAGGAATTAGAAAGCGCAAAAATTGCAGTGACTACATTTATTAGAGATTTCACAGCTAAGCCAACTATGAATAGATTCATTCTAAGAAAATACTTAAAGGATGCAAATAGTGAGTTAATAAGAAGCAGTAGGAATGTTAGATTAAAAGCATCAATTACAGTAGTTGTAACTAATTATAGTAAATTAATATATTCAGTTATAGGAAATACTAGATTTTACTACTTTAAGGATGGATATTTAAAGTATAAGAGTAAGGATCAGTCGTTAGCTCAAAATTTGGTAGATGATGAAATGATTCCATCAGATGCAATGTCAAAACATTTTGAGAGAAATAATCTTTCTTCGTATTTAGGACAAGATAATTTAAATAAACTTTATATATCAAAAAAAATTAAACTTTCTGATGGAGATGCATTTGCAATTCTTACAAAAGGAATATGGGAGAATTGCGATGCTAAGGAGATAGAGGATTCACTAGAAGGTGCAAAGGAACCTAAAGAGGTTACTGATAATATTGAAGAAATGATTTTGTCAAAGCAGCTGAAGGAAATAGAGAACTATACATTAGCATTAACATTTGTAGAAAAGTCATACATAGACCCAAAAAGAAGCAAGAAAATAAAAATAGCTATAATAGTTGCAATACTCTTACTCTTAGTTATAGCAATAGGAGTAGGGGCATTTATAATTCATAAAAATAGAAAACAGGATGCTATTGCGTCTGTTAACGAAGGTAAACAAAATGCAGAAGAATATATAAAGAACGGTAATATGGAAAAAGCAGATGAGGAGTATAAGAAAGCTTTAGATACAGCGAAGAAATATAAACTTAAAGATGATATTGATAATTTAACTGAAGATTATAAGTACACAGAAATAGTATTAGATGGAGATAAAGATTTAGAAGGAAAAAAATATGATGATGCGTTAGATAAATATGTACTAGCTTTAGAAAAGTCAGGAGAAGCAGAAGAAGCTGGAAGTGACTATGTATTAAAGAAAATAGATATTGCAAAAGAATGTGTAAAAGTAGCTGATTTATTAACTTTAGCAGATAAGCAGTATGATGATAATGACTTAGATGGTGCACTAAAAAATTATTTAGATGTAAAAGATTTAGCAGTAGATTATTACTTAAAAGATGAAAAGAAAGAAGCAATGGATAAAATTCAAAAGATTTATGATCAAAAAGCAGCCGATACAAAACAAAAAAAGGCAGATGATGATAAGGCTGCGGCAGATAAGAAACAAGCTGAGGATGATAGTAAAAAAGCAGCTGATGATGCAGCTAAGAAGGCAGAAGATGATAAAAAAGCTGCAGAAGATAAGGAAAATAAAGCTATAGATCTTAGAAAAAATGGAGATTTAAAATATACAGCAGGTGATTATGTAAGTGCAAAAATGTATTATGAATTAGCTAAGAAATCATTTGAGGATGCTAGTGACACTAGTTCAGCTGATGAATTAGTGGACAAAATAGCTCTTATGGATAAAAAAATCAGTGAAACTTCAGATAAAAAAAGTGAAGCTGATAAATATGCACAGGCGGCTGATGCAAAATATGCGGCTGGTGATAATGCTTCAGCAAAAGTATTATATCTTTTAGCTAAGGACGCATATAACAGCCTAGGAGATGCAGATAATGTAGCTAAAGTAACGGAAAAAATCACAGCTATAGACAAGGCTTCTACTAAGTCATAATCATAATTAAAAAATGTTAAGTTTTGAGATAGATATATCTAAATAAACTAATAAGCAGATGTAGGTGAAAATATGGAGAATAGAATTTATGAGAAATTAAGTGAAATAAAAGATCTAAATGACAGAATCATGCTTAAAAAAATAATGAATAGTGTATTTGAAGAGCTAGAGGAACATTCAAACAATAGAATTAATGGATTAGAAAAAAGAGTGTTTAACGAATTACATTATATAAAAGAAAAATACAATATCTATTCAACTATAGTTAAAAGAGACAGGCTTGATATAACTGATGAATTTCTATTTCCTATGTCATTAGAAGATACAGAAGAAAAAGTATACGATACTAAAGAAATTTTAAAAGTGCTTGAAGCCAAAGAAAGCAAGAAGCTGTTCAAGGTTTTTCTTAAATGTGATTATTTGATTTTTAAAGAATTTATCAGTAGAAATTTTAATATAAAGGGAGTAATAAAAACAGATAAGAAAACTTATGAAGCTCACTTTAAAGTTCAGGAAAATAATGAGTATAAAAGCAAAATAGAGAGATTATATAAAAGCTTTATAAACAGCAATATTGCATGGACAACAATTAATAATCCATATATTAATAAGATAGCAGATTTATTTTTAATTGGCTGCGAAGATAAAATTCAAGAGGATGAAGAGATAATTGAAATTGAGGTAGATTTCGGGGATTATAGCAAGTTCATTAAATATAATATGGTTCCACTTTGGAACGTAAAGGAATTAAGCATAAAATGTAGCGGTTTTCCAATGCCGTGTATCGATAAAGTAGGGTACGAACATGATATCTCAATTGAAAAAGAAGGAAAAGATAACGGATATCTAATAGATAGTAAGAATCCAGATATTAATTGGGCTATGTTTACAAAAGAATCAGTAATAATATCTTCTAACATTAAGGATTCTATAGAGTGGAATTTGTGGAGTATTATTAACCCTGATAAAAACGACCAAAAAAAATATGAGTATGAACTTATGACTAATCAAGTTAGTATAAACTTCTCTAATAAATTAGCTTTTGATAAATCATACACAATAAAAACAAAGACTGAGCTCGCAAGACTTATAAATTCATTTAAGGCTTCAAAATACTTGAAGTTTCATGATATTTCACTTATGGAAAGTTCAAAGGAAGAGCAGAAGCACACTTATGAAGTAAATGACTTTATTATTGATGAAATAAGAGAAGATAATATAAAAAAATCTCTTATTCTATACTTTGAGCCAGCCGATAAGGAAAATTATTTAAACAAAGATATTTTAAGTTTCTTAGTATCTGAAGTTCAATTTATATATCCAGAATATAAGTGTGAAGGAAGATTGATATGAATTATATTTGGGAAGTGCTTCTAAAAGCAGATGAAGAAACCATTCCTAGAGAAGATATTAAGTTTGTTCAAGCTGATGCATGCAGTCCATATATGGAAATTGCTCTTGATAATTTAAATTCAAATTCTCTTCCAGAAGATAATGTTATCGAAGTAAATGAATATTATAGATTTTACGAGATTTTTAAGGATTTGTTTAATATAAATTTTCAAGAGAGCAAAGAGTTAAGAGAAGCACTTTTAGATATATTATTGCATTATTTAGGAGAACTAGACTTAAAAAGCGGACTATGTAAAACAGAAATATATAAGAAGTTTTTATATAAGGATATATTAGATAATGTGTTTGGAGAAAAATTAAAGAAAAATATAATTTATTTCAACAAAGATGAAGTAGATGTATTGCTGAATGGCTTTATGACCTTGTATAAAACAGGAACTTCAATCCAATTGTTTAAAAAGATTTTTAAGGAAATATTCAAAAAAAGCATAATTTATTCCAGCAAGGAAAAGCCTAAAAATATTTATATTTATCTAGATGAAATAAAAAAAGTAGAACTTGAAAATAAAGTTAGTTCTATAGTAGATACATTTTTACCAATAAATATGAAGCCATTAATATTTTGGGATAAGCATTTTGGGATTATTGGACTTAATGATACTATGAAAATCAATGAGGCAGTTATGGTTGAATAAGGCATATCAATATAAAGACATTGATTTTAGTACATCCTAGTTTCATATGTTTTAACAGTTTAGGAGGATAAAGATGAGTTTATATTCATACAAGTTGCATAAAGGAAATGAAGAGCATATTAAAAAAAGTAAGTATAAAGAAAAAGATTTAAGACTTATGACAACTTTTCAATTAAGGGAAATATGTAATAAAGAAAAGTTAGTAAAGAGTATAATTAATCCTCTTGATAAAGAAGAACTTATAAGACTCATAATGAAATATAGAGGAGAAAAGGAAAGTAAACTCATAAAGAATTACTTAGTTGGAGGAATTGAAAGAGTTGAAAGATTTTTAAGCAGAAGCAATAAAGAGGTGATTAGTAATAGGTATATAGATTATCCAGGTAAGATCACTATTTATGAAAACTTAGCTCTTGAAATTTATGATAATTATGTTTTAAGAAGCAGTGAAAAGTTAGAAGAGGGTAATATTTTATTAGTTGACAGTAATTATAAGGTTTGCACTATATTTAACATTAAAAAATTGATACAGAATAATAAAGAGGAATACTTCCTAACTAAAGGTGAATATATAGAGGCAAGAGAATCTGAAAGTAAGCATTATAGTCTTCTATTTTTTTCAGAAAAGGATTCAGAGACTATTTATGATACGTATGAAGGAGATAATATAGAAGTTGATTATAATATAAAGTTTACTTCGCTGCCTATATTACAATTTGAAGTAAAACCATTAAAAGAGACAAAAATGCCGCTTGCAATTGATTTTGGAACATCAAATACAACTGCTGGTATTTATATAGATAAAGAGATATTTCCAGGCTTAAATGAAAATTTAACTGATAATCGGGAATACGCAGATTACGAAAATGATAAAGTGAAATTCGTAAAAATAATAAATGAGAGCAAAGAAGATTTAGAAATAACACCACTTATACCAAGTATTGTAGGTGTTAAGCATATAAAAGAAGATGAAATAGAATACGCTTTTGGGCATGATGCAATGCTTGAGGCAAGAAGAAGATATGTGGATGATGGGATGAGTCTTTTTTATGACATAAAAAGATGGATAAGTGACTTTGAAAAAAGTGAAAAAGTAATTGATGTAAAGAATAAAACTACATTTATAAAAAGAAAAGACATTATAAAGGCATATTTAGAATACATTATATCTTTAGCACAGCAGAGATTTAAATGTAAGTTTAAAAATATCTATATATCCTGTCCATCAAAGCAAAAATATAAATTCCATACATTATTTAAAGATGTTTTAAGTGACTATACCGTTGAAAGTTCAAACATATTAGAAGAAAGTGCAGCTGTACTGTATAACACTATTTCAGATTTGATTGAAAAGAAGAAATATGTTCAAGGCGAATGGTATAAAGCTTTAATTATAGATTGTGGAGGGGGAACTACTGATCTTACTGGTTGTAGCTTTAGCATATCAAATAGCAGAGTCTCTTATAGATTAGATATAGAAACCTCCTATGAAAATGGAGATACGGATTTTGGAGGAAATAATCTTACTTTTAGAATATTGCAGTTAATAAAAATATTAATGGCAAATGCTTTAAGTAATTCTAAGAGTGAATTAAAAAAAGCAATAATAGATGAATTTAACATAGATATATTTAGATTCATAGATAAATCTGGGATCAATGAGCTATATGAAACTTTAAATGAAGAATACGAAAAGGCAGAAGCAGTAATTCCAACAAAATTTCAGATATATGAAACAAGAAGTAAAGAAGATTACTGTAAGGTGAGAAGTAATTACTATTTCTTATTTGATCTAGCAGAAGAAGTAAAGAAATTATTCTTCTCAAATCCAGATATTTTAAAGGTTTTATTAACGTCTAAGGAAGATACAAATTTAGATGAAAATATAATAAATTTTGATAAATGGAAATTATCTTACATGAATAAAGGAACTTTACAGGTGGTAAAGGAAGCTCCAAGTATAACTCTTAGTATATATGAAATTGAAACCTTAATAAAAGGTGATGTTTACAACATAATAAAGAAGTTTTTAGAAAAGTTATATGAAAATGATGAGTTATACGATTATTCTCTAATCAAACTAACAGGACAATCATGTAAGGTAGATATATTTAGAGATGCACTAAAAGAATTTATACCTGGAAGAATAATTGAAATAAATAAGAGTAAAAAGGAAGTTAAAGAGGAGTATGAATTAAAATTATCCTGTCTTAAAGGAGCTCTAAAATATCTATATGATAAAAATTTTGGTTATGCAGATATAAATATAGAAAGTAAAAAGCCTACTCTTCCATATTTATTAACAGCCTACACTCATGCTGGAGAGCAAAAAACACTAATTAAAGGTAGGGAAATAAATAAAGGGTTTATTTCTAGGTTCATGGATAGGATTCTACTTAAATTATATTTAAAAGATAGCAATGATAATGTGAAATACGAATACAATTATCAATTTAATGAGGAAGAATTAGAAAAGACAAACGCAAGGAAAATAGGAGAAAGATATCCAAATATAAATCAGCACGAAACAGATAATATAGAAAATAATGAAGTGAAATTCTTTGTATGGGAAGAAGAAGAGCTATGGGGATTTTATGTATTAGCCATTTTAAGAAAAGAAGAAGAACTTTATATAGGGCAAGAAAAGTTCTTCTATTTTGAAAATGATAGATGGGAGAGAAACTTCTTTGATGGACTTAAATAAGTTCAGGTGAAAATGCCGAAATCAAATACATTGTTCTTCCGCAGGACTTATGAAAATATCGCTGAAAGCACTAAATGGAAGCTTGCACCTACATTAGCATGATCCTACTTTCAGTATGACAAGCTAATCTAGAACAAGCTTCCATTAACTGCTTTTGGCAGTGATATTTTCAAATGCCTGCTTCAGAAAAATGTATTTGATTTCTGGTGAAGTATTCATTTTAAGTGCATTGAATATAAAACAGAACAAATAAAGTATTCGATGTAAAATTCTATAAAAGCATGACCAATATTTCTTGTATGTGACTGAAATTTATTGGTAGGAATGAGTAATGAGTAGGTAAAGTTTTATAGAAGAAGGTGTTTTAGTAGAGAGATTTTCAGATGTCTGCTTCGGAAAGATGTATTTTATTTCTTAAATATTCTGAAGAATATTACAATATATATTCTTAAGAATTTTAGAAGTTAAGAATATAAGAATATAAGAATATCTGAGAAAATTTGATTCAAATGTGTTTGATGGATATTTATAGAGTAAGCGAACATCATCAAATCATAAGTACATTGAGTGAAAGTTCTGCTGACCGAATACAAAATTTAGATAATAACTTTTAGGTTTTTTGTTTAAGAATTTACTTGTAAGATATGGATTGCGAGAGTTGGATGAAAAGGAGGGAAGAAAGGTGTTTAAAAATAATTATCCGCTTTTTAATAGCGGACGACTTTTAAAGATAGAGATGCTGGAGGAGCTTAGAAATTTTCCGAGGGGATTTTTTGATGCAAGGTTTAAGGGATATTCTAATGGAATAATCTGCGGGTGCGAGATAGAGGTTTCTGATAATTACATAAAGATATTGGAAGGCATAATAAAATACCAAGATGTGATTTATCTTTTAAAAGAAGATATCAAAGTTGAATATACCTGTAATAATAAGCTTATGCTTTTAAAAATAAAATTCTTACCTGAAATACAGGATAGCGATTTTAAAATAAATTCAACGGAAATTTATCTAGATGAAAAGTTAGATATTAAGGAAAATGAGATTGAAATCTGTAGGTTTAAATTAAGAGCGGGTGCAAAGCTTAGAGCAGATTATACAGATTTTATTGATTTAAGCACAGAATACGATACGGTAAATACAATATATGCTCCTTATGCAGCCTACGGAAGTAGCAGTTTAAGTCCTGAAATTTTAAGAAGATTTGGAAGAGAATTATTAGAGTGTAATTTAAGCGAAGCTTGGGATATATCATTTGCAATGATGTGTGTTCAAAGTAAGGATGCTAGTCAAAAAGAAATAATAATAAGTTATCTAGTAAACAAACTAGATATTGAAGTGAGAGATTATAATAATGAGGATTTATACTTGTACCTTTCAGAAGTATTAAGAAATGCTAAAGATGGAGCAAAAGGTAATGGGCGCAGAGGTAATGGCAGATTTAAAAAGATACTTATAGATTAAGGATTGTTAATTAAAAATTTCAACTCATATTATAGCTAATATTCATAACACTCCATACTGTTAAAGTAAGATGGAGAGGATTAAGAAATACTGGTCAATATGAATTGAGTGGATAACCTCAACTGAAAAGTTTCACTTTATAAATAAAACTAATATTGCGTATAGGAATGAATAGGGGGAGATGAAATATGTCAGAGAGAGTTGACGAAAAGATTCTAGATTTTTTGAATGAAATGGAAAAGAGAGAAGAGATAAAAAACATTTGTAATGGTGATCCAATTAAAGTTGGAAAGAGATATTACGAATTTGAGGAAAAATGTTTTTTTGAGGATAAGTTAAAGATTTATATTCCAAAAGATTTTGAGGACATGTCAATAGAGGCAAGAAAGTTAAAGTATCCATCAGAAAGCAGACCAGATATTATAAAATGCAATGAAAAAGGTAACACATGTGTAACATTAAAGATTATTGATAATCCTTTAAATGAGAAACGTGTCGGTAAATTAAAAGATCAAATGAAGGTAATAATAAAAAGAACAAATCCGGCAAATATATTTTATGAAGACGGAGTATTAGAGGTGTATTCAAAAAATATAGGATTTTTTGAATTTAAGAGCTATGCCATAGACGATTTTTTATATAACTTAATGTTTTTTTTGGAGTTTGAAGGGAACACATTAATGGGAACTTTTAGTTGTATTCATAAAGAAAGTAAGGAATGGAGAGACATTGCTTTCCAAATCATTAGAAATATAAGAGTAGTAATACAAGAAGATAAGGGGGATGAAAATTAATGAGTGACGAATATATATATACTCAAGGAGATATTTTAACAGCGCCCTATAAATTTCAAAAAGTGACAAAGCTTAAGATAACTAGAGAATTAAATGAGCATGCAATACTTTATATAAGTGGAATTATAAGTGATGAAAATTTAGACAAGTATGTTGAAGAAACTGGAATAAATCAAGATATTAAGGTTGCAGCAAAAGATTATGAAGGAAATATTAGCTCATTATTTGAAGGAATTGTTACTAAGGTTGGCATTAAAGCAAAAAATGATGTGAGAACATTAGAAATACAAGCTTTAAGTGCAACGTTTTTAATGGATATAAGCAAAGTTAATGGTTCATATCAAGATGAAAATCTTACTTATGGGGGTATTTTCAGTCAGAAAAACAGTCTATATGGCGATGTGGTAATGGTAGATAATATCACAAATGGAACTAAGATAGATAAGTTATTAGTGCAATACAAAGAAACAAATTGGGAATTTCTCAAAAGATTGGCTTCTCACTTTAATGTAGCGTTAGTGCCGGAATGTAGATTATCAGGAATAAAGTATTCTATAGGAGGGGCTGGAGAAGCTGTAGTTTACGATATTGATGAATTTGATTATTCAATAGAAAAAGGTCTACAGGAATACAATTTAAAAGCTTCTAACGAAGATTATGAATTAAATGATACAAATTTAATAAGTTATGAAGTATCAACTGGAAAAGTAATGAATCTATATAACCAAGTAAGCTTTAAAGGAAGAAAACTTTTAGTGTATAGATGTGAAACAGAGCTTAAAGGCGGGATAATTATAAATAAATATATACTAAGAGATGAAAATGGTATGAAAGTAAGTAAAACTTATAATAATAGGATAACTGGTATTTCTCTTAAAGGCAGGGTATTAGATGTTCAAAAAGACAAAGTGAAAGTTTCATTAGAAATAGATGGAAGTCCTACAGAACGGGAGGGAGCAAGATGGTTTGAATTTGCTACTATTTTTTCATCACCATATGGAACAGGTTGGTATTGCATGCCTGAAATTGAAGATGTAATTAGATTATACTTTCCAGATAATGAAGAAAAACATTCATATGTAGTAAGTTCATCACACTATTCATATCCAGATGCTGATCAAAGTAAGCGTAGCGATCCAGCAGTAAAGAGTATAAGTACAAAATATGGAAAGGAAATAGTAATGAGTCCAGGTTCTGTTGAGATAATAGGAAATGGGAATTTACTTATGAGGCTCACAGATGATGGTGGAATAGAAGTAAATAGCGATAAAAGTATAGTACTTGATGCTGGTGGAGATATAAACATAAGTGGAGGCGGAAAAGTTACTATTACAGGTGATGCCGGAATTAGTTTGACGCAGGCAGGAGCAAATATGACAATACAGGATGATGTAACTATGAGTGGAGGAAAAGTAAATATTCAAAGTTAGAAAAAGGTTATATAGGTGTTTGAAAGATGATAATAAAGACAGACAAAGAAAAGGTATTAAAAGAATTTCATGAAAAGTATATACTTGATCGGTATAAAGAAGAATTTACAAAAATTTTAGAAAAATATAATACTGATAGAGAAACAATTAAAGATAATTTAATTTTAAAATTTGATTCTGTTTGCAAGAATGCAGTTTTGCTTCAAGAAAAAGAATTAAAGGGAGAAATAAAATATATATATTTTTCAATACTTAGAACAAAAATCCTTGAAAGCAGAGGTCAATGGAGAATTGATTTGTATGATAAAAAATGGTTCTTAGATAAAGAAGAATGTCCAGTATATATGGATTTGGATTTTATTTACAAGCCATTATTTGATCATATGAAGGAACTTTTGGAAAAGAAAAGAGAGTATGGAAGAATTATTAAAGAAAGAGATATAAATCTTATAAGGCAGAGAGAAGCAAATAAATATCATGCTTTAGCGCTAAATATCATTAGAGATCTATTAAAAAGTTTTTTTAAATGTGGTTCATATAAGGAAATGAAAAAAGAAAAAGATATGGTTATTATGGCGGGGGAATATATGGATGCAGCTGTAGTTATATATTCTAAGAGGAATAGCTGATTTGATAATAACTATAAGATTTTACAAAAACCTGTAATAAGCATATGCAAACTAATGGAAAGGGAAAAAGATGGATTATTTTTTGTTAAAGCAGGATGATGAGTATACAAATACACCAAAGTTATTGGATATCTTTAATAAAATTGATGTTAGAGATATAAATTTGTTAAATGCACATAAAATTGAAGATATTGTTATATTTAATGTTAAGTGTAGTGAGAAAACAGAGTTCCTAGATATCATCCAAGGAAGCTTGTTTCTTATTTCAAAAGAAATGAAAAAAATAATTGGGAAATATGATTCGAAAATTATATTTAAAACTATTCCGCTTATAGATTTACTTTATGAAAGGCAGGAAAATTATTATATGCCAATATTTGAAGAAATAGAGTGCTTAAGTGAGAATGCAGAATTTAATTTAAACAAGACATTAGTAAAAAAAATTATATTAGATAATAAAAAGATAAAAGGAAAGAAAATTTTTAAGATAAAAGAAAGTTCAAAGACATTAATAGTGGTGAGATTAGATGTTGCCGAAAGTCTTCTTAGAAGAGAGTTTAGTGGGATTTGTTTGGAAAGACTAGAAATTGAAAATTAAAAATAGGAGATGGTGAGGATGGCTCAGGCATATATAGTTAGAGGAGCGAAAATGAAATGTGATAAGGGGACTCATAAAAGAAAAATAAATCTTCCTGTAAGTCATGGAGCATATTCAAATGGAAATCCAATGATGAACGAAAGCGATAATGTTGTAGGTAAAAATATAAGTGATTTTGGAATATGTAAGGGTAGCTGTCCATCAAGTGGGAATATTACATTAACCAAAGAAAAGGGTGGAAGTGTAACAGGGAAAAAGTGCCAAATAAAAATATTAAAAGAGTGGATGAACACTAAAGAAGATACTATAGTTGATGGATTACCAGCGTTGACAACTGATTCTGTTTTAATATGTGCCTATGGTGGGAAAATAAAATTTGTGACAGACGGACAAGCATAACTAAAAAGATTCCAACATATGGGGGAGGAATAAATATGGGAGAAATTCATAGATTAAGGGTAAAGTCACCTTATGAGTTAATGAAGATAGTAGATATAAAAATTGAAAATAAGCCTAATGAACATGGATACTTATATTTAAAGTGTTTAGTAGATGAAAGTATAAATTTCGATGCTGCTATAAAAGCTTCCACAAAAGATGAAATAAGTGTTTATGAAGAATTAGAAGAAACTAATGATGATGTCAAAGTTAATATAAATTTGGTTAATGAAAGAAATAGTAGGAGACTATTTAGCGGAATAGTTCAAAATATTAGGACAACAAATTTAGGCGGAATTTACTACTTGGAGATTCAGGCTCTAACTTCAAGCTTTAAATTAGATATAAAGAGAAAAAACAGATCATTTCAAAATGTTAATCTAACATATGACGATCTTATAAATAATATATTATCAGAGTATTCAGGTTATGGATTTACTCAATATATAGGAAAAGGTAAGAAGATAGATAAACCTCTATTTCAATATAAAGAAACTGATTGGAACTTTTTAAAGAGAATTGTAAGTGAGTTAAACTCAGAATTATATTGTGATATAATAAATTTACATTATATGTTCAATTTTGGAATACCGAATGACCACAGTTATGAATTAAATGATAATAAAGATTACAATGCTTTTAAAGATATTAAAAAATTTCATGAAGCTGACGGATATAATAAAGGATATGAACATACAGACTATTTCTATTACGAAGTGGAAAGAAGATGTATCATGGAAATTGGTTCAGAAGTTTCTTATAAGCAAAAAGATTTATATATTAGGGAATACGAAGCTTATAAGCATAAGGAACAAATTTATTATAAATACAAGCTATGCAGAAAAAATGGAGTATGGCAGAATATAATCTACAATAATCTATTAAAAGGAGCAACTATAGAGGGGAAGGTTCTTGCGGCAGAAGGCGAAACAGTAAAGCTTCATTTAGATATAGATGAAAATCAAAGTGAAGACGAAGCTTATTGGTTTTGGTATTTACCACCATCAGTAAACATAATGTATTCAATGCCATTAGTTGGTGAAAGTGTAAGTCTTTACTTTCCGAATGAAAGTGGTGAAGAACCAATTGTAACAGAATGCGTAAGAAAAAATGGAGATACTTGCGAGAAGACTTCAGATCCAACTCAAAGATATTTTGAAACAGAACATGGAAGCGAAGTAGCAATGCTACCAGGTTCAATAAGCATAAAAGGAGGAAGTGAAGCTCCACTTAGTATAAGTTTTGATGATGAAGCAGGGGTAACTATGACAAGTCCAAATGGACTAAGTTTAAGTGCTGGCGGAGGAATTGTAATAAGTACACCAAGCAGCATAAACATAACTGCTCAAAGTCAAATATCAATGACAAAAGGAAACACTGAAAATGGAGTTTCAATAGAAGGAGAATTCCATATTAAAGGAAATAATGTAATAAAAAATGGAAGTAGCAGGGAAGCATATGCACCTTTCCCACAAGGAGGTGTATAGTATGGGCTTTTTTGGAAATTTAGTACATGCTGTTGCAGGCGCAATTGCATCAGTAGCAAATGCAGTAGTTAGTGCGTTATCACCAGTGGTGGAAAGCGGTGGAGTTGTTGGAGAAATTGCTGGAGAAGTATCTGATGTGGCAAAATCAGTTCTTGGAGCTTCAACAGAAGTGGCAGATATTAGTGAAGATGGAGAAATCGATGATGATGAAGCAGAAGAACTGATTGAAGATGCATTTAAATTGTTAGTTGGAGCTTATATAGGGACGTTTGACTCTAAGTCATCGGATTCAAGTGTTGAAGATAGAGCAGGAGATGATATTTCAAGTATAATTAAAAGAGGATATAATAAAGGTATAGATGACGCAAAGAATGTATATAACAATGTAGTTGATATAGTTTGGAATGGATATAATAAAGGTATAGATGATGCAAAGAATGTATATAACAATGCAAATGATATAGTCAGAAATGGATATAATAAAGGCGTATATGATGCGGGGAATATATATAACTATATGTCTGATATAACTAAAAAGGGATATGATAAAGGTATAGATGATGCAAAAAATGCATATAACTATGTATCTTCCAACAGTAAAATTGAATGGAAGCATCAAGATATGGAGGATTATATATATGGAAATGATGATAGCGATGTAAATGTAAAAGTGAAAGGCAATGTGGCTGATGCCAAGGCAGAAGCAAAACTTAGTGCATATGATGATAAGAAAATTAATCCGCAAGTTAGATTTGGGGGGGAAGCAAAAGCATCAGGAATTAAAGTTGAAGGAGAAGGAGATATCGGAGATAGGAATTTAGGAGCAGGTATAGAAGCAAAGGGAGGCTTAATGAATGGAGATGCCGAAGCTTATTTAAAAGTAGGAAAAGATGAAGTTAACGGCAAATGGAACACTTGTGTTCAAGGAAAAGCAATGGCATCGATTGTTGAAGGCTCAGCAGAAGGAAAATTTAAAATAGGTGGTATAGAGATAGATTTTGAAGGGAATGGATATGCAGGTGCCGCTGGAGTAGGATTTGAAGGTGGAATTGTTGATGGTAAATTTAAAATTGGGGCAAAAGCGGCGGCTATTTTGGGTATAGGAGCTTCAGTATCGGTAGGCTTTGCAGATAAAGATAAGGAGAAATAAGCATGAAAATGAAAAAGTCAAAAGAGTGGACATTTGGATTTGGAGAAATAAAATATCTTTTTTTTAAGAAGAAAATATGTAAAAAGTGTGGAACTAAAATGAAAAAGATTGCTATTGAGGAATATGTAGGTATAAAAAAGTGGATGGATGACGAAGGAATAAAATCTGAGTCAGAAAATTACACGGTTCAATATTACTACCACTGCCCAAAATGTAATAAGACATATTCATTAGAAGAATTAGCAAGTAGGAAGGAATAGCTATGAAAAAATTTATTAAAAGAATAATACGAGATAAGCTGTATATTGGAAGTCTAATATTTATATTAATACTCTATATAACTCGAACTAATTATATAGAAGAAATATTATTTAGTACTACTAATTTATCAAAATTTAGTGAATATAGTTTATTAGTTTTATATATATTAGGTGCAACTATATTTATGGGAACAATACTATTTATTTCTCTTAGCGTTTTTATATTTATGTTCAAAAGATTTACATTACCCACTTGGAAAAAATTAATTAAGTTATTTAGGAATTGAATGAAGGAGAAATAAATTTATGAGAAAATTACTATCAATCGGTTCAGCTGTTTTATTAAATAACAGTAACAAAAAATTAATGATAACAGGGAGATTGCAAAGAGAGTAAAGCGATAAAAAACAAACTGAATGGGATTATGCAGCTTGCTTATATCCACAAGGAAATTTGAGCCCAGAAAGTTCATTATTATTTAATCATGGACAAATAGAAAGAGTATATTTCATAGGTTTTCAAGATATAGAGGAATTAGAATATAATGAAAAAATAAGTGAATATTTTAATACAAACATTTGAAAGTAACATTTTATATATAGGATGGTAGAAATGGAACAAATATTTATAGATATATTTAAAAGACATTTATTGAAAGAAGAAAAAATTTTATGGCTTGGAAAACCTAATAATAGTAGATTATTTTCTAAGAAAGATGCTTATTCAATATTTGTTGGAACTGGTTTCATTGGTGCAAGTCTAATTTGGACAGTGAATGGAATAATGTATATGAGTGGTGCAAAAGTTGAAAATAACATTAAACCTAAACAAGGAATGGTATTTATTGTATTAGGATTATTAGTCACTTTGCTAGGCATCTATCAGATAATTGGAAAGCCTATAATAAGAAAAAATAAAAAAGAGAAAATATTTTACGCAGTGACGAATAAACGGTTATTAATATTTGAAGATGGGGTTAATAAAAAAGTAATCTCAAAATATCTTAGTCAAATTAATAGAGTGGATATTATTAAAAGTAACAATAAAATGGGTACAATAGAATTTGGAGAAAACTATCCTGATAGTGAATTCATTGATATAAATGATGTAGAAAATGTTTATGAATTAATAAATGATTTAAGAAGCAAAATAATGTAAATTCTAATAAATTAGCCTCAGTATAAAGCAATAATTACTTTTTACTGAGGTTAAATTTTAAAATTGATAGTTAGGCTTGTGTATTATGTGAACAATAAATAATAAAAATTTATTATAAAATTGAAAAAAGCAAAATAGAAGGATTACCAAATGAGTTAAAGATTAAAATGGGAGGAAGTATGTATTTATGAAAGATGATTTTATATCATATGAAAATTTAAGAATATCTACTTATGAAGTGAAGTCTATAAAAGAGATGTATATACAAAATTGCTTAAACAACCATGTGACATTAAATTTTACGTGTATACTAGATGATGAAATGAGGGACAGCTGTGTTCAGAGCACAGATGAGAGGACCCCAATAGAAGTATTTTATGAAAAGGAAGGTTCACATTTCTCTTTATTTAATGGCATTATAACTAACATAAAAATCAGTGTTATTAATTATGTTTATACATTGTTTATTGAGGCTAAAAGTCTTGATTATACAATGGATATCGAGAAGAAAAAAAGAGATTTTCAAAATATAAATATGACTACGCATGAACTTATAGATGAGGTGATGAAATCATATCATAATGCAATTTATAACATCAATATTCCTAATGAGCCAATCGGTGAATTTATACTTCAATATAATGAAACCGATTATGAATTTCTAAAGCGTATAGTGTCCAAGTATAATGAGAGTCTTATAAGTGAAATGGAACTTAAGGATATTCACTTATATTTTGGCGCACCAGAAATACATGTGGAGCCAAAAACAAAAATCATTAATTACACTGTTTCTAAAGCAGTTGAAGAATATAATGATGTGAAAAATAATGACGCACCTGAAGTATTAGAAACAGATTTTATTACTTATAAAATAAGAACACAAGAAATATTAAATCTTGGAGAAAATTTTGATTTTAATGGTAGACAATTTTATATAAGCAAAGCAACGTATTCAATGGAAGGCGGTAATTTAGAAAATATATATGAATTAAGATCAAAAGGTGGTCTTAGATCAAAGCGCTTATATAATATGAATGTAATAGGAATTTCAATTAACGGATCAATACTGGAAGTTCAAAGAGATAAGGTAAAAGTTCAACTTGAGATTAGTAGCAATACTGACATATCTACTGCATATTGGTTTCCATATGCTACGGTTGCAGCATCACCTGATGGTGGAGGCTGGTATTGTATGCCTGAAGTTGGAGAAAAAATAAGATTAAATTGTCCAACAAAAGATGAAAGCAAAGCCTTTGTTGTAAATGCAATAGGAACTAATAAAGGAAAATCCGGAGCAGAAGCGGAGAATGATAGAATGTCAAATCCTGATAATAAATCTTTGCAAACTAGTTCTGGACAGGAAGTTAAGTTTACTCCAAATGGAGTAGTTATAGCATGCAGTGGAGGACAAGCATCTGTAAATTTAAATAATGACGGAACTGTAGATGTTGTAGGTCAGAAGAATATAAATATTGCTTGCGCAAATAACCTTTCTTTAAGAGCCGAAAATGAAATGACAATCAGCGCTGCACAAAGCGTAGAGATTTTATCTGAATCAGGAAGTAACCTTATATTATCAGAGGGGGATGAGATATTAGTAAATGGAACTAGAGTTCAAAACAATGGATAGAAACAGAGAGTTTTGAAATTTGAAAATCAAAAACTTAAGAAGAATTATTAAAAAAAGGAGGCATTAACTATGGATAATATAGATGAAAAAATAGCAAAATTAAAAATGCAGCAAAGGCTTGAAAAGGAAAAGCAGCAAAGAAAAGAATCTGAAGAAGAAAATTTAATTTCAGAGGAAGAAAAGCTTACTATTGAAGAAGTAATGAAACAAGTATATGAAGGCTCTTTAAATATAAATAATACTAACTTTAAATTTGAAAGAAAAATGTTTTTAAGTGAGAAGTTAGAAATTCCAATGCCACTGGCATATTTCGAAGAAAGAGTAAATACTGATAAAAATACTACCTTAGTAAATGATAATGATGGAGTGAGTTTTACTTTAGCTTATGTAGATAAGGGAGCTCAAAAGCAAAGTTTTGCTAAGTTTAAGAGAGGCATGGAAAAGAATTTTAAAGATATGGATCTTTATCTAGAATGGATGGAAGAAGGAGAATTAGGTGAAGGTCATTCAAAAATATTTTATGGAACTTATAAGACACCTACAGGACGAGGAAATATTTATAATTTGATTTTTTATAGAGAGCATAAAGGAACATTGATAATTGGAAATTATAATTGCTTCGAAAGAGATATAAAGACTTGGGAGCTTATAATGAAGGCAAGTATGATGCTCATGAAAATTAGGTAAAGCTACAATTTAGTTATAGTTTAGATTTGATAAAAATAAGTCCAAGTTAAATTAACATGGAATAAAGCTCAAAAGGAGGGAATTAAAGTGGGAGAAAGTCAAATCATTAAAGCTATTGGCTATGAGGAAATAAAAGTTAATGGCTATAGTTTAGAAACAATAAAAAGCTTAAAAATAGAAACTGATATAAATAAGCATGCTGTTTTGAAACTGACAGGAATATTAAAAAATGAAATTAAGGATAGTGATATTACTTCAACAACTAATAATAAAACCATAGAAGTTTGTTATGGGGAAAATGAAAATATAACATTATTTTATGGCATTGTTACAGATATAAAAATAAATGTAGAACTTGATGTATACACTTTAAGTATTGAAGCAAAAAGCATGTCTTATCTAATGGACATAAAGTTAAAATCCAAATCTTTTCAAAACACATCCATAACCGTTCATGGTCTTATAGATTCCATAATGAAGAATTATAGTGAATCTAATTATATTTTAAACATACCTGATGAGGAAGTAAAAGAACTACTTATACAATATGAAGAAACTGACTGGGAGTTTTTAAAAAGAATAGCATCTAAATATAATCAAGGATTATTTCCAGTTATGGATAGTAAGGAAATACAATTTGTGATGTCTATACCAGATCAGCATAAAGAATTAAAATCAGAAAATATAAATTATAAAATACACAAAGATTTAGATGAATATAAATATATGCTTGAAAATTATCTACAAGATGCCAATGAGATAGATTATTTAACTTATGAAATAAATAATTATGAAGTATTAAAGCTTGGAGATAATATAGAGTTTCAAGAACAGAATTTTTACATTTTTAAGGGAATCTATGAAATGAAAAATGGAATATTAACAAATACTTATAAGCTAAGAATAAAAAATGGTTTAAGACAGGAAAGAATTTTTAATACAAAAATTATAGGAAGTTCAATTGAAGGAAAAATCATAGGAGTTCAAGCTGATAAAGTAAAAGTTCATTTAGAAATAGACGAAATGCAAGATCAAGGAACAGCTTATTGGTTTAAATTTTCTACTATGTCAGCATCAAGTGACGGCAGTGGATGGTATTGTATGCCTGAAATGGTAGATAGTGTAAGAGCGTATTTCCCAACAAAAGATGAAGATGAGGCTTTTGCAGTTAGTGCGGTAAGCAGCTATCAGCAAGGAGCAGGTGAGGCAGAAGATAGAATGGGAAATCCTGATGACAAATACTTAAGAACAGCTCATGATAAACAGGTAAAGCTTACATCAAGTGGTATTTTTATTTCCTGTGACAGCGGACAGGCATATATGAGTCTTACTAGTGATGGAACCCTTAGTATAACAAGTCAAAATAATATAAATATTAGTGCTGAGCAAAACATCAAAATTCAAGCTCAAAAAAGCTTTTTAGTAAGTGCAAAGCAAGGGATAAATTTTGCTTGTGATAAAGGTGGAGGTCTAGAGTTTGATGATTCGGGAAACATAAAAGAAAAAGGTACTAAAGTAAATAATAATTAAGTTTTTATTTACTTTTAGGTATATAAGCTAAGAGGTATAAGTCCTAGTAAGAAAGAAGGGATTTTATGAATAGGGAAGAGTCATTAAAAGAATTTAAAGAAAAAGTAGTTAAAACCTTAGAAGAAGAAAGTATATCAGTTTTTGAAAAAAAATTTAAGGATGATGAAGAAAAAGTTAAAGAGATAATAATAAACGGAATGAAAAGCTTAATTAGCAAGGCAAATGAGATTAAAGAAGAAAAGAAAATAGCAGTTTTCCAATTTGAGCTTCTTAGAATTAATATTTTAAATGAATCCTATAAGATATTAATTCATGGATACAGCTCATCTTGGTATTTAGATACTAAATCCATATACGAAGAAATAGATTTAAGATTTTTATTTGAAACATTTATCACCTTTAAGGAAAAGTTAATTAAAGAAAAAAGAATTTATATGGGCAAAGTTAATGACTATGACATTCAAAAAATAATGTTTGAATCTGTAGTGAAATGTTATAAGGATATGTCAAAGACAGTAAGGAATTGGTTTTGGAATTTAGATGAAGAAAAGTGGATTAAGGAAAGTTCATTAGAGGACTTTTACTTAGTAAAGTGGAGTGAATATCAAGGAAGAAGTGAAACTCTATTTGCCATGGATAACAGAGAAAAGAATATAAAAGAACTTTTAGAATTTAAAAAGCAGCCTAAAGAAAAGTTACCTTTTGTATATACTGTCTGGAAAGATAGCACCTTAGAAGATGGTGATTTAACAAAACAAAATATGTTATTTATTAGTTTTAAGGGAAGTAAGCTTAAAAATATCAATTTATCAGAAAGTGACATAATAAGAGGTCAGTTTAAAGATACAGAAATAAGAAAATGTATATTTAAAAAATGCCGATTAATAGGAAGTTCTTTTGAAAATTCTAAAATTGAAGATTCTGATTTTAGTAGTGGGGATTGCACAGGAGTGGATTTTAGAAAAGTGGATCTTAGATATGTAGATTTTTCAAATTCAAATCTCAAAAATTCTAATTTCATAAATGCGAAGTTTAAAAATGTGTCTTTTGAAGGAGCAGATTTAGAAGATGCAATATTTAGTGCTAAGGATATACCATTTATTAATTTAACATCAGAGCAGCTCCAAACTATATATATAGATGGAGGGGAAGAAATATGAAGTATTTCATTTTAAGGCAGGATAGAAATTTAGAAAATGCAATTGAAATAGAAGGTTTTAATAATAGTCAAAAAATGACATTGCTTAAGGCTGATGAGGACAAATATAAGGATTCCACGAATGTACCTGTCCACGGAAACGAGAATAGCATTTATCCAGATTTAATACAAGCACCTGTATTACTAATTTCAGATGATCTTCATAAACTTTTTAAATTATATGAAAACACTGTAGTTTATAAAATAGCGGTATTTTCAGATTTAGAAAGGAAGAAACAGAAAGTATATAGATTAGTGCTGCCAGAATTACTAGATGCATTAAGTGATAAAGCTATTTTCTTTAAAAATGGCTGGATTGATAAGATAGTTTTAGATGCTGATAAAATAGGTGATTACAATATATTTCAAATTAAAGCTGGTGTAGATTATTACTTTATAGTTTCTCTTGATGTAGTTGAAAGCATGCTAAAAAGAGGGCTATTTGTAGGAATTAAATTTGAGGAAGTTGAGGTGAAATAAAAATGGCAAGCGAAAATGAAGAGAAATATGGTGTTATAGCTGGAACAGCAATAAATGAAGCTGAAAAAGGTGCCAAAGATACAGTAAATACAGTAAAGCAAATTGGTACTATGGCTGAGAGAGTTGGAGGTTTTTTAAAGAGAGATGCTACAAACGAATGGAAATGGCTTAATCTATCTCCAGAAGAAAAAGCGGCTGAGAAGGAAAAGGAGAAGCAAGCGGCAGAAGAAGCTAAAGCGGCTGAGGAACAGAAGAAAGCAGATGAAGCAAAAGCTGCTGAAGCTGAAGCACAGAGAATAAAAGATCTTCAAAAAAGCTATATAGTGCATACGGCAGCTATTACCTGCAGCTGTGCACTTCATGAAAGTTATGTGGTAGTTCCAACTGGTCATGGAGAATTTATACATGGAATTCCACAATTAAATATAGGAGATAGCAAACCGGAAATAAATATAAGAAGTTTTGGAATATGTAATAGTCCACAAAATCCAAGTGTACAAGCAAATGCTAAAAAAATAGCAGATGAGATTAAAAATAGGCCTAAAAGTTTCACAGAAAAAGTTATGGACTTCTTTTCAAAACCACCAGCTGAAGATATAGGAAAAGATTTACTAGCTCAATGTGTAGGTGTATGTACTCCAATGATAGCGACTGAATGGATAGATGGGAAAGAAGATGTTCTTGTTGATGGAAAACCAGCGTTGTTAGGGAAGTGTACACTTCAGTGTGCATATGGTGGAGAAATCAAATTATATACAAGTGGACAGAGAGAATAGGAGAAAATTGGATTTTGATCTGATGTCTAGCTACTGTAACACTCCCATCTTTTATTAAAGTGGGAGATAACAGTGAAACGGCTCTAGACATTATGCCGCCTGGGGGTATAAGTTCAGCTAATCTTCAGAGGAAGATTAAACTCTTCCTGAAGCTAAGTTTCACTTTATAAATGAAAAGGAGGGAATTAAATGATACTGACATATAAGAGTTTAAAAGTAGAAATACCTTATGAAGCAATTCAAATAGAAGACATAGATATATTACAGCCTATAAATGACCATGCATATTTAAAGATTAAATTGTTAATAGAAGAAGGAAAAATAATAGAATATTTAAATAAAAATGTAAGTGATGAGAAAATAACTGTATCGAGAATTGAAGATACTGGTGAAGAAATTAAGTTATTTGTAGGAAAGATAAATGAAGTTTTTATGTCTTATAAAGGCAGTGTTCATGTTATGGAATTAGGGGCTGTGTCTTATACAAAGGATTTTGATATTAAGAAAGATAGCAGAACCTTCTGTAATTTAGATATGACTTATCAGGAAGTTATAACAAAGGTTTTAGATGCTTATGCTGATAAGGCTTTTACAGACAATATAACAAATGGAAAGACTATTGGGGAATTTATTCTTCAGTATGAGGAAACTGATTGGGAATTTTTAAAGAGGTTAGCAAGTCATTTTAATGGTGTATTACTTGCTGAAACCACAGAAGAGTATGGAAGATTTCACTTTGGAATGCCAGATTTAAACAATAATAATAAAATTAATATAGATGATTATGAAGTAGTAAAAGATATTGATAATTTCAATAAGCGTGAAGCTATTGGATTTGAAGAAAATTATCTTCAAGAATATACAACATGGGATATTGTAAGCCCAATTAAATTAATACTTGGTGAGAAAGTTTTATTCAATCAAATTGAATGTGTAGTAGAGAAAATTCATATTGAGGTCTATAAAGAAGAAATCAGAACAATATACACATTAGGTCTTGAAAGAGGACTTAGAACTACCTATATGGTAAATCATAAGATTTTTGGAATGAGTATTCCTGCAACAGTTAAAGACGTACAGGGGAATACTATGAAAGTTCACTTTGAAATAGATCAAGAATATGAAGAGTGCGCAAACCAAAAATATTTTACTTATGCAATAGAAAGCAGCGCCTGGTACTGCATGCCAGAAAAAGAAAGCCAGGTGAATATTTATTTTCCAACCAATGATGAGAAAGAAGCTATTGCAGTTCATGCAGTAAGAATTGGAGAAGGCTCTGCAAGAACACAAAATCCAGATATTAAGTCATTTTCTCATACAGGAGGAAGTGAAATGAAGCTGACTCCAAGTGATATGAATTTTTCACCAGGTGGCGGAGGTGTAAGTTTAAACTTAGCCCAATCGGGAGATGTATCTCTTAACGGGCAAAATATAAATCTTACAGCAACTGAAAATTTAGAACTCGGTATTAGAGATGGAAGTGGAGATGCACCTCCGTTTAGGCCACAAAATATAAATATTTCTGCTAAGAGCAAAATAGAAATAGCTAAAGGCGGTATTGGAATTCAAATGGAAGATGCCACATTTTTAAAGGGATCTACCATAAAATATGAAGGAAGTGCTAAAGATCCAGTAGAGCTACCAGATGAAATAGCTTATAGAAATGACGGAGATGCAGAGGCGATAGAGCAAATTAATAACCAGGCTAAAGCTAATATGGAAGCAAAGGTTGATGAAGCTAAGAGTAAAATTGGTTTTGGAGTAGTTGCTTCAGTTATTGGAGCAGTAGCGGTTGGAGTTGGAATTGCTGTACTTGCAGCAGCTACAGTTGCAACTGGAGGATTAGCTCTTGCTGTTGCTGGAGCTGCAGTGGCATCTGGTGTTACAGCTATGGCAGTAGGTGCATCTGAAACCAGTGAAGGTTTGTCAGATTATAGCAAGGCTCAAAGTGGAGATTATTCAAAATCCTATAATTTTATGAGGGATACTGTCTGTGGAGGAAATGAAACTCTTTATAATGTTGTAAAATATGGATCAGTTATGATTGCAGGAATAAGTACTGCAATTTTGACAGGTGGAGCAACTATAGAGGCTATGACTAAAACCTTAGGAAAAATAGGGCTTGATTCAGCTATGAATACAGGATTTGAATTAATTGCAGATTATGCGGATGATGGAAAAATTGATAATGGATGGGAAAGCTATGCAGAGTCCTTTGCTTTAAGTTGTGGCTTAAGCGGTGGAGGTACAACTGCATTTAAAGGAGTAGAAAAAATTGGGAAAGGCTTGGAGCTAGGATGTCCAACCATGAGTAAGCTGAGAATAGCAACAGATGTGGCAGTAGATATGGGAGGCCAATTGGCTACAACTGGAGATGCAAATCTAACATCTACTTTAATAAGAAAATATGTTAGTAATAAATTATGTTTCTCTGACCCTGTAGATGGAGTAACAGGAAGTTTGTATATTCCAGCAACAGATATAGTTCTTCTAGATATTCATGAAGAATTTAAGATAGAAAGAAAGTATGAGTCTGTAAATAACAGAATAGGACTTCTTGGACTTGGCTGGACTACAAATTTTGAAACTTGCCTTGGAGTTGAAGGGGAAAAAATAAATGTACTTTGCCCAGATGGACATATTGAAAGCTTTTATTTAAGTGATGATGAGTGGGTAAATGATAAAGGCGGAGCTAAGATTTATTCTCTAAAACAAGACAAGGATTATTGGATATTTAAAACTTCACTTGATAAGAAAACTTATAAATACAATAGTTCAGGGAAATTAATAAATATAACTGACAAACATGGAAATAAGCTTTTGGTAACTTATGTAGGCGAAAATATTGAGACTTTAATTACTTTCTCAAATTATAAGTTATTCTTTACCTATAGAGATGGAAAAGTAATTGAAATAAAAGATGAGCTTGGAAGAACAGTTCAATATAAATATGCTGGAGATTACTTAACAGATGTTATCCATGTTGATCAGGGAATAACAAGATATACGTACGATGAGAAAGGATATATAAGCAGTATAACAGACCAAAATGGACATACTTACACTAAGAACTTCTTTGATAAAAAAGGAAGAGTAGTAAGGCAAGACTTCCCAAATGAGGATACTTGTAAAATAACTTATGATGATTCAGAAAAAGAAGTAACCTTCTACTATACTAAGAGCCAAAGAACTGAAAAAACAAGATTTAATAAAGATGGCTTAATTACACATTTATTCTATGAAGATGGAAGTACAGAAGAATATAAATATGATGATTACCAAAACAAGATTTATATAAAAGATAGAAATGGCTTTGAAAGTTACAAGGTTTATGATGAATTTGGAAACTTATTAAAAGAAACTTTACCAAATGGATTAGTTACAGACTACACTTATGATGAAAATGGAAATTTAGTAAAAGAAACAGATAATGAAGATAAAGAAATTATCTATGCTTATGACAGCCAAGGTAATTTATTAGAAAAGAAAACAAAGCTTTCAGTTGGAAATTGGAAGACTGAAAGATTCACATATGATTCCTATGGAAGAATTCTAAGTAAAACTGATGGGAATGGAAATACATCAAAATATGAATATGAAAACGCAAGTGTTTTAGAAGGAAAACAAGGAAAAGATCCAGTAAGAGTAATTACAAATAGTGGATATGAGTATGAATACACTTACGATAAAGTGGGCAGAAATACTGAAATAACTACAGATTATGGAACAATAGAATTTGGTTATAATAACTTAAACTTTGTTGCAAGTATTAAAGATGCCAATGGAAATGTAACAATTAAAAATTATGATAATATGGGGAATTTAACAAGCCTTTATACTCCAAATGCATGTATAAAAGGAAGTATTTCTGATGAAGGTTATAAATACACCTATGACCATATGGATAGACTTATAAGCATAAAAAATCCACTTGGAATTATAGAAAAAAATATAAGAGACAGCGAAGGAAACATAATAAAAGAAATAAATCCGAATTATTATAATCCTGAAACCTATGATGGAATTGGAGTAGAATATGCTTATGATAAGGATAATAGAAAAATAAAAACCATATATCCAGATGGAGGTATAGAAAGATTCTTCTATGATAGTAATGGAAATGTCATTAAGCACATAATTCCAGAGTATTATAATGAAGAAACGGATGATGGTCTTGGATACAGCTATACTTATGATTCCATGAATAGATTGAGTTCTATAATAAATGAAGATGGTGTAGTTGAAAAAAGATTTGAATATGACTTACATGGAAATATTATTAAGGAAATAGATGTTGAAGGAAATTCTACATTATTTAAGTATGATTTAGCAGGAAACCTAATTGAAAAGAGAGTTCCAGCAGAAAAAGATAACATTGGTAATGTTAAATATAATTTGACTTGCTACGCTTATGATAAAAATAGTAATAAAATCTTAGAGAGACATGGTATAAACTTAGTCTCAGAAAATGAAATCTGTAATTATTATCATGAAATTTACTTTGAATATGATGAAGAAAACAGGCTCATTGAAGTTAAAGACAAATATGGAGCAAAAGCAAGATATAAATATGACTGCTTAAATAAAAAGACCTATGAGAGCTTTAAGATTAATGATACAACAACTAAAGCAATTCATTATATTTATGATAAGGTAGGAAACCTAACTCAAAAGAAAGAAGAAATAAATGGAGGTTTTGTATCACCAGAAACAAAGGGCAGAAATGTCTGGGCAATAACAAGTTATGAATATGACAAAAACGGAAACATAACAAAAATAACAACTCCAAAAGGCTATGAAATAGGAAGAGTTTATGATAAAGCTGATAGAGTCATAGAGCAGCATGAAAAAGATGAGACTAATGGAATCTTTAGAAGTTATGTTTATAAGTATGATAAAGCAGATAATATAATCAGCATAAGCGAATATTCTGGAGAAGAAGCAAAGCTTATAAGTAATAAATATACTAGTGAAAATAACTACATGGTTCATTGGTCCGAGAGATATGAAAATAGAAAAGAAAATGAGAAATTATTTGGGAAAATAAACTTTAAGGAAGATAAAAAGAAAAAATCTTATGTTTATGATCCTCAAAACAGACTTACTCATTTTATAAATTTCTCAGGTAATGTAACAAGATTATTCTATGATAAAAACGATAGAATAATAAAACAAGTACTTCCAGAGCAATACGATGAAGGCGCAGACAATGGAGTTGGAACAACTTATTACTATAACTTAAAAGGACAAGTTGTAGAAGTTAAAAACGCTTTAGGGGAAACAATAACAAAAAATACCTATGACCCTAAAGGTAATCTTAAAACTAGAGTAGATGGAGAAAATAATAAAGTTGAATACACTTATACTTTATTAGGTCAAATTAAGGATATAGTTACTCCGAACTCTAGAAAAGAAAACAAATCAGCTCAAAGCTATAAGTATGATGCCAGAGGAAACATTACAGGAATAACTGATGGTAATGGTAATGAAACAAGCTATCTTTTAGATGACTGGGGAAGAATAACACAAATAACAACACCAGAAGGCGGAGTTGAAAAGTACACTTATGATTACGCAGGAAATATAACAAGTACGACAGATGCTAATGGTAGAACTATAGAATATATTTACAACAGTTTAGGGCAAGTATGCGAAATAAAAGATCAAGAAGGAAATAGCGAATATTTCTACTATGATAATGAAGGTAACTTAACAAAACACATAGATAGAAATGAAAATCATGTAGATAGAACTTATAACTTAGATAGAAATATAGTTTCAGTAAAAGCTTATCAAGTTGATAAAGAAGCAATAGATTTAGAATCAAGAAGAGCTGAGGCAGATAGGATTAAAGCCATAGAAGAAGCTGAAAATAAATCAGAAGAAGGTTTTGTAAGCAGTCCACTAAACCAAACCCATGGTCGAAGAAGAAGCTTTACTGAAAGACTAAAAGATAAAAAGGAGAAACAAAAGCAGGAACAAGAGGACGAATTAAATAAAACAAATTCAACTGAAAAAGCAGAGGATTCAAATAAAAATAAGCTAAATGTAATAGATCAAAGATTTAAATACAATCCAGATGGTACTTTAAAAAGTGCATATACAGGAAATATGCAGTATGAGTATGCCTATAATATTGAAGGAATGCTTGAAACTAAGAGTGCTTCAGGAAGAACGCTTTTAAGCTACACTTATGATAAAAATAACAACATCAAAAGTATAAAAGACATCACAGGAAAAAGCAGCATTTATAGCTATGATGATGCTGATAGAGTTAAATTAATTCAAGATGATAATCAAAATAACCTTGCTATTTATGACTATTATAAGAATGACAGCATAAAATCAGTAAGCTTAGGAAATGGCTTAAAGACAGATTATACTTATGATGGTGATGGCAATGTTCAAAGCTTAGTTACTATATCATCTAATGGTGAAGTTTTAGTAGATTATAATTATGCGTATGATTTAAATGGAAATAGGCTTCAAAAAGTAAGTTCAAAGCATAAGAATTTCTATAGCTATGATTCAATGAACAGACTTGTTGATTCAAGATATGATGATCGATGTGAAAGCTTTACTTATGATAAAGTAGGAAATAGATTAACTAAAACAACAAATGATATCACAGAAAAATATGTTTATAATGTAAAGAACCAATTAAAGGAATTACACAACAATTCTGGTATAAACCACTTTACATATGATAAACAAGGAAATACAATAAAAGAAGAGACTGAAAATGGAAATAATATCTTTGAGTACAACACTTTAAATCAGCAAGTTAAGGCTATAACTAAAGATGGAAATACTTTAGTTAGTAGATATGATACAGAAGGTTTAAGAGCTGAAATTGAAGAAAATGAAAAGTTAACTAAGTTCATTTTCCATAAGGAAAATGTTTTGGTTGAGGCTGATAAAGATTGGAATGTTGTTTCTAGGTTTGTTAGAGGATATGAGGTTGTTGCTGCTGATATTACAGAATTATGTGAAGATTCGGAAGAGAACCTAAATAAATATTATTATACTGTTGATGAGCAAGGCAGTACAACGTTAATTACTGATGGAAATCAAAGTGTTAAAAATGAATACTGGTATGATGCATTCGGAAGTGTTCTTGAAAGTAAGGAGCAAGTCCATAATAGAATAACTTATACGGGACAGCAGTTTGATAGCATAACTCAACAGTATTATTTGAGAGCAAGATTTTATAATCCTGTTATTGGTAGATTTACTCAAGAAGATGTTTATAGAGGCGATGGGCTGAATCTTTATGCTTATTGTAGGAATAACCCAATTATATATTATGATCCTAGTGGATATATGAATTGTGATACTAAGAAAAATCCATGGAATGACTATTTAAGCAAACATAAAGATGAAGGAAAGAATATATCACAATTAAGAGAGGAATATTATAAATCTCAAGGTATAAATCCAGATTCAGTAAAAGTTAGCAATAAAACACCAACAGATAAATTGAGGGCTATTTGGAAGGAGTATACCGGAGAATCATCAAGTAACGAAATTCATCATGGTTTACCAGAAGAATTTGATGACTGGTTTGTTTCTAGGAAAATTGATGTTAATAGTGGGGAGTATTATTTTGATTTACCAGCCGATGTACACAGATTAAAAGAAGGAAATGGAATTCACACAAATAATAGTCCATTGAAAAAAGAATGGAATACTATTTGGCATGAATATACTATTAACAATCCAAATGCAACAAAAGAACAAATATTAGCGAAGTTAGATAAAATGGCAAAAAAGGCAGGAATAGATAAATATAGGGCAGTACCCAAAAAATAGGAGAGATGATTTTATGGAAGAAAAAAACTTTTTTATAATGAAAGCAGTGTATACTAGTTTTGCACATGCTGTAGAACTTGGGGGAAAGAAAGAAATAAATGAATGTCCTAAGTGTGGTGCAATAGAAACAATTAGATTAGAGCCAATTAAAGTTTATTTTAAAGGTAAGAAACAAGGTGATTATTATGATGTGCCTGGTGGAAGTATTTTGGGAAAAAAAATGCAAGAATTATTGATAAGTGAAAGAATTACTGGATTCAAATTGGAAAGTATAAATGTAGAAGGTTGGTATGATTCAAATGGAAAAGTATTACCAATAGAATATGAGGATCTTAAAGAATTAAAAGTCGTAGGTAGATGTGGATATTTAAGACATAAAAGTGGTGATATACTTGAAAAATGTGATGAATGTGGATATTTTAATTATGATAGAGCTGAAGATGAAGTAGATGGATTAAGAGTAGATTTAGATGAGTGGGATGAATCAGATATGTTTCAATTTAAAAATTGGCCAGGAGTAATCATAGTAACTGAACGAGTTAAAGAAATGATTGAAAAGAATAAATTGAAGAATATTAAGTTTACAAATGTCAGTGAATTTAGATTTGATTAAATGAGTGCTTAAGATAATGACTATATATAGATTTGTTTGAAAACAGGTCTATACATAGTCTTTTTGTATTATTATATTGTAAATTTTAAATAAGTAATTAAAGTGATAAAAGGATAACCACTTTGATATAAATTACTTTGAGAATGCTTCTACTACTACAGTGAAGCAGCAGTTTAGCTTCTAAATCATAAAATCATTGAAATCACTAGTGTTTTTAGTAATCTAAAAAGTGTATTAAATTCGGAGAATTTTCACTATAAAAGGAAACCTCATTTTTGTTAAACTAATAACCGAAATGAGGTTTTATAAATTGAGGAAAAATTACTTTGCTAAGTTAATAAGATACATGAAAAATGTATATCATATTGAAAGTGGATTAAATAAATTAACAGATGTGAGAGTTAATCCTACATATGATGCAGCAAAGGCTGTAACACTTGTACTATTAGGTTTTTTACTTAGAATCAAAAGTTTTAATGAATTGAATTTGATGATTAAAAATAATGAATTCAGCAAACTATTTCCAAGAGGTACAAGGCTGCCATTGGTTGATAGTATTAGAGATACTTTAGAGGTTATTGATATTAAAGGCTTAAAAGAAATAAATGAATATATAATAAAGAAGGCAGTAGAGAATAAAGTTTTTCTCATTGTTTTCATAGTGGAGTCGTTATGTCAATAGTTGGAGAAGGACCAAAGCTTGTTATTGATTTTGAAAATTATAGACCAGGACAAGATTCGGAATCAAAGGATGAAGGAGAACAAAATGTGGCAAAAAGGCTGCTTACAGATGTATTAAGAGTTCATAAAAGTTTAATTGATGTTGTAGTTTATGATGCTCTTGTCTGTAATTCCGTTTGGATTAATCATTGTAGGCATCATGGTGTTGATACAATTGTTAGAACGAAGAATAACAATAATAAAAGCATTAGAGAAGTGAAAAAGAGAGTAAATAAGTCAGAGAAAGCTGAAGTTTGGACAGATGAAAGAGGTTTTGAAAAAATTGAAGTATATGAGTTAGTATTTATTATGGACAAGGTAAAAGAGCCATTGCGTTTTGTGAAATATGCAATGAAATATCAAAATAAAAAGAGGTCACAAATAATGATTATAACGACTTGTATGGATATGGAACTTGAAACTTTATTTAAAATAATAAGAGCACGCTGGGATATTGAAAATTCAATTTTTAATAATTTGAAAAAAGAAAGTGGCTTAGAACATTGCTTTGTGCATGGAGGTAAAGCAGTTGAAGCTGTACTTTATTTGATATTTATTGCATCAAACATAATGTAATTATTTCTATTTAGGCGGTTGAGAAAGCATTTTTCAATACAACGAGAAATTGTAAGACTTTTGCTAAAGGGATTGTATCTGATTGAATATAAATCAGAGTTGGTTTTCAATATTGCTTAAAGAGTAAAAAAACATAATAATGGAGAAATAATTTTTGGGGTAGGGGAAAGTCTATCTATTTTTAGAATATTGAATGTTTTCAAGCAAGGATTAATCGAAAATATTTACAAATTTATGTATAATTATAGCAAAAGCTAGATTGCTCATTTAATGCAGGTCAAAAGATGCTTATTACAGATACTGAAACTAGGGGTGGGATACTCTATATTAAAGTAATAATAAAATAAAGGAGAATATATTGATGAGCAAAGAAAAAAGCAACTTCCGATTAGTGAACGTTGGAAATTGGATATAGAATCTTATGAAAGGTACGGAAGTGGAGGAAATGTTTTAATATCTATCCCACAATGTGAAAAATGCAAGCATTTTGTAAAAGGAAATGCGCTTCATTGTAAAATGTATGATAATGAAAATAAACCTGAATATGTTATGTTTCCAAGCAAGGAATGTCCAAAGTATGAGAGTATTGAATTAATAGACATTGCAATAAATAACCAGTATGATAGTAAAATGTTTGGTGGACTATTTGGATTTTGTGTCGGAGATGCTTTGGGAGTTCCTGTAGAGTTTTCTACTAGAGATGAAAGAAAAAGAGATCCTATAAAAGAGATGAGGGCATATGGAACATATCACCAACCATTTGGTACCTGGTCAGACGATACTTCATTAACATTATGTCTAGTTGAAAGTATTAATAACGATTATTCTGTACAAAGAGTAGCAGAAAATTTTATAAAGTATTACAGATGTGGATACTTAACACCATATGGTGAGGTCTTTGATATTGGGAATTCTACTAGAGATGCTATTGATAGAATGATACATGGAATAAATCCTGTAGAATGTGGTGGAAAAACTGAGCAAGATAATGGTAATGGTTTATTAATGAGAGTTTTGCCATTGGCATATTATGTAAAAATAATGTTGCCACTTAAGAGAATAGAAATAGTTGAAGAAGTATCATCATTGACGCATTCACATAAACGTTCCAAGTTTGCTTGCATTTTCTATATAGAGTTTATGATAAATTTACTGCATGGAAATAAAAAGGATGATGCATACAAGAAGACTATTGAATTTGTAAAGAAATATTGTATAGAAAGTTATTCTCAAGAAATAGATAATTACAGAAGAATATTGGATGGGACAATAGCAACTTGTGACGAAGAGCAAATAAACTCATCAGGATATGTAATAGATACACTTGAAGCAGCATTATGGTCATTTTTAAAAACAGACAGTTATAAGGAAGCTGTTCTTAAAGTAATTAATTTGGGCGGTGATACAGATACTATTGCGGCAATTGTTGGTGGAATGGCAGGAACATATTATGGCTTTCAAGCTATTCCTGATAATTGGGTACAAAACTTGGCAAGGAAAGAAGAAATTTATAAGATGTTAACTATATTTAGAAATGTAGAAAAATAATTGTTATTTTTAAAATATTATTTTCACTGAAAAAAGTAAGTATAGTGACTGCAATATATTCAGCAATTTAGCTACTAAATCATAAAACTGTTGATATTAGTGATAGTATTAGCAATTTAAAAAGTGTATCAAATTTGGAGAATTTTCACTATAAATGAGACATTATTTTTGTTAAGCTATTAACTGAAATAAGATTTTATAATTTCACCTAAAAATGATTTTGTCTTTAAATTATTATTTGGAGATGAGAAAAATAAGGATTTATTAATAGAATTATTAAATTCAATATTAAAAATGCCACATGATGAATTAGAAGATATAGAACTAATTAATACAGAACTATTAAGAGAGTTTGCTGAAGATAGAAAAGGAATTTTAGATGTTAGAGCAAAAACTAAAAGTGGTGAACATGTAGATATAGAAATCCAAGTTTTATATATCGATTACATGGCTGAAAGAACATTATTTTATTGGAGTAAAATGTATAATGGTCAGATAAAATCAGGAGATACATATGATAAACTAAAGAAATGTATAACAATAAATATAGTTGATTTTAATTGTATAGAAATAAATAAACTTCATACAAGTTTTCATATTACAGAAGATGAAACAAATAAAAAGTTAACAGATGTATTCGAGATTCATTATTTAGAATTACCCAAATTGTTTGATAATAATATTCAAAAAGATGAATCTGAACCACTGGTTCAATGGATGATGTTCCTACAATCAAGAAATAAGGAGGCGTTTGAAATGTTAGCAGAAAAAAATGAAAAAATAAAAAAAGCATATAATATTCTTGAAGTTATAAGTAAAGATGATAATGCAAGAGCAGCATATGAAGCAAGAGAAGCAGAACTTCATGATCAAATGACAAGACTTAAAAGTGCTAGAGAAGAGGGCATAAAAGAAGAAAGAATAAAAAATGCAAAGAATTTTTTGGTTATGGGATTAGATGTTGATATGGTTGCTAAGGGAACAGGGTTAAGTGTTGATGAGGTTTTAAAAATTAAGAGAGAATTAAATTAATAAAAATAAAATAGTATGATAAATTATTGGATTAAATGTTGTAATAAATGAGGGAGTATATATTTCAAATTGGAGAAATAGATGCTCTTTTATTATGTAAAAAAATATAATATGAGGGAAAATACTTTATGAATTTGGAATTGATAATTATGTTGAAAGAGCAGATGAAGGCTCAAACATTTCATTATCTTTAAAAGATGAGAATAACTCTGTAACAGACATATTTCAAGGTATAGTTACTAATATTTCGGTTAATATTGAGTATTATTCAGCAAATATTTATGAAATTAATGGAAATGATTGGCGAGGAGATGTATAATTATAGCAAAAAGCTATATTTCTGATATATAGATAATTTAGATTTTAATAATGTAGTATTAATAAGCGTTGTGTAAGTTAGAAATAATACGTCAAAATATATTTGTGAAAATGTATAAAGTCTAAACAAAATTGTTTAAGGAGGACGTAATATGTCAAAGAGGGGAAGAGTCAAACCAAATAAAAGTATATCAATTATTGGTATGGTTGCTGGAGCTGGTATGACGTATATTTGAATAACTCAGGCTATACCAGATACAGGTGCATTTGGTGTTGTTTGGACGCTAGTAGCTATCGGAATAGGAGTAGCTAATGCTATCAATGTTTTTAGTGAAAATGGAGTTGCATCATTTCAGATTGATTTTGAAGATAATGAATCTGATGAAGGAAAATATAAGAACTTTGATGAAAAGTTGAGAAAGATTAAAGGTCTTAAAGAAGATGGAATTATAAGTGAAGAAGAATATGAAGCAAAAAGAAAGGAAATATTAAGTGAAAAATGGTAGTAGAATTTTATTTTAGTGACATTATTATTAAGAGATGTATCTTTAGCGTTTATGTTAATCACAGCAATTTAGCGTCTAAATCATGGAACGTTGTATCAGTGGTACCTTTTGAGATTTAAAATGTGTATCAAATTCGGAAAATTTTCAATATAGATGGAACCTCATTTTTGTCAAATTGTTAAAATGCATGGAAATGTATATCATATTAAAAGTTATAAAAGAAGCCAAAATAGTTGTGATATGGATTAATTTGACATATAAATGTTAAGATGTTATATTTATATAAATTGTAATTTTGAGAGGAAGAGAACTATGTAATGTGTATATTCTAATAGATTATATCTAATTTTATTAGGTAGTCGATTATATCAAGAATATTTGATATAAAATTAAGAGATTTATTAAAAGTATGATAAATAAAAGTTTTTATATTAAAGAAAACTTCTTTTTTGAGATGCTCTTATTTAAATCGCATGAAAATAAAATGGCAGATGGACTTGCTATTTTTTGAATGTGCCTAATTAGAATATACTTTTCAATAACATAGCAAAGGCAATTATAAGATGTGATATTTTATTATTACTTTCTTTTAAATGTTTAATTCTCTAAAAAAGCAATATCTTTTTTAGTTTATTTGTGTTGTGAAAAGTTAAATTCGCAGCACTTTTTATTTTGTAAAAATATTGGTGCACGGAGAGATTTTGTGATTGTAGATGTTCAATATAAATTTCTCATTGAAAATAATAAGTTGAACTTATACTATCAGGGACACAATGTCTAGGGTTTAAGTAACTGTTATCTCCCACTTAAAAGAAGATGTGAGTGTTACAGTAGCTAGACATCAGATAAATAAACTAAGAAAGAAGTGATAATATGGACAGAATGTTTAAATATCCAAGAACTCGCCACATTGAGGGATCAAGGCTTCAAGCTGGCGATGATGATTTAAAAAGTGTTAAATTTGAAGTTATTAAAGATAAATATATAGTTGTAGAAGAAAAAGTTGATGGAGCGAACACAGGAATCAGCTTTGACAAAAGTGGAAATCTACTTTTGCAGAGTAGAGGTCATTTTTTAAATGGAGGATATGGTGAAAAGCAGTTTTCACTATTTAAAATGTGGGCTAATTCTAATAAAAATGAGCTTGAAAGCATACTAGGAAATAGATATGTAATGTATGGGGAATGGCTATATGCAAAACACACTGTTTTCTATGATGAACTCACTCATTATTTTATGGAATTTGATATTTACGATAAGTTGGAAAGTAAATTTTTAAGTACTAAAAGAAGAAAGGAAATGCTTCAAGGACATAAATCTATTACTTCAGTTTTAGTACTCTATGAAGGAAAATTGAATAAATTAAAAGAGTTAACTTCGTTTTTAGGTAGATCTAATTTTAAATCTGAAAACTGCCAAGAAGTTTTTAAAAAGCAATGTGAAGAATTAAATTTGTCTTATGAAATTGCAAAAAAGCAAACAGATTCATCAGACTTAATGGAAGGATTATATATTAAGGTTGAAAGTGAAAATGAAGTTATAGATAGATTTAAATATGTAAGGAATTCTTTTTTAAATACTATATTAGACTCTGAAACTCATTGGATTAATAGACCTATCATTCCCAATAAACTTAAAGAGGGGTTAGATATATTTTCTCTAGGAGAAGAGGTGTAAGAAATGAAGATTGATTTATTTGAAAATGTAATTAATAAACAATTTGATTTTCAAAGTATAGCTGATAACTTTCAAGTTATAAATAACCTTACTGAAATACCTCAAAATCCAAAATATCATGGTGAAGGGAATGTTTATATTCACACTAAAAATGTGTGTGATAAGCTTTTGAATTTAGATGAATGGAAGGAACTTTCTAATAAGCAAAGGGTGGTTTTATATTTAGCTGCCTTGTTCCATGATATAGGGAAAATAAGCTGTACCAAAATTGAAGAGGGAGAAATAGTATCTCCAAAGCATGCCATAAAAGGAGCAAAGAGGTTTAGAGAACTAGTTTATATGGAATATGCTAAAAAATATGAAATTGACTTTCAAACTAGAGAACAAATTGCAGCCTTAATAAAATATCATGGCTTGCCACTACTCTTTATGGAGAAAGAAGATTTAGAATATAATTTAATTAAAGCCAGTGAATGTTTGGACATGAATTTATTATATCTTTTGTCAAAGGCAGATCTGTTAGGAAGAGAATGTTGTGATAAAAAAGAGCTTTTAAATAAGATAGAGTATTTTAGGGAATACTCTATTGAAATTGGATGCTTTTATTCTAAAAAACAATTTAGAAATGAATATACGAGGTTTAAATATTTTAATAGTAAAAATATATGGTATGGTGATGAAGTATTCGATATTACAAGTTTTGAAGTTGTAGTAATGGTTGGATTTCCACTTGCAGGTAAGGATACTTATATAAAAGAAAATTTGAGCCATATGCATGTGATTTCCTTAGACGATATAAGAGAAGAATTTAATGTATCACCAAGGGATAATTCAAGTAAGATTGCCATGGCTGCAAAAGATAGAGCAAAGGATTATTTGCGATTAAAGGAGCCATTTGTATGGGATGCAACAAATATTGTAAGTGATACTAGAAAGAAGTTATGTGATTTATTTTCATCCTATGGAGCTAGAGTCAAGTTTATTTATATTGAAGTGCCATATAACGAACTTATTTCTAGGAATAGGACTAGAGCTAGAAGCGTACCAATAAAAGTAATAAATAATATGATTCATAAATTTGATATGCTAGAAAGCTTTGAAGGATATAAAACGGAATTTCATGTAAGTGGTGGAGTTTAAAGAAGTAGGCATTGAAAATGAATATTAGATGTTAGAGTTAAAATCAAAAATGGTGAGCAAATAGATATACAAATCTAAGTTCTATATGAGGAATATATAGAAGAAAGAACTTTATTTTATAATTATTTTAGTAAGAATAAAGAGTAAAAATATATCACTGTATTGATTAGTTAAAAAATAAAAGGAATATATATTTTTAATTGAAAAAATATGTGTTCCTTTATTATATGAAAATAATGCATATACAAAATATAAATAGCCCTAATGAATAGGACTATTTATATTTAAAAATCTTGATAGATCACTCAATAAATTTTATTATTTCATAACCATTTTAGAAATGCTTTCAGTATAATTAGTTGTATCTGATGGCAACCATATATTTCCGACTTTGGTGAAGCTGAATGTATTTTCAGTTGTTGTTGAGCTTATTTGGCCCTTATTAATTGAATCTATTAGGTTTGCAACGTAAGCTTCTGTAAGTTTTTGTTTATCTCTAATACCATTTGATAGTGCCTGAGATGTAGTAATATTTACAGCATCTTTAGAGATTTGATCTCTATCTATAAATGTTGATGATACTTTAACTTGTGCAGAATTATCTGTTTTAGACACTTCTTCAAAATTAACTGAGTTTTTACTTATAGCACTTCTTAGAGCAGTTATCATTCCTTGAAGTTGATCATCTGATAATGAAATACCAGATTGTTCAGATTCTTTCTTAAAAGTTTTAAAATCATTCTTATTTATATTCTTAATTATTCTTTCGCCAAAAGCTTTGCTGTAACCAAGTTTCTCCATGCCGCTACTATCTTCCTTAATTACTAAGTTCCAAAGAACTTCAGCACTTTCTTTTGGTGAGATACTTTCTTCATCAATATTAAGATTAGGATTATCTTTATTTACCGCTAATTCAACTAACTTGTACCCGAAATTAGTTTGATCATCTGCAATCCAATATCTATTAACTTTTTTAAATTTAAATGTATTTGAAGATTTATCAGAGCTCACTTCTGCATTTTTTAATCCTTCTGTAAGCTTGTTTAAATATATTTCACCAAATTTTTTATTTTCCTCTTCATTACTTGTAAATTCCATCTTATCCGTTTCGTCTAAAGCATCCATTGCTGCTTGTTCATCGATTTTTTTTATATCAAAATTAGTAGTTGAAATTTCTACTTCGGCTTCGTCACCAGATTTAGAAATTTGCTTTGTTTCATAGGTAATCTTTGAAAGTGCTTCTTTATATGCTTCGCATATAGAATTTAACTGTTCATCTGAAGCTGAATATTGCATCAAAAGAACATTTTTTCTTAATTGATCCTTAATTTTATCTTCGTATTCTTTTACTATATTGTCTTTCTCGGAGTCAGATACCCCTATCTTTTGAAGATCTTTAGCATCAGATTTAAATATTAGTGAACAGTAAATGTCAGCTGAATTTTTTGCTGCATTACTATCAAAGCATCCACTAAATAAAAAACTAAATAGTAACGCCACCAATACTAAAAAACTAATTATTCTTTTTTTCTTCATTATTTTTTACCCCTATCATTTTAAGTTTAGTAGTTAACAAAGTACATTATATCATCCAATTAAAGTAATTTAAAGTTGTTTTTTACTAATATGGATGCTATTATAAAATGGAATTGGGGTAAAATTTCATATCTATCTTTAAATATAAAGAGAAAAGAGTGATGAAAATAATGAAGGATAGATTAAAGAAAATATGTTAAATACAGTTAAATTTCAGCAGTAACTAAACTTTTAATTAATATAAAATATTCTTAAGTAAAGTTTATATATAATTTTAAAGACCACTGTCCTAAGTTATTTTAGAACGGTGGTCTTTGTGTAGAACTTTTATCATAATAATGAAGGCGCAAGTTTATATATTAATATTATTAAAGTTTTATATATTATGCTCGAAATTTATTTGTGAGTTAAAATATGCAAAATATATAAAGTACTACAAAAATGATGCCAATTAATAAGCCTATTATAGATGTGATTATACCAGCAATTGCTATTTTTAATCCATCACGTTTTTTAGCGATACTAATGAGTCCGATAATTATACCAGCAAGACCTAGAATTATTGGGTATGAAAAAGCCCAAAAAAGTATAATAGCCATAATTCCTAATACTAACGAAACTACTGCTAGGCCACTATTTTTTTTACTAATCTGATTAGTTACTACAGCTTTTGTTGATTTTCCCGTTACAATATTTTTATTATCATTTTCCATAAACAAATATATCCTTTAGTATAAATATAGTAAAGATACAAGAAAGCATCCAATCAGACCTTGAATTGCGCTACAAATAATGAAGCATGCAATAACAGGGCCAGTCTTTTTTTTGAGCCCAAATTGAATATACAAAATACTCATTAAAAGACCGACAATAAGGCTTAGAATTCCTGCAAATAACATGCCACCTAAAATACTCAAGCCTACAAGCACATAAATCCATACAGGTAAGTTGCTTATTGGCTCGTATGGCTTTTTGCTGCCTAAGAAAGTTCCATTAACAGCTAAGTCTGCCTTAGCCCCAATAACTACTAACCTACAGTCTGTATCGCCAAAAGAAATTGCATAATCTATCAAATTGATAAATGCATTGGAAGACTTCACCTTATAAGTCTCACCGTCTACAATAATTTTTTTTGTAAAGCCGACTTTATATTCAATTGTATGTTTTATACCGTCAGCTTCAACTTCCCATTTTTTCACTATGTTTTCCCCCTAAAATTGATTATTTTCAGTATAATATTATCATAATGTTAATTATTTTACAAATAATGCTTATTATGTAAAAGAAATTTATAAAATGAAAATGTATACAAAAATTTTAGATTAACCGTATCAATGGTAAAAATACAGTATAATTACATATTTAATTTATTAATTAAGTTTATTATTTATGTTATAATAAATCTGAAACAAGTATTCTACATATTATTTTATAGGAAGGCACAGTAAGCACAGAATGTTTAACGTTAACAATGCCACTATTAAGCCCTATTTAAATATGAATAATCAATCACTATAAAATTAAAACTCTTAAAATAAGAAAAATATTTATAATTTCGATATGTTTCACTATAAGTCTAAATTATATATTATCCATCTATAGTATTAAAATTTCACATTAAAATATAAAAAAGGAGAACGAATATGAAACAAGATAAAAATTATCTATCAGCAATTTTAATTGTAGCAGCTGCTGGTTTTAGCTTATTTATTATTATGCAGAATTTTTTCACTAAAACAAATGAGAGAGGAGTTAGTGCTGGATTGCCATTAATGATTCCAACGTTAGCATTAATTATTCCTTTAGCGATAATAATTACAACAATGATTTCAAGGGAAGTAAGATATAAGAAAGCTCTGGCTAATGGAGTTAAAAGTGTGGGACTTATTAGAAAGGTAACAGAAACAGGGAAGAAGTATTCAAGAAAATTGGAAGAAGTTAAATTAGAACTTGATGTTTTAGAGCAGAATGGAAATAAGTTTTTAGGGGAAGTAACAACAGGCATTCGTTATGCAGAATTAGAGTTCTTAAAAGAAGGGGAGCCAGTTCCTGTTATTTATAAATTAGATAATAAGCAAGAAATATCAATAGATAGGAAACCCAATGTAAACGAGCTTAAGGATAGAATAAGCAATTATAAAACACAAAATAATATTAAGTAATTAAAAGTAAATTTAGGTATATATAATATAATTTTTAGCAAATACTAGCTTTATATAAGCAAACACACAATAAATATAAAGAGAGGAGAAAAAGAACCAGCGTATATATGCTGGTTTTTTGAAAAAATATGTTTATACCTAAAAGAGTTATATTTGAAAAAGATTCATTAGACTATGAGGCAGCTAAAAATATTTTAAATAAGTTTAAAGATAAAGAGGATGTTGAAATTATCAATATTACTTCAAATAAATTAAAACAGCATATTCCTGGAGAAGATTTTTATGCTCATTATAGGGAAGGAAAGAAGACTTTAGTGGTTGGAACGAAGAAGAGTCTGAAATTTCAATCTTGTAAGCCTTCGGCTCATTATCAATTACCACTAATATCAGGGTGTATGGGGCAATGTGAATATTGTTATTTAAATACAAAACTCGGAGATAAACCTTTTGTGAAGGTACATGTAAATATTGATGAGATTTTAAGTCAAGCTCAGAAGTATATAGATGAAAGGCTACCTGAAATAACCATATTTGAAGGTGCAGCTACATCAGATCCAATACCAGTGGAACCTTATACTCATTCACTTGAAAAGGCTATCGTATTTTTTGGTAAGCATGAGAATGCTAGATTTAGATTCGTGACAAAGTATAACGATATAGATTCACTATTGGATTTAGAGCATAATGGTCATACTGAAATGAGATTTAGCATTAATACATCATCAGTTATTAATAAGTATGAGCATGCAACAGCTTCTCGTGACTTAAGGATAGAAGCTAGTATAAAGGCGGCTAAAGCAGGATATCCAATTGGCTTTTTAGTTGCACCTGTGTTCATTTATCCAAATTGGAAAGAAGAATATCATGATTTATTGCTAAGCTTAAGTAAAAATCTGCCAAGGGATTTAAAAACTCCAGTGACCTTTGAAATAATATCTCATCGTTATACATCAACAGCAAAAAATATAATACTTCAGATTTTTCCAGAAAGTGAATTACCAATGAGTGATGAAGAGCGTAAATTCAAATATGGTCAATTTGGATATGGAAAGTACGTTTATCCAAAAGAAAATATAGATGAAATGAAACAATTCTTTATAAAAGAAATAGAGGACTTGTTCGAAAATAAAGAAATTAAGTATGTTATATAAATAACCATAAAAATTAGAATTTTATTGAACTTTAATTTCATTACAGTATATTACGTCTAAAAAGGAGCATATGAAAGGTGCTCCTTTGTATCTTGTAAATACTTTATTTATAGGATAAAAGTATATTATTCCAAGGAAAACATTGGCAAGGACAAAGTTTATGTAATAATATATTAATAGAGGTGATGAGAATGAAGATAGGAATATTTAATGGAACTGTTGCTACAACAAATGGAGTATATAAAATAAGTGACATAGACATAAAGGAGGCAAAAGAACTTCTAATTGAAAATGGATTTATATCTGCAATAGGCCATGAGGCAACGGCAGAAGCAGTATCTGATACATTTAATATGGATATTAAAATGAACCGTATAAATTTTAAGCAGGAAGTAGGGCAAAAAGCCATAGTTTTTAAATTAAATGAAAGGCCAGAGGAAGGAAGAATACTTTCAAGAAAAGAGATAGAAGAGATAGGGTATTCATTTAAGTTAATGGAGAGATTGGAATAAAACAAGTCTATAGATTATTTATAAAGAAGTAGTGAGTAATTACCAACTGCTATTGGTTATGGTAGTTATGTTAAATAATAGTTTCATATTGAGTTAGCTAAATAATAGGTTGTCTAAGAATAATTCATAGACAACTTATTATTTTCTTGTTAGTATACTCAAATTATATGAATATGCTAATCTTATTTAAAGTCTTTCATATAATCTCCGTGAGCTTGGATCATTTCATCACACATTTTTATAATGTCATCAATAGATAATTCGGCAGCTGTATGTGGATCCATCATGGCAGCTTGATAGATTTTACGTCTATCTTTTGTAACTGCTGCTTCAATTGTCAATAGCTGAGCATTTATATTACTCATATTCATAGCAGCAAGTTGAGTTGGAAGTTTTCCTACATGAGTTGGATGAATTCCCATAGAGTCAACCATACAAGGAACTTCTACACAGGCATCAGTTGGTAAATTATCAATTAGCCCGGTATTTATTACATTACCGCCAATCTTATAAGGAATATTGTTCACAATTGCCTCCATAATATAAGATGCATATTCTTTTGAACGTTCATGCATAACTTTACCATCACGTAATATTTCGTTTTTCTCTTTTTGCCAGCCATCAATTTGTTCAATACATCTTCTTGGATATTCATCTAGAGGGATATTAAATTTATCAATTAGTTCTGGATATTTTGATTTAATGAAAAAAGGATTATATTCTGCATTATGTTCGCTTGACTCAGTGCAATAGTATCCAAGGTGTTTGATGTATTCATAACGAACCATGTCTTTATGTTTTTCTTCACCAGAATTTTTTAGCTCAGCTCTTTTTCTAATCTCAGGGTATAAATCATTGCCTGCTTTATCATATATTTCTAATAACCAACCCATATGATTAATACCAGCAATTAGCTCTTTTCTACCTTCTAATTTATCTTCCATGCCTAAATCTTTTAACAAATGTTCTGAACATACTTGCACACTATGACAAAGTCCAATTGTTTTCACTTTAGTGAAACGTTGCATAAAACCTGTAAGCATAGCCATTGGATTAGTATAGTTTAAGAAATATGCATCAGGGCATACTTCTTCAATATCTTTTGCGAAGTCAGCCATTACGGGAATTGTTCTTAGAGCTCTCATAATTCCACCGATTCCCATTGTATCTGCAATAGTTTGTTTTAAGCCATATTTTTTAGGAATTTCAAAATCTGTGATTGTGCAAGGATCATATCCTCCAACTTGAATAGCATTAACCACAAAAGTTGCATCTTTAAGTGCTATCTTTCTATTTTCAATGCCTAAAAAACATTTTATATTAGCTCTGCCATTATTTATATTTTTGTTGATTGCATTTAGGATTATTTCACTTTCCTTTAATCTTTCCTCATCAATATCATAAAGTGCAATTTCACTATCTCGTAGTGCTTCTGTGCACATACAATCGCCTAGCACATTTCTTGCAAATACAGTACTTCCAGCGCCCATAAATGTAATTTTCATATAATCATCCTCCTTGAGTAATTTTGATTTTATTATAAATAAATTATATAATTGTAAATGTATACTTTCTATGTTCTATGTTTCTAGAAATTGTGCTTATGTTGAATATTTCTATATTTATATTCATAAAGTATATAAGTATCCTAGAGGAGGATTAATTAATGGAAGCAAAGTTAGAATTTACTTCAAAATATAGATCAATCAGTACTTTAACAATATACTATGGAGGCCATGAAATTTGTGCACCATCTCATTCTTTTGGGCCTGCCATTCGTCATCACTATCTTTTGCATTATATTTTAAATGGAAAAGGGAAATATTATGTAAATAACAAATGCTATGAATTACAAAGAGGAGAGGCTTTCTTAATTTGTCCAGGTGAATCTACCTATTATAAAGCAGATAAAGAAGAGCCTTGGGAGTACTGTTGGGTAAGTTTTGATGGGAATGATGCTAGCACTATTCTAAAAAATTGTGGATTATCAAAAAATAATTTAATTTTTAAGGATAATAGTAATGGGATTTTCAAAGAAAGACTACTTTCACTAATACATAATTATGAAGAAGATAGTCACAATGAATATGCTCTCATTGGTCAGTTGTATATGTGTTTTTCAAGCATGTATAATCAGGTAAATATAAAAGAAAAAAACACTTGTGAGTCATATGCTGATAAGGCCCGCGATTATATTTATAATAACTTTGGCTATGATATCAAAGTTAGCGATATAGCTAAATATGTTGGAATTGATAGAACATATTTATATAAAATATTTATGGAGGAATATAAAATTTCACCTCAGAAATATCTTATTTCTTTTCGGTTAAATACTGCTGTGAATTTACTTGAAACCACGAAAATGAATATAACAGAAATTTCTTATTCTTGTGGATTTAAGGATACTCCTACTTTTTATAAACATTTTAAGAAACAGTTTAATATTACACCTGTGCAATATAGAAAAAGTAACATTGATTATATCAAACTACCTAATGAATAGAAAAGTTGATATTAATAGACCAGATTGATGTAATTAGTTATAAAATTGATATAGTGGTATAATTTAAATATAAAACTATAATTAATTATCTTTAAATTAAATGGAAAAATAACGTATAAAAATTTTTGTGTAAAAGGAGATGTTATCATGAATGAGGTATTACAAAACATATTAACAAGAAGAAGTGTTAGAGCTTTTAATGAAGAACAATTAAAAGACGAAGAATTAGATTTGATTTTACAGGCAGGAGTAAATGCACCAAGCGGAATGAACAAACAAAGTTGGCAATTTACAGTTGTTCAAAGTAAAGAAAAGATGGAGCAGCTTGCAAAAGTAGTTAGAGAAGCTTTGAAAAGAGATGCTGGATATAACTTTTATGCGCCTCCAACTTTAATTATGTTGTCTAATGATAGAGAGAATACAAATGGACTTGCAGATTGTTCTTGTGCATTAGAAAATATATTCTTAATGGCAAATTCACTAGGAATAGGTTCATGTTGGGTTAATCAATTAAAGAATATTTGTGATGAAAAAGAAGTAAGGGAAGTATTAAATAGCTTTGAAATACCTGAAAACCATATTGTTTGGGGAATGGCAGCTTTAGGGTATCCTGCTAATACACCGAAGGCACATGGAAGAAAAGATGGAGTGATTAAATTCATAAAGTAATATATATTAAAACAAATATCAGAATCAAGATGTGTTTCAATATAGAGAAAAATAAGCAAAATATCCTGAGTCTAGGAATTTGCTTATTTTTTATTCTGTAGGAAATCTACACATATAAAAAGAGTTTGAAGCACAATACGGAATTTATCTAAAGTCACCTGAAACTTTGTTCTTTAAAAATTAGTAATAATTGAATCGTGAATAAATTACTATAAATAGTTAGAAAATAGAATGTAATAATATATCAAAAATAAAAATTTACTATTTTATTTTAAAAAAATAATTATTAGTATGTATATTTATCATCAATTGCATATATATGTAATTTAGACAAAACTTTTTAAAATATACAAAAAAGTATTGACTATATAAAAACAGAAGAATATACTTATAACATAGTAAACTGATAAGAATTATATGAGAAAGTTTAAGGAGTGGTTGGAATGTCAAAGATATATAAGAATTTAGCAGAATTAGTAGGTAGAACCCCATTATTAGAAGTTGCAAATTATAGTAAGGGAAAAGATTTAAAAGGAACAATATTAGCTAAGTTGGAGTATTTTAATCCAGCAGGAAGCGTTAAAGATAGAATTGCAAAGGCTATGATAGAAGATGCTGAAAACAAAGGTTTATTAAAACCAGGATCAGTAATAATTGAGCCAACTAGTGGTAATACAGGAATCGGTATTGCATCTGTAGGTACAGCAAAAGGGTATAAGGTTATAATTGTTATGCCAGAAACAATGAGTGTAGAAAGACGTAGTCTTATAAAAGCTTATGGAGCTGAAATAGTTCTAACTGAAGGAGCAAAAGGAATGAAAGGAGCTATAGCTAAAGCAAGTGAGTTAGCAAATGAGACTCCAAATTCATTTATACCAGGACAATTTGTAAATCCAGCCAATCCAGAAGTTCATAAAAATACAACTGGTCCTGAAATATGGGAAGACACAGATGGAAAAGTAGATATATTTGTTGCTGGTGTTGGTACAGGTGGTACTGTTACAGGAGTTGGAGAATACTTAAAGTCTAAAAATCCAAATATTAAAATTGTTGCAGTAGAACCAGCGGATTCACCAGTTTTATCAGAAGGTAAATCAGGTCCTCACAAAATACAAGGAATTGGTGCTGGATTTGTACCAGACGTTTTAAATACAAAAATATATGATGAAATTATAAAAATAACAACAGAAGAAGCATTTTCTGCTGCTAGAGAATTATCTAAAACAGAAGGCTTGCTTGTTGGTATTTCATCAGGAGCTGCTGCATTTGCTGCAACAGAATTAGCAAAACGTCCAGAGAATGCAGGAAAAACAGTTGTAGCATTATTACCAGATACAGGAGAACGTTATTTATCAACTGCATTATTTGAAGATAAATAAGAATATATAGGAAAAATATTTATAAACTCAATTCGCTTAGTTTTAAGTGAATCGAGTTTATTTTAGTTATATAAATCTATCTGATTAATTTATATAACTCACTTTCTTCTTTACTAATTCTCTTTTCTATAGCAACTAAGATTTTTTTTGTTTCGCTTATAAAAACTTCATTGCCTTCAGATATTATTTTACTCTTTGTATTAAATTTATTTTTATAATTTGTAAATGTATCTGAAATTCCACCCATTTCATTAATATATGAATTTGCTAGGTTTTTAAGTTTATTATCATCTCCATTAAGTAGATTAGGGTATAAAAATTTGTCCTCTGAACTTAGATGAATTTTCAACTTTCCAGCAAGTTTGTTTATATGAGTAGTTATATCCAAAAGATTAGATTCGAATTTTTTATTATTAATTGACTCATTTATATAATTTATTTCCTCAAAAATACCTTTATGTTCTCTCATCAAATTATCTATATTCATAATTAACACCTCATTAATATTTGTAATTCATTAACTAAAGTATAGTTTTTATATGATAATAAGTATGTAACAAAAGTTACAACATTTATTTGTTTATGAATATTTATCTTATAGCTGAAAATTTTAGTATTAACACTGAAATAACAAGAAAATTATTAATTGTCCAATGTGCACTAAATTATTGTCTATAAAATTATAGAATATATATTGCGAATATGGTATTATAGTTTTGACAAAGATGTCTTTATTATTAATAAAGGCATTTTTTTATATTCTTTTATTGAAAATTAAGATTATAAGAAAATGCTAAGATAAACAGAAATTATCGGTAGTTTATAATCAACAATTAAACTACTTAGGGGGAGTTAAAATGAATTTCAATTATAATTTACCAATAAATCTTCTATTTGGGAGAGGGAGAAGTAATGAAATAGGAACTGAGGTTGCTAAGTATGGAAAGAAAGCGCTTATTGTAACTGGGAGAAACAGTACAAAAAAAAGTGGTTTACTTGATAAGACCATAGATTTGTTAAATGAAGCAAAAGTTCAATATGAAATTTTTGATAAAGTAGAGCAAAATCCACTTACTACAACTGTATATGAAGGGGTGGATGTTATAAAAGAAACTGGATGTGATGTTGTTTTAGGGCTTGGTGGTGGAAGTATTATGGATGCAGCCAAAAGTATAGCCTTTTCAGCTAAAAATCCTGGAGATATATCAGAATATATATTTGGTATTAAACAAGGGAGTGAAGCATTGCCTATAGTTCTAGTTCCGACAACATGTGGGACTGGAAGTGAAGGAAACTGTTTTTCAGTTCTTACAAATCCTGAAACTAAGGATAAGAAATCCCTTAGAACAAATATAATTATTGCAAAAGCATCAATTATTGACCCAGAACTTATGGTGACAATGCCAAAGAGCATACTTGCATCTGTTGGATTTGATGCATTAGCACATAATATGGAAGCGTATTTATCAAAAATAGGACAACCATTAACAGATATGAAAGCATTTTATGGAATAAAATTACTATCAGAGAACTTAATTAAAGTGTACAATGATCCAAGTGACTTAGATGCATGGGATAGTGTAACTTTAGCAAGTACACTAGGTGGAATGGTGATAGGAATAGCGGGAGTAACTGCACCTCATGGACTTGAACATCCAGCGAGCGGCTTACATGATATTGTTCATGGCAAAGGATTGGCAGCACTTACACCAATTATTGTTGAAAAATCATGGGAAAGTAATTTAGAAAAGTACAGTAACATATCTAAATTATTAGGAGGCACTGATGCAGCAGATTGTGCAGATGCTATAAGAAGCTTTCTGAAAAAAATTGATTTGAAAGTTACTTTAGGAGAGCTCGGTATTGAAGAAAAAGATGTAGAATGGATGGCTGAAAACTGTATTAAGGTTTCGAAACCAAGTATAGCAAATCATCCTAAGGAATTTTCATTAGAAGAAATTAAGGATATATATTACAAGTCATTATAACATAGAAATTTAAAATAATTTATTAGATGCAAAGGCGCACTGAAATAAAAATCAGTGCGCCTTTTGTGTTATCCAAATTAGAAAATATTTATTAGGAGGAATAATTATGGAAAAATCAGGTTTAAAGAAGGATAATTTAAGTATTATTGAAACAGTGGCTTTATCAGTGGCTATTATAGCACCAACAGCAGCGATGTCATTAAATATATCTCTAATGGCTCAGACATGCTCGTTTTCTGCACCACTTGTATTTCTAATTTCAACTATAGTAGTAGGTCTTGTATCATATTCGATTATAAAATTTAATCATTATATATCTGCATCAGGCTCACTTTATGCTTTTACTAAAAAAGCCCTAGGAAATAAAATGGGATTTACATCTGGATGGGCACTATTACTTGCCTATATTGCATTAGCAGGAGGCACTGCAGCAGGGTTTGGTAATTTCTTCTCTGGATTTTTATCTGTATTTGGATTTCATGTGAATTGGATGCCAATCTCAATAATAGCATCTATTGCAATGATTGCATTAGGAATCATTGATGCAAAGATATGTAATAGAATTATTCTAGTAATAGAAGGAATATCAATATTACTTATACTATTACTTTCAGTTGTAATTTTAATTAAAGTTGGTACTACAAATGGTTTGAGCTTGATTCCTTTTAAGAGTAACGGGGTTAGCACATCAGCTTTAGCTTCAACTTCAGTATTTGCATTTCTTTCTTTTATAGGTTTTGAAAGTGCTTCAAGTTTAGGTGAAGAAACAAAGAATCCTAAAAAATTCATTCCAATAGCAATAATAAGTGCTGTATTTTTATCAGGTTTATTTTACTTAGTTTGTAGTTATGCACAAGTTATAGGTTTTGGTCTTGATGCAAAAGGACTTGAGGCGTTATCTTCTTCAACACTTCCACTTTCAGATTTATCAACAAAATATATGACAGCAGGATTTGGTACAATATTGATGTTGGTTGCTGCATGTTCAAACTTTTCTTGTGCGCTTGGATCTTATTGTGCTGGTTCAAGAATGTTATTTGCATTAGGTAGAGATGGAATAATGCCAAAAGCGATGATGAAAATACATCCTAAACATAATACACCATATTTTGGATTAATATTAATAATAGTAATATCAGATATAGTTCAAGTTGCATTATTTAAACATGATGGTATAGAAGTATTTGATTATTTGGCAACAATAGGATCATTAGCTATACTTGTTTCGTATATATTTACAAGTATAGGAGCTATGGTTTATTTTACAAGAAACAAAGTATGGGGAAAAACTCATTTAATAATACCAATAGCATCAATAGCAGCCTTGTTATATGTATTATATTCTAATGTTTATCCTATACCAGAGTTTCCTAATAACCTATTCCCATATATAGTATTGGCATGGATTATAATAGGCTTTGCTATTAGTAATATATTTGGAAAAAGTAAGATTAAAAGTGATGAAAAGAGAGAGGGTTACGTATTAGAAGTAAGGGGATGGAAAGATGAAAATAAAAGTTACTTGCGTTCAAATGGAGCCAAAACTAAATAATGTAAAGTATAATTTAGAAAAGATGGTTACATTCATAAATGAGATTATGGAGAAAGATAGTGAAATTGACTTAATAGTATTTCCTGAGTTAATAACATCTGGATATGAATGTGGTAATAAATTTAAAGAACTAGCTGAAGTAGTGGAAAGTAGTAATAGTATAAAAGTCATAAGTGAACTCGCAAAAAAATTTTGTACTAATATAGTTTATGGATTTCCAGAAAAAGATGGTAATCTAACAGATGTTCTCTACAATTCATCTGTGTGTATAGATAGTAGCGGGAGAGTGGCAGGAGTATATAGAAAAGTACATCTATTTGATACAGAAAAAAGATATTTTAAAGCAGGCTGTGAGTTCCCAATTTTTAATACCTCTTTTGGAAAAATTGGAGTAATGATTTGCTGGGATACTGCATTTCCTGAAGTTGCAAGGACGTATTGCTTGAAAGGGGCTGAGCTTCTTGTGGTTAATACTAATTGGGAAAAGCCATATTCTGATGATTGGGATCTAGTAACAAGAGCACGAGCATTTGATAATTGCATATATTTAGTAGCAGCTAATAGAATTGGACAAGATAAAGAATTGGGCTTTTTTGGCCATAGTAAAATAGTAGATCCTGTTGGAAGACCATTAAAAGAGTTAAATGATGAGATAGAGGGAATAGTATCTGGGGAAATAGATTTAGAATTGCCTAGAAAGCTTAGATCAGAATACTACACTTTATTTCAAGATAGAAGACCTGAACTATACAAAGAGATAATAAAAGAGTAATTACAAGTTAAAATATTTAACAAGGAAGTTAGATATTGCATACAAATTTTGGTTGGATTGATAGATTTAGACATTATTTAATAAACTTAGTGTTGAATCAAATAGTGTGCATACTGCACAAAAAAATTGTTATTTATGGTTATAGAAATAGGGTAACTACCATGATAATATTATCCTAAAGCAAAACAATGTAATAATTTAATATTAAATGCGAAGGCGCACTGTAAGAAAAAAACGGTGCGCCTTTTTCTTATTACTTTAGATGAAGTGGAGTTGAGAATATGTATAAGGTTAATGAATTATCAAAGAAATATGGAGAGCTAGAGGTTTTAAAAAATATAAGTGTGGATATAAAAGAAGGGGAAGTAGTTTGCATAATAGGACCATCAGGATCTGGTAAAAGCACATTTTTAAGGTGTTTAAATTTATTTGAAGTTCCAACAGGTGGGGAAATGTTCTATGATGGTAAAAATATACTGGGTAAGAATGTTGATAGCCGTTCTCTTAGGGAAGAAGTAGGAATGGTATTTCAAAAATATAATTTATTTCCACTACACACAGTGATAGAAAATGTTATTTTGGCACCTGTGCTTACAAAAAAGAAAAATAGAAAAGAGGCTGAGGAAATAGCTCTAGAACTTCTTAAAAAGGTTGGTTTAAAAGACAAAGCAGATGTATATCCTAGGACTCTATCTGGTGGACAACAGCAAAGAGTTGCAATAGCAAGAGCGCTAGCAATGGAACCAAGGATGCTCTTATTTGATGAACCTACATCAGCGTTAGATCCAGAATTGGTTGGTGATGTGTTAGATGTTATGAAGCAATTAGCTAAGGATGGTATGACTATGGTAGTTGTTACTCATGAAATGGGATTTGCTAGAGATGTATCTGACAGAGTAATTTTTATGGACAAGGGTTATATAGTTGAAGAGGGGAAACCAAAAGAGATTTTTGCAAATCCAAAAAATCCAAGAACAAAGGAGTTTTTATCTAGAGTCTTAAACTAAATTCACATGTTAAATTTGAAATTACTATAGATAATAAAAAGATTCAACATTAAAAATAATTACGAAAAGGGGAAATTAATTATGAAAAAACTAGGGAAAAAATTATTAGTTGTAACAATGGTTATAATGAGTTGTATTGGATTTATGACAGGATGTGGTTCGGGAAGTTCTAGTACTACATCAACATCATCAAGTAATGATAAATCAAAGGATACATTAGCAGCTGCAAAAGAAAAAGGGGTATTAACAGTTGCTTCATCAAATGATGCACCATTTGCATTTATGGATGCTAAAACAAATGAATTTACTGGAATTGACGCAGAAATCATAACAGAAGTTGCAAAAAGATTGGGAATTAATAAAGTTGAAATGAAGCAAATACCATTTGAAAACCTGTTGGTTGAGTTAAATAATAATACAGTAGATATGGTAACAGATGGAATGTATGTTAAAGATGAGCGTAAGAAATTAGCATTATTTACAAACATATGGTATAAGGAAGGTGAAGCCATAGTAATTCCTAAGGATTCAAAAATTGCAAGTAAAGACGATTTGAAGAATGCAACATTGGGAGGGCAAAAAGGTACAGCATTTCTTGAAACAGCTCAAAAGTGGCAACAAGATGGATCAGTGAAAGATGTTAAAGTATTTGGAAGTCAATCTGAATTAATGTTAGCAGTAAATACTGGTAAGGTAGATGCATGTATAACTGATGGAATGGTTGCGGGATACACACTATCACAAGATAGCAGTCTTAATTTAAAGATATTATCTCCATATAAAGCTGAAACATCTGGAATGATAGCAGCAGCAGTTAGAAAAAATGATAAAGCTTTAGCAGATGCAGTTAACGAACAGATTGATGAAATGAAGAAAGATGGAACAATATTAAAACTTCTTAAGAAGTATGGAATGAATGAAGATTATTTTGTATCAGTAGAAGATGGTAAAGCTTCTGACAAGTAACAATATAAACTAAAAAAGAATCCAGACGGGTTCTTTTTTAGAAGGGGAGGAAATATATATGGATATTCTATCTAATTTAGATTTTGGTACAGCTTTCAAGTTCTTAGTACCTTCATTAAATGCAGGTCTTTGGGTTGTAGTACAAGCGACGGTATTTGGATTTTTTTTAGCAATAATCTTAGGGTTATTTATTGCAATTGGACGTATTAGTAAAATAAAAATTTTAAGAGGATTTCTATTAGTATTTTTAGAATTTATAAGGGGAACTCCTTTATTAGTTCAATTAGTATATATGTATTATGTAGTACCGCTCTTAGTATCTATCATTGTACAAATCTGGAATCCAGGATATCAATTTAAAATAAGTTCGCTAGTTGCGGGAACACTAGGTCTTGGGATTAACTATGGCTGCTACATATCGGAAGTTATTCGTTCATCAATATTATCAATAGATGGAGGGCAAACAGAAGCAGCATTAGCATTAGGACTTACAAGTAATCAAACTATGTTTAGAATAATAATACCGCAGGCACTTCGAAATGTAATACCTGTCTTTGGGAATTACCTTGTAATGATGTTAAAAGATACATCACTTCTTGCATATGTCTCGGTTAGTGAACTATTATTACGTACTCAAAGTTATGCGTCTCAGTCATTTTTAACTATTGAATCATATACAATTTTAGCAGGATTTTATTTAATATTAAGTTTGCCACTTTCACAACTAGTAAAATTAGTAGAAAAGAAGATGTTGAAATTTAACTAGTGGGGTATATGGTGAACAATTATTTAGGTGTCACCTGGTAAATTATTTTCTATTATAAACGTTTATGTAAAAACTGTAACTAAGAATCAAGGTATTTACCCATATTAAAAGAGAATATGAAACATTGTTAGTAGAAGGTTGAGCAAATTCTGATTATATCAATAAATATTGAGAGTAAGAAGAATTTGATCAACCTTCTTTTTAATATGAAAAAATTATCATAATATTATATCTTTTTTTATGAGGAGATATTATTATAAAAATATAATAAATAAAGATGACATTTTAAATAATTAGAGGGGCAAGGGTGAAGTTTATGTCAATTTCGGTAAAAGATATACTTAAATTAGATTCCTTAAGAAAAATTAATCTTGTTGGTGGAGAAGGTGGCTTAGAAAAAAGCATAGAGTGGATATATGTGGCGGAATGTTTTGAGAATCCATTGGAGGGAATTAAATGGCTGCAAGGTGGAGAAATCATATTTATAACCGGCGTTGGAATTAGAGAAAATGAGGGGCTATTACTAGATTTTATTAAAGGAATTAGTGAGAAAAATGGTTCGGGCTTAGTAGTAAATATAGGTCCATACATAAGGAATGTATCTGAAGAGGCGATTAAACTCGCTAATGAACTTGAAATTCCATTGTTCACATTGCCTTGGGAAGTTAAATTGGTTGAAGTCTCAAGGGAAATTAGTAATGCTATTATTTTATCTCGTATTGAAGAAAATTCTTTATCACATTTTTTAAGTAATATTCTATTTGGGGATGGTGAATTAGAAGGAGATGCAATACAAAAGGCCGCATATTTTGGATATAATCTATCAGGCGGATGTTGCATATGTGTTATAGATATTGATGGTTTCGAGAGATACTTAAAGTTAAAGAATTTAGGCGATGAGAAAAGTATATCTAAGATTAAAATAAACTTTAGAAAAACAGTTCAAGATATACTTGATAAACATGCACTAAAGGTACCAATAATAGATAAGGATGATGCTGTAATCTTTTTTATTAGGTCAGAAGAAAATTGCATGAATAGATTAGACAAGGCGTTAAAAGAGATACAGTTAGCTACAAAGAATCGCATGGATGGAATGTCTGTAAGTGTAGGAATAGGAAACTCGTACAAGGATTTAAAAATGATGAAACAATCATTAAATGAAGCGGAGCTAGCGATAAATAGTGCTAAATGCCAAGGTTTAGATGACACAATTACAAGATACAAAGATATAGGAATTTACAGCCTGCTTTTTAGCGTTGAGAATAGGAGCATATTACAAAACTATTTTTCAGAAGTTTTAGGTCCAATTAGTGGTGCCGATAATAAAGATAATAATTTAATTGAAATATTAGAAATGTATCTAAATGAAAATTGTAATATCACAGTTACAGCAGAAAAGCTATTTCTTCATAGAAACACCCTTAAATATAAAATTAAAAAAATAGAAGAACTATTAAATTGTGATTTACGGAATTTTAATGATTGTATTAAAGTAAAGATTGCACTAGACATTGGTAAAATTCTTAAATAGGCAGATAAATAATATGGTCAATGTGCACTAATACATTAATTTTGATCATGTATTAAGCTAAGTTTTAATATGTTTATGTGTATTTGATGTTGGGACTTTAGTCAAAATAGACAAAAACATTATAATGCTTGGACATAGAAAAGAAAAATAGAAAGTATTATTATATAAACAAGTTAAGAAATTTAAATAAATTTTATAGGCAATGGAGTCTTTCGTGTAAATAAACATGATGGCTCCTTTTTTATGGAATTAGAAATATATTAAGAAAATAAACGTTAATGGAGGTTTTTATAATGATAGAAGAATCAAATGTAAAATTAGTAACATCAATACCAGGTCCTAAATCAATAGAGATATTAGAGGAAAGAAAAAAATATGTTGCCGATGGAGTTTCAGTATCAACTGGTATTGCTATAGCTGAAGCAAAAGGAGCATTAATTAAAGATGTAGATGGAAATGTATTTTTAGATTTTGCAGCAGGAATTGGTGTTCAAAATGTTGGACATTGTGATCCTGAGATTGTTGAAGAGATAAAGAAACAAACAGAATTATTTATTCACCCAAGCTACAATGTAGTAACATATGAATCTTACGGTGCTTTGGCAAAAAAATTAACTGAAATAACAGTTGGAGATTACGAAAAGAAAGTAATGTTTGCTAATAGTGGAGCAGAGGCAGTAGAAAATGCTATAAAAATAGCAAGGACTTATACTAAGAAAACAGGAGTACTTTCAGCTACTGGGTCTTTCCATGGTCGTACAAATATGACTATGTCAATAACAAGTAAATATAAACCATACAAAAATGGTTTTGGACCATTTGCACCAGAAACATATAAATTTGATTTCCCTTATTCGTATAGAGCACCACTTGGAGTTTCAGAAGAAGAATATGCAGATGAATGTATTAATAGGCTAAAAACTATGCTTAAAACAACACTTTCTCCAGACATGATTGCATGTTTAATAATTGAGCCATTACAAGGTGAAGGTGGATTTGTAGTTCCATCTGCAAAATACATGAGAGAATTGCAAAAAGTTTGTAATGAGAACAATATAGTATTTATAGTTGATGAGATACAAGCAGGATTTGCAAGAACAGGAAAAATGTTTGCACATGAACATTATGGTATAGAACCAGATATTATCACTATGTCAAAATCAATAGCTGCTGGAGTACCGCTAAGCGCAGTTGTGGCTAAAAAGGAAATAATGGATTCAGCATGTGTTGGTGGAATTGGCGGAACATATTCTGGAAGTCCTCTTGGATGCGTAGCAGCACTTAAAGTTATTGAGAAGATTGAAAAAGAAAATCTATGTGAAAAATCATTAAAACTTGGCGGATATATTATGGAAAGACTAAATGAGATGAAGGAAAAGTATACAGTTATAGGTGATGTAAGAGGCTTAGGTGCAATGGTAGGATTAGAATTTGTAAAAGATAGAAGCACAAAAGAGCCAGCAGCAGATTTAGTTAAATCTATAATTAAAAAATGTTATGAAAATGGTGTTATATTCTTAAATGCAGGTATACTTGGAAATGTAATTCGTTTCCTACCACCACTAGTTATGACAGATGAACAAGTTAAATATGGAATTGATGTATTGGAAGAATCAATAAAAGAGTGTATATAAATAATATTCAAATATTTTGGAAAGTAATTTTATATATGGCATGTAAAAAAGTTTGACAATAAAATATCCAAGTAGTAATATTAGATTAAAGCAAAGAAGCTCACACAGTGGGATTCTTTGCTTATTTTTTGTATAAAAGAAAATTTTTTTACAATAATAATATTAATTTAGATTGTTTTTACAGAATAGGTTTTTGAGTGTGAGCATATGGAGGGGAACATGGTAGAAACGGTAGTATCTTTAGGATTAGCGGTTGATGAAAAGTTAGTAATCAAAAAAAATAGACTTACGTCAGTAAATATTAATGAAAAGGCTAAAAGAATATGTATTATAACAGGTCTTCATGGAGATGAACTTGAAGGTCAATATGTATGTTATAAATTAATAAGAAAAATTAAAGAAAATATTAAATACTTAAATGGAATTGTTGATATATACCCATCTTTAAATCCGCTTGGAATAGATTCAGTACATAGGGGAATGCCAACATTTGATTTAGATATGAATAGAATATTTCCAGGATCTGAAAGCGGAGCAATGGCAGAACATGTTGCAGCTAAAATTATTGAAGATATAGAAGGGGCTGATATATGCATAGACCTGCATGCAAGCAATATATTTTTGAGAGAAGTGCCTCAAGTTAGAGTGAGTGAGCATATAAAGGAGAAATTAGTACCTTATGCAAAGCTGTTAAATATGGATTTTATATGGGTTCATCCAGAGTCTACTGTTCTGGAATCAACACTTACATATAGCTTAAATAATAAAAATATACCAACATTGCTTGTAGAGATGGGGGTTGGAATGAGAATTACACAAGAATATGGGGATCAATTAGTGGAAGGTATATTTAATTTAATGAAAGAATTGGACATATGGAATGGCACAGTAAATCCTGTAAGAGATCCCATAATATCAACTGAAAAAGAAGTGAATTTTATAAATGCTAATTCATCAGGAATATTTATGCCTTGTGTAAAACATTTGGATGAAATAAAAAGAGAAGAAAAAATTGGAGAGATTTTTAATTCTTTAACTGGAGAAATAGAAGAAGAGGTTATTTCATCTTGTGATGGAGTAGTATTTACATTGAGAGAATACCCAGTTGTTTATGAAGGGTCGCTTATTGCGAGGGTACTTGGAGGTGTAAAATGATAAAAGAAATAATATATACGTTAAAGTCACCTCATAGAGATGATATGAGAATAACAGGATATAAATTTGGAAAAGGTGGAAAGTCAGCATGCATAGTAGGTGCAATAAGGGGAAATGAGATACAGCAATTATATACGTGCTCTCAATTGATTAAAACTTTAACTAAGTTAGAGCAAAGGGGAGCAATTTCAAGACATAGCGAAATTCTTGTGATTCCTTGTGTAAATCCTCATTCAATGAATATAGGAAAAAGATTTTGGACAATGGACAACACTGATATAAATAGAATGTTCCCAGGAGAAGTAAATGGGGAAACAACTCAGAGAATTGCAAGTGGTGTTTTTGAACAAGTTAAGGATTATACGTATGGAATACAGTTTGCTAGTTTTTACATGCCTGGAGATTTTATTCCGCATATAAGGATGATGGAAACAGGATATCAGAGTCCAAGTCTTGCAAATTTATTTGGACTTCAGTATGTATTAATTCGTAAGCCGAAACCTTATGATACAATGACATTAAACTATAATTGGCAGATGTGGAATGCAAGTGCCTTTTCTTTGTATACAAATGCAACGGATCAAATTGATGAAGTTTCTGCCAAACATGCAGTAGTGGCTGTATTAAGATTTTTAACTAGAATGGGAGTTATAAAATATACTAGTCACAGTGGATACATAGCTAGTGTTTTGCAGGAAGATGATTTGCTTTCGGTAAAGACTACTACAGGTGGAATATATAGAAGGTTAAAAAATCCAGGAGATGGAGTGGAAAGAGGCGATGTTCTTGCAGAAATAATTCATCCATATGAAGGTGAAGTCATTGAAAAAATTACATCTCCTACTGATGGAATAATATTTTTTGCTCATAAATCACCAATGGTCATGGAAAATGTGGTTGCATATAAAATTATAAGAAGACTTCATGAGTAAAACTTACATAACTATTATGAATATTAGCTTTTGATAATTGAAAGTTATATTCATGGTGGTTATTTTTTTGTCATAAATTTTAAATGATATTTTGATTAAAGTAATAATAAGTATTCCATAATTATTATAAAGTATTAAGAAGTATATGTTTTCATGAAGAATATATTTAAAAATAGTATTAACTTTTATTGACATATGATCATATAATTGATACTATAAGTATACTAAATATATAGGAATTGTAGGAATTATAGGAGGTAACAATGGATAGTACATTTTTTTCAAAATTTATAATGATAACAAGCTATAAACCAATAATATTTATAGCAATTTTAATAGGGTTATTCTATGGACTTTATAAGTTAGAAAAGGCTGGATTAAACTTTTCAAAACGTATGATTATTTCAACTGTGGGAGGATTATTACTTGGAGTTATAATACAATTTATAGCAGGATTTCCAAGCAATACAGGAGATGTTACCTGGATAGGTGAGGTTACAAAATGGTATGGGCTAGTAGGAAATGGATTCATGGACCTATTAAAAATGTTAGTAGTACCATTAGTTTTTCTTTCAATGTTAAAAGTTATAATAAACATGGATGAAAAACAAAGCTTAGGAAAACTTACTTCTAGATCAATATTTGTTTTATTAGGAACTACAGCTATTGCTTCGATAGTTGCTATAATAATCGGAAATTTATTTAGACTTGGCGTTGGAGTTGAAGCAATCCAAAGTAAAGCTGAATTAAAAGAAATAACATCTTTTGTAGATACTATGAGAGGACTTTTACCAGCAAATCCAATAAAAGCAATGGCAGATGCAAACATAGTGGCTGTTGTTATATTTGCAGCATTTCTTGGAATAGCTATAAGAAAACTAAATAAGACAAACAAAGATATTATAAAACCAGCAATAGATGTTATAGAGGCATTCTATAACATAATGACTACTGTAGCTAGAACAGTTATCAGATTTATGCCATATGCTGTATTACCACTACTTTCAAATACAGTTGCATCAAATGGAATATCAGCAATAATAAATGTGGTTAATTTCATAGTTGCTTTATATGCAAGTGTTATTATTGTATTTGTAATTCATCTTGTAATAATTTCACTTAATGGCTTAAATCCTATTCAATATTTAAGAAATGTAATTGAGCCGTTAGTTTTGGCTTTTACATCTAGATCAAGTCTTGGAACTTTACCAGTTACTATCGAGACTTTGAATAAAAAAGTCGGAGTTGAAAAAGGAATTGCAAGCTTTGCAGGAAGTCTTGGAGCTAATATGGGAATGAATGGCTGTGCTGCTATATATCCAGCATTAATGGCTGTTACAATTGCAAATATGTCTGGAACTCCAATGGATTTTAGCTTCTACGCTATGCTGGTAATTACTATAATTATAAGTTCCTTTGGAATAGCTGGATTACCAGGAACAGCAATAATGTCAGTATCAGTAGTAATATCAGGAATGGGAATGGGAAGTTTCTTCCCTCTTGCAGGAGGAATACTTGCAATAGATCCGATACTAGATATGGCGAGAACAGCGCTTAATGTTGATGGATCAATGGTTACAGCAGTAACAGTTGCTAAGAGCTTTAATGAATTGGATAAAGATGTATTTAATAATGTTCAGGATAAAGTTATAGCAGAAGGAAATTAAAAAAATAGAATTAAGATATTAAAGACCATTAGGTGAGAATATAAATCACCTAATGGTCTTTTTGAATTCAAAGTGTACTAAAAAAATTATTGACAAAACTGTTCATACTGTATATATTGTATATATACAGTATGAACACAAAGGAGGCGAAGTAGTAATTTGAAAATATTACTTTCTAATAAATCTGATTTGCCTATTTATGAGCAAATTAAAGCTCAAATAAAAGAACAAATCCTATCAGGAGAAATTTTAGAAAATGAGTTTTTGCCATCAATAAGACAGCTGGCGAAAGACTTAGGGATAAGTGTTATTACCACAACCAGAGCTTATTCAGACCTTGAAAGTGAAGGGTTTATAGCAACTCTTAGAGGAAAGGGAAGTTATGTACTTCCTAAGGATAGCGAAATGGTAAGGGAACAATATTTAAAGAAAATAGAAGAAGCTCTTATGGTTGCGATTGAAAATAGTAAGTTAGCAAATATATCCAATGATGAATTAGTGGTTATGCTAAAAACATTGGCAGATGAGCAAATTACATAAAGTGAAACTTTTAAGGTGGAGTTTTATACTCAAGCTGAATTTAGTTGAACTTATCCAGGAGCGTGCAGCCGTTATAAGAGAGTGTTACGGAGGCTAGCTATCGGATAGAATATGTGAAAGTTTAATTATTACAATTTATTATTAAGAATATGAGTTTAAGGAGTAGGGAAATATGAATGCACTTGAAATAAAGAATTTAAATAAAACATTTGATGGCTTTGAACTTAAGAATATAAATTTAGAATTGCCAAAAGGTTATATATTGGGATATGTAGGACAAAATGGTGCTGGGAAAACAACGACTATAAAGCTTATAATGAATCAATTAAAAAAGGATAGTGGAGTAATAAAAGTATTTGGAAAGAGTTATGAGGATGGAGAAGAAGTTTATAAAGACATGATAGGATTTATCGGAGATGAATGCTATTTTCCAATAAATTTTACATTAAAAGATGTAATTAGTACGCTAAAAGATTTTTATACTTCATTTGATGAAAGCAAATTTAATGAATATGCTGAAAAATGGAACCTTCCTTATAAGAAAAAAATAAAAGAATTTTCAAAGGGAATGAAAGTTAAATTGTCTTTTGCAAGTATTTTATCAAGAAATACAAAACTTCTTCTATTAGATGAACCAACAAGTGGCCTTGATCCAGTAGTTAGAAATGAAGTTTTAGAGATATTACAGGAATATATAGCGGATGGAGAAAAAAGTGTTCTATTTTCAACCCATATAACAAGTGATCTTGAAAAGATAACAGATTATCTATTCTTTATTAATAATGGAGAAAAGGTGTTTTATGATATAACAGAAAATGTACTAGAAAGTCATCTATTGGTTAAAGGTGGCCTTGATGATTTAACAAAAGAATTAAAAGAGAAGTTAATTGGATATAAGTCTTCTAATTTTGGATTTGAAGGATTAATTGACTCAAACAATAGAGATCATATAAGTAAAGATTTGTTAGTAGAAAAACCATCGATGGATGACATCGTGATATTTTATATCAATGGAAAAAGGGATTAGTATAAAATATTCTATGCATATACGTTGCAAAAATAATTCTCTATCATAATTCTAAAAATATTGCAAGAATTTTAACTGGAATTGTGAATTGTGACATATATATTATGTTTTAGTATTAATTCTATGTAGAATTTATAAAGAGAAAGAGGTTTTAAAATATGAGTAGATCAATAAGTTATTTAAGATTTGATTTAAGATTAATAAAAGAAAGTATTAGGCTTTATGTGTTAGCACCAGCGATATTTTGTGCTTTATTTATGTTTTCAGGAGAAACATATAGTATGGCATTATCATACTTATTTTTCTTTTTAATAATTTTGGCAACAATACCGTTTAGTACTCAAGGTAATGAAAAAAGCACTCAGATGTATTATATGTTTCCTGCTAAAATTTCTGATATGGTTCTTGGAAGATTTTTGTATTTAATAGGTATAGCTTTGTTTATATTTCTCATTAATACATCTATTGTGACCTATCTATATCAGATTAATAGAATTCAAAATTTTGAAATTTTAACAATGTTCTTTTGTGGGTTAATGAGCTTAATAACTTGCTTTATTCAATATCCTATATATTACAAGCTTGGAATGGAAAAGGGCAAAGCAGTATCGTTGTTAGTATATCTTTTACCTGCATTCTTCATATTTGCGTTACCATCATTTTTGGTAAATAAGGATGGTTTTATATTAGAAAATTCTTTAGATTTTATTATAAATAATAAGTTAATATTAATAATTATCAGCATGTTAATCACGGCACTTATAGGATATATTTCATATCTAATTTCATGTAAAATATGTAAAACAAAAGAAATATAGTGTGTAAAGATATTTGTTAAAAAATATTTAGAAATATTAAGTATAAATTAAGGTAAATTTAATATTTTTTTCTAACATTTATTAATGAAATATATGTATAATAGAAATATGATGAAAAGTAAATTATTAACATACATTGTATTTTTATCATCAAGTGAAACTTGATTCAGGTGGGGTTTGATCCTCATCTGAATCTTAGTTGAACTTATCCAGGAGCGTGCAGCCGTTATCTCCGGCTTAAATAAGTGGGAGTTTTACGGATGCTAGCTATCGGATAAATATGAGTATTTACAGGGGGAAAGAAAAATGAAAATGAAAAAAACTTTGGCATTCATTATGACAGCAGCTTTAACTGTTGGAACAATGGCAGGATGTAGCCAAGCAACACTTAATTATGCACAGGAGCTTTCAAATACGGCTAAATGGGAAGCAACAACATCAAGTATTGATGGAGACCTAAATATCAATGTAAAAGGAAAAGATGGAACTGAAACAAAACAAGAAATAAAATTTGCAGCTACTGGATATACAGCAAAAGATAAATCATATGTTGATATGACATTTACTGATCCAGCAGGAAAGCTTAATATTCCAGAACTTAAAGCATATTGCGATGGAACTACAAGTTATATAAATAAGAGCTTTTACCAAGGGATATCTTCTTTAAATGGACAAAGCGCTCCAACAGGTTTAAATAATATAACTCAAGAGTATATAGGTATTGATACAGAAGCATCAGGTGTTGATGTGACTAAATTAAAAGCACTAATGACTCAACCAGATGGAATGGTTGAATTCGGAAAGATGATATTTGGAGGAAATGCTGATCTTGATTTACCTTTCGTTCAAAATGGAAGAGAATATACAATAAATCTTGATGCAGATAAAACTGTAGATTTAGCTGCAAAAGCATTAAAAGCAACAGCTAATAATTTAGATAATCTTAATAGTACATTTAAGTTAGGATTGCCAGCTGAAAGTATTACACAGATGAAAACTGCTGCTAACAGCCCAGAATTTGATAAATCATTACCTGAAATTAAGGCATCATTAGCTGGAACAACTATTAATTCAAAAGAAGTGTTCACAGATAATGATTATAGCTCAGATTTCAATATGAATTTACAAATTAAAGATTTTGGAACTATTGCATTAACTATGAAAACAACAGATACTAAGAGTGATGTCAAAGGGATAACTTTCCCAACTAGCACATTAAAAGTTTCTCAAGAAGAGTTTAATAAATTAATGATTCCAGGAACAAAAACAACTATAGCACCCTCTACAAATGTAGTATCAAAATAATACTTTAAAATAATTAAATAAGAGCTGTATCAGAATTGGACCGCTTCTTATCAAGTAGATAAGGAGTGGTTAGTTTTGATATAGCTTTTTTTATTCTCTAGGAATTTATATTGTAATGAAATCTATGGATATTGTGGATATAAATTATGGAAAAGGCAGATTCAGAAGGTCATGTTTTAAATGTAGCAACTTAATTACAATATATATGATTTAAATATATTTTTAGAATTAAAGTAAATTTTTGTATGAACATATTGTTTTGAACAATGAAAGGTGTTAATATAATGTTGTTCAAAATATGAACTTAATGGAGGGGGAAAATGGGAAAAGTAAAAACAGCAGTAATTTTAGCAGCTGGAATGGGATCAAGATTGCAGGATATAACAAAGGATATGTTACCAAAAGGATTTATAAAGGTAAATGGGAAAAGCTTGATAGAAAGATCTATTGAAAAATTAAGAAGTCTAGGCATAGATAAGATTTATATAGTGACAGGACATTTGCATGAATTTTATGATGAACTAGCAAAAGATAAAAATTATATAGAAACAAGAAAAAATAGAAAATATAAAGCTACAGGCAGCATGACTTCTCTTTCGATTCTTGAAGATGAATTAAAGGAAGACTTTTTGCTACTTGAAAGTGATTTAATATATGAGGTCTATGCACTGATAAAGACTATAAATTTTGAGGAAAATGATTGTATTTTACTAAGTGGAAAAACAGATTCTGGAGATGAATGCTATGTAGAAGTTAGAGATAATAACTTATATAAAATATCTAAAAGAAGAGAAGATATAGGACATGTATATGGGGAATTGGTTGGGATTTCTAAAATATCGTTAGAGCTATATAAGGAAATGCTGAAGCAGTATAAAGAATTCAATAGAAAAATATATGATTATGATAGCATTTTTGAAGATAGGTGCGAGAAGACAAAGAAATACGATTATGAGGATGCAATATTTGATGCTGCTAAAAAAAGAAAAGTAGGATATCTAAAGATTGAAAATTTAGTATGGGGAGAAATAGATGATAAAAATCATCTTGAAAGAATAAAGGAATCAATCATACCAAAGCTAGAAAAAATTTCAGAAGAGAGAGCAGTATAGAGGAAAATGTTTGGATGTGTTCTAGATTAATAGATTTTTTATGGTTGAGTTTTAACGTCTAGTAATATTCATATAAAAATGTAGAAAATAGGAGAGTGTGAAAGAATATGAAAACAGTTTATGTTGCTATGAGTGCGGATATAATTCATCAAGGACATTTAAATGTACTAAATGAAGCAAGAAAATTTGGAGATATAATAGTAGGATTGCATACAGATGAGGTTATAAGAGGTTACTGGAGAAATCCAATAATGAAATATGATGAGAGAAAAGAAGTGATTAGTAATATTAAAGGAGTTATATCTGTAGTTCCTCAAGAAAGCTTAGATCAAGTTCCAAACCTTCTTAAAATTAGACCTAACTATGTTCTTCACGGGGATGATTGGAAGGAAGGCTCGCAAAAAGAATTAAGAGAAAAAGTTATAGAGGTGTTAAAACAATTGGAAGGAGAACTTATAGAAGTTCCATATACTAAAGGGGTTTCTATTTCAAAATTAGATGAAGAATTAGCTAAAATAGGTATAACACCTCAAATGAGAATGAAAGGTCTAAAGGAATTAATTTATTCAAAGAAACCCCTAAGAATACTTGAGGCTCATAATGGCTTAACAGGACTCATTGTTGAAAAGACTAAAGTTCAAAGGGATGGGAAAATAAAAGAGTTTGATGGAATGTGGATTAGTTCATTATGTGATTCAACAGCTAAGGGAAAACCTGATATAGAATTGGTAGATTTAACATCAAGATTAAATACAATTAATGATATCTTAGAGGTAACAACGAAACCGATAATAGTTGATGGAGATACAGGAGGACAAATTGAACATTTCGTTTATACAGTTAAGACTTTAGAGAGGTTAGGAGTTTCAGCTATTATTATTGAAGATAAAACTGGTCTTAAAAAAAATTCATTATTTGGAACAGAAGTGAAGCAAACTCAAGATACAATAGAACATTTTTGTGACAAAATAAGAGCTGGGAGAGAGGCGAGAGTGACTAGTGATTTTATGATAATTTCAAGGATTGAAAGTTTAATTGCAGGCGCTGGAATGGATGATGCTATAAAAAGGGCTAAAGCTTATATTGAAGCAGGAACAGATGGTATCATGATTCATAGTAAAGAGAAAGATGGAAGAGAAATTATTGAATTCTGTAGAAGATATAATGAGTTTGAAAATAGAGTACCTTTAGTAGTAGTCCCAACTTCATATAATTTTATGAAAGAGGAAGAGTTAATGGAATTAGGAGTTAACGTTATTATTTATGCAAATCATCTGATAAGAAGTGCATATCCAGCAATGGTAAATACAGCAAAAAGCATTTTAGAGAATGGAAGGTCAAAAGAGGCTTCAATCAACTGTATGCCTATAAAAGAAATACTTACTTTGATTCCAGGAGGAATGTAAAGAAATTAAGTAAACAACTGAAATTATATATATTTGAGTACTTGTTCCATTTTTTGACTATTAAAATATTGTATTTGGAGTATGCTGAAAATATAGTTTTCATAAGCGTAATATTAAAGGAGTTAAAAAGAATGATTGAAGTAAAAGAGTTTTATAATGAGCTATTAAATAACAATATAGATTTCTTTACGGGTGTTCCAGATTCTTTACTAAAGTCTTTTTGTGCATACATTAAGGAAAATGTAAGTAGCGAAAAGAACATAATTTCAGCTAATGAGGGGAATGCAATAGGAATAGCAGCAGGATATCACTTAGCAACAAAGAAAATTGGCCTAGTATACATGCAAAACTCAGGTCTTGGAAATGCATTAAATCCACTTGTATCCCTTACAGATAAATTGGTCTATAGTATACCAGTGCTTTTAATAGTTGGATGGAGAGGTGAGCCAAATAAGAAAGATGAACCTCAACATAAGAAACAAGGACTTGTTACAATCGAAATATTGGATATTCTAAGCATTAAATATGATATTTTAGAAAATAACACAAGCAATGATGAAATGAGGAAAAAGATAAGGAAAGCAAATAATTATATGAAGGAAAATAACGAGCCCTATGCATTGGTAGTGAAAAAAGATACTTTTGATGAATATCAAATAAAGTATGATAAAACTTTGGAGTTAGAAATGACTAGGGAAGATGCTATAGAAATATTAATATCTAAAGCGAAAGAAAAATCAGTTGTAGTATCGACAACTGGAATGGCTTCTCGTGAGCTTTTTGAATTGAGAGAAAGATATAATGGAGATCATAGTAAGGATTTTTTAACAGTAGGATCTATGGGACATGCATCTCAAATAGCATTGGGGATTGCATTAAGCAGAAAAGACAGAGATGTCTATTGTATTGATGGGGATGGTGCTTTAATAATGCATCTTGGTGGTTTAGCTATAATAGGAAATCAAAATACAGATAATCTTAAGCATATTTTGATAAATAATGGAGCTCATGATTCAGTAGGAGGTCAAGAAACTGTAGGATTTAAAATAGATACTTTAGCAATTGCTAAAGCTTGTGGATATAAAAAATTCTATTCGTGTAGTTCAAGAGATGAATTAGTTAGGTTATCGGAAAAAATAAGCAATGAGAAAGGTTCTATATTTTTAGAGATAAAAGTAAAAAAAGGTTCAAGAAAAAATTTGGGGAGACCTACAACAACACCAATTGAAAATAAGGAAATGTTTATGAAATTTTTAGAGAATTAATATACAATGCAAGCGGGATACTTTGAATGAATTATATTATTTAGAATTTATGTATAAAAGAAAATAGACTGGCATGCTGATTTATTGTTTTTTGATAACACGGTATAGGAGGAAATTAATTTGGAAATCAGAAGAAATATATTATTAAACCCAGGACCAGCTACCACATCGGATACAGTAAAATTTGCTCAGATTGTACCAGATATTTGCCCGAGAGAAAAAGAATTTGGAAGCATTATGGAGTTTATATCAAGAGAACTTACTGAATTTGTAGGTTCAAGGGAAAAGTATACAACTATATTATTTGGAGGATCGGGAACTGCAGCAGTTGAGGCGATTTTAAGTTCGGTAGTTAATAATAAAACAATATTGATAATTAATAATGGGGCTTATGGCAAGAGAATGTGTGAAATTGCAGAAATATATAATTTGAATTATATAGAATTTAAAAGCTCTCAAATAGAAACAATAAACTTAAAAGAGTTGGAAGAAGTAATTAAAAAGAATAATGAAGAAAGCAAAATAAATAATTGTGGAGCTATAAGCCATTTAGCGGTAGTTCATCATGAGACTACAACGGGGATGTTAAATGACATAGAATTATTAGGTGAAATTTGTAAGAAATATAGTATTGAGATGATAGTAGATGCTATGAGTTCATTTGCAGGTATTCCTATAGATATGTATACGATGAATATAAAATATTTAGCATCGAGTTCAAATAAATGTATACAAGGTATGGCTGGAATAAGCTTTGTAGTAGCAGATAAGAAGGCTTTGAATAATACTCAAAATATAAAACCTAGAAACCTCTACCTTAATATATACAAACAATATTCATATTTTAAAGATAATTATCAAATGAGATTTACGCCGCCAGTTCAAATACTTTATGCATTAAAGCAGGCAATAATAGAGGCTAAGGGTGAGACAATAGAGAAGAGATATAAGAGATATAAAGAGTGTTGTGAAATTTTATGGGATGGACTAGATAAACTCAATTTAAATAGACTAATAGATAAAAACATATCATCAATGCTTTTGACTTCAGTAATTGAGCCACAGATAAAAAATTATAAATTCGATAGATTACATGATTACTTATATAGCAGGGGATTTACTATATATCCAGGAAAGATATCTTCAGAAAACACATTTAGAATAGCTAATATAGGTGATATATATCAAGATGATATGAGGAGATTTGTAAAAATATTAGAAGAGTATTTTACAGGTATTATATAATAATACCTGTATTAGCCTAATCTTCATAACTAAAAAATCTTTTAAATATTAGTGTTAATAGAAGAACTATAACCGATATTAAGGCAATAGTACCACCAGGTGCACTATTTATATAATAAGAAGATATAAGTCCTATCATAACATCCACAAAACCAAAAATAATAGCAAAAATTAGGGTCGTAGTGAACCCTTTTTTTAATTGCATAGCTGTTGCAACTGGAACCACTATGATTGATGAAACAACAAGGATACCCATAACTCTTATAGAAAGAGAAATTGTTGCACCAACAAGCAGCGTAAAAATATAATTAACGAGTTTAACGTTTATTCCAGATGTTTTTGCTCCATTTTCATCAAAAGTTACATATATCAATTTGTTGTATAGAAAAAGAAGACATATAAGGCATATTCCTCCAACAATGGCGATTAAGCAGATATCAGAATCTGTTACAGTTAAAATACTTCCAAATAAAAATGAATCTACTTTAGCTGAAGCTTTACCACTACTTATTAAAATAATAGCTATTCCTAAACTCAATGTCAAAACAATTGACATAACAAGTTCTGCATATTTTTTATAATACGTTCTTAGAAATTCTATTACAAGAGCGCAAATGCTAGTAAATGAAAATGCAGTTAAAAGTGGGTCAATCCCTAAAACAAGACCAATTGCTACGCCAGCAAAAGATGAATGAGATAATGTATCACCAATCATTGAATAACGTCTAAGAACAATAAAAAGTCCTATAAAAGGACACAGCATAGAAACAATAAAGCCAGCAATAAATGCATTTTGCATAAAACCTAATTGAAACATAAATTATTACCTTCCTAAATATAGTTTAACTACTTAAATTATGTTGTAAAATGAATCCTCAGATTCTAAATATCTTTTAAAATCTTCATTTGTATATAATTTCATAGAACAATTTTCTAATTTTAAAATGTGTGTTGAATACTTTAATGCAACCTTAGTGTTATGTTCAACAGAGATAATAGTTTTTCCTAAATCCTTATTTAAACTTTGGAGTAGAGGATAGATTTCATTTTGGCTCTTTTCATCTATTCCAGTTGATGGTTCATCTAATATTATTAAATCAGGATCGCCGATTAAGGCTCTGGCAATAAAAATTCTTTGCTGTTGTCCACCTGAAAGATTGCCTATTAATTTATTGCTGAATTCACTCATATTTACATTTTTTAGAGAACTTTGAATGGATTTTGAATTCTTAATTCCCACTGTCTTGGCATGGCAAGACAAAACTTCCTTAACTGTTATTGGAAATTCTGCATTAAAATTATCAAGTCTTTGCGAAACGTATGAAATTTTATTAGAATCTAAACTTATACAACCGCTATCAGGTTTTAGAAGACCTAATATAAGTTTTACTAGTGTACTCTTACAACTTCCGTTTTCACCAAGTATAGATAGATAAATTCCAGTAGGTATATTAAGATTAATATTTTTTAATAAATCTGTTCCTTTTGTATAGGAAAATGATAGATTTTTTATAGTAATCAAATAATCAACTCCTTAAAGCATTATTATATTATACACTCAAATGCAAATAATTTGCAATAGAATATATTTTTATATTATGATTAATATCCAATACAATAACTATTTTATACTACAATACTATAAAAATTTGTCATAGAAAGCTGCCTTTGATTATGAATATATATTCTCATCATATGATTTTATATACTATGATAGAAGGGACTTTTGCATTGAAATATGTCTTAAATTAGTATAGAATTAAATGGAAATCGTAGTAGAAAAACAAGAAATAGGAGGGACAAATGAAAAAAAAGCTTATATATATGTTATTCCCTATTATTACAGCTGTAGTAACCGTTATGTTACTTAATATTTTTTTAGATAAAGAAATAGGAGCTATGTTAAAAAGCAAGGATTTAACTGAAATAAATATAGAGTATGGGAGCAGCTATAAAGATAGAGGACTCGTATATAATGAATTTGTTACAAATAATAACTATCAATTATTAGAAGGGTCATCAGAGTTAGGGGCACCAGTCTCACAATTAGCTACAACCTTTTTCCCTGTAGAAGGAATGGATACAATCGTAACTAATGGTAGAGCATATTGCCAGGACTTGACTCAGATATCTAATTTAGGAAGCCAGAATACCCAGAGGAAACCAAATGTTGCATTTATAATTTCACTTCAGTGGTTTATGAGTGATCATGGTGTTGACGGGACAGACTTTCAAGCTAATTTTGCACCAGTGCAATTTTATAAATTTTTATCAAATAAGGAAATAAGTGAAGAACATAAAAAAACATATGCAGCTAGAGTGGATAAGCTTTTATCAGGAAGCTCACAATATATACCGGAAAAGCTTTATGCAAAACTTTATACAAACGATAATTTAATATCTAAAGTATCAAGTGTTATATTTAAGCCATATTTTGTTGCAAGGGAAAATATTGTTGAACTTAAAGACAAAGGTCTATTATATAGAAGGTTAAAGAAACTACCTGAAAAATCAGAAAAACAGCTAAAAACAGTTGATTGGAATGAAGAGCATAAGAAGGCCGAGGAAGAAGCAAAGAAACAAGTAACTAATAATGAGTTCTACGTATATGACACATATTATGACAAGAATTTAAAAAATAATTTACAATCTCAAAAAGATATAAATAAAAATGTTGATTTAATGAATTCAAAAGAATTTGATGACTATGAATTATATTTAGACACTTGTGTTGATCTTGGTATAAAGCCATATATAATTTTAGCACCAACTAATGGAAGATGGTATGATTACACTGGAATGACTAAGCAAAGTAGAGATGAGTTTTTCGATAAAGTGGAAGAAATGGCTAAAGAAAGAGGATTTGAAGTTTTGAACTTAAAAGATCAAGAATATACGCCTTATTTTATGTGTGATGTAATGCATCTAGGATGGAAAGGATGGCTTGAAATTGATGAGCAACTTTATAAACGAAATAAAGAAAAATAGAGCTTTAGGATTTGCATTAGTAAGTTCAATTGTAGTTATTTTAGCAATTCTAGTATTAACATTTGAACCATTTGCTGAAATACCATTTGTATATAATCAATTTTAAGGGAGATATAAATAATGAAGATTTTAGAAGGCATAAAAAAATACTCAAATAGTAATAGAATCGCACTAAAATGTGATGGAAATATTATGACATATGCAGAATTAGATACAATATCAGAATGCATAGCAGCTTTTTTATTAAGGGAATTTAAAGATGATAGAACGCCTATTATTATATATGGTAATAAGGAAAATTTAATGATGGCAGTTATGATGGCTGCTTTAAAGTCAGGAAGAGCTTATATACCAATAGATATTAGCTATCCAAAAGAGAGAGTGGAGGCAATTATCAGTGAGGTTCATCCAAAGGTTCTTATTGATTTTAGCAAAGAAAGCAATTTTGAAAGTATAAGGATCTTAAAAGATAAAGATATTGAAGAAATAGTAAAAGAATATAAAGATGTTAAAGTAGAAAAAGAAAATTGGGTAAAAGAAGATGAAAATGCATACATATTATTCACTTCTGGAAGCACTGGGAAGCCAAAAGGTGTTCAAATAAGCAGTAACAATTTAGATAATTTTGTTGAGTGGATTGCAGAATATTTAAATTTAGATGAAAAAGAAGAAGTATTTATGAATCAGGCTGCATACTCTTTTGATTTATCTGTAACATCAATTTACCCAGGATTATGTTATGGGAAAACATTACATGGTTTTTCAAAAGAAACACTTTCAAACTTAAAGAATATGTTTGATGACATGAGAAAATCTGATATTAATATATGGGTATCAACTCCTTCATTTGCAGGAATGTGTGTTGCAGAAAAAGATTTTAATTCTACAATGCTTCAGAATTTAAAAGCAATGATCTTTGTAGGGGAGGTATTACCAAAACCATTATGCGAGGAACTTATAAATAGATTCCCAGGAACAAGAGTGGTAAATGGATATGGTCCAACAGAGGCAACTGTAGCAGTTTCAGCTAATGATATGAGCAAAGAATTATTGTTGGAAGAAGGAAGCTTGCCTATTGGATATCCAATGAAAACATCAGTTGTAAAGATTGTTGATGATGAAGGCAACGTGTTAGGTGATGGAGAAAAAGGAGAAATAGTAATTGTAGGTCCTAGTGTAAGCAAAGGATACTTTAATAATAAACAAGTTACTGCAAAAGCGTTCTTCTATGATGATTATAATGGATCTAAATGTAGAGCATATAGAACAGGAGATTTAGGCTATTATGTAAATGGAAATTTATATTATTGTGGAAGAAAGGATTTCCAAATAAAGCTTAATGGTTTTAGAATAGAAATAGAAGATATAGAAAATAACTTAGTTAAAGTTAGTAATATAAAAAATGCAGCTGTTGTTCCAATAGAGAAAGATGGAAAAATTGCATATTTAACTGCGTTTATTGAGTTAAAAGAAGATAATGGCTTAAGTGGATTAAAAAATGGAATAATGATAAAGAAAGAGTTGGCAAATTTGATTCCTTCATACATGGTACCAAGAAATATAAAAATTGTTAAGCAATTTCCGACTAATGTAAATGGAAAGATTGATAGGAAAAAACTATTGGAGGAAGTATAATGAAGTTGACACAATACGGAGATTACTTTTACTTATATATCTTGCTACTAACATTTATTCCTGCCATAGTTTTAGGGCTAAATGGGATTAAATCAAAATATTATGGAATAATCGCTTCGGCTTTAATGATATATTTGATTATGGGAAAAAGTTTAGGATTAGCTTTATTTTCAATGTTTTTAGTTGGCGAAATTTTTGTTATATACTTATATTTGTTTGTTAGAAAAAAAACAGATAACAAATATTTATATTGGTTATTCTTATTTGCATCAATAATTCCGCTTATATTAACTAAAGTAGCAGGGGTTACACATTATGCTTCATACATTGGATTTATTGGCTTATCATATCTAAATTTTAAGGCAATACAAGTAGTAATAGAAATTTATGATGGTAGAATAACTCAAATAAATTTTATGACATTTATTCATTTCATAACATTTTTTCCGACCCTAAGTTCTGGACCTATAGACAGATGGAAAAGATTTGAGGATGATTTAAATAGAAAAGTTGAAAAGAATATATATTTAGAAGAATATTTAATTCCAGGTCTGAAAAAGATATTTATTGCAATTGCTTATAAATTTATACTAGCATATTTAATTGATACATATTGGTTGTTAAAAATACCTTCAGGTATTACAATATTAAATAGTGTAAATTATATGTATGCTTACACGATGTATTTATTCTTTGATTTTGCAGGATACAGCTTATTTGCGGTTGGATCAAGTTATATCTTTGGAATTAAAACACCAGATAACTTTAATAAACCTTTCTTGAGTAAGGATATGAAAGAATTTTGGACACGATGGCATATATCTTTATCAAGATGGTTTGGAGATTACATTTTCTCAAGATTTGTGCTAAATTCTATGAGAAAAAAGAGGTTTAAGAATAGGTTTATTGCTTCCCATGTGGCTCAAATTATCACTATGTTTATAATGGGATTATGGCATGGACTAACTGCATACTATATAATTTATGGATTATATCAAGGAATTGCATTAGTCTTAACTGATATTTATCAGAGGAAATCAAGTTTTTATAAGAAACATAAAAAAGAGAAATGGTTTAATTATGCTCAGGTTTTAATAACATTTCACATAGTATGTTTTGGTATGCTGATATTTTCAGGATATTTATTTAAATAGAAATAAGCAAGCTAAGTAACTAAAAAATAGTACTATAAGAAGGAGTATATTATTATGAAAGACAAAGTTTTAGAAATATTTACTGAAGTTACAGGAAATGATGAAATATCAGAAGATTTTGATTTAGATCTTTTTGAAGCTGGATTATTAGATTCTCTAGCAATAATTGAAGTTTTAATTCAAATAGAAGAAAAGCTAGGAATTAAATTACAGCCTACAGATTTAGAAAGAGAAGATATGTCAACTGTTAATAAGTTGACTGCGTTCTTAGAAACTAGATAAAATCTATAGTGTTCCGTAATGAGAATTCTTGCCGAAATTAGATACAAATTTGTTTCAGCGGACTAATGAAATTTTCGATGGATAGTTCTATTATAGATAACACAACTAAGACCTGAACTTAAGCATATAACTCGCCGAGGTGAATAACATACTTTTGTTCCAGTTTCTAGGTAATTCTGATGGGTGATTCTAAGGCTATAAAGTTGCACCCAAAGCGCTAGCCTCAAAGAACAAGCTTTGAACTAGCACATTTGGAACAACTTACAGCCAAAGAATCACATCCATCAAAATTACCAATGAAACATTCCACAAAAGTATATTACTCATTTTTGATTGGAAAATATTTAATAGTTTAAGTATAGTTTATGATTGTGTTATCTATATATAAAAAAGAATCAGACTTATGATATGAAATTCTAGATACTAGAAAAAGGGTTAATCTTTTGTGCAGTGTTGCATTGAGAATAAGGCTGTAGGATTTCTTCATTAGAAATTGTTCCACTTTTGCTTGTCATGTGCTTGCCACAGGAGCATGCAGAAATGGGTGCAACTTCTAATGTTAGAAATCCACAGCCCTATTCTCTAGCATACCGAAATAAAAGATTAACCCTTATTTCGGCTAGTTTATTGCATAAGTGTGAATTTATTCATTCGTCAAATATTTTTTCTAAGCACCAGCTTTTCTTATCATCCTTTTTAAAGCTTCCTTTAACTGAAATGGTTTTATGGGGAGCAGCCTTAGAAAGTCCAGATGCTTCAACAACAGCAGTTTCACCATCATTATATAGCAGTGACATTTTTTGAACTCTAAGGAGTTTGTTTTCTGATGAGAAGCCAGAAGTAAAGTTATGTTCTACAGAAAATCCGAGATCCTTGGAATTGTTTGATATATAAATATCACGAGTCATAAAGAATGAAGCTATAATTATTATTCCGAAAGAAATAGTTAAAGATAACATGAGTCTTCTTTTATTTTTTAGAGTAATATTTTTCTGGAGTCTTCGTCTTCTTCTTTTTTTATAAACAAAGTACTCTTCTTGAATCTGTGCGCTATTCAGCATACTGTATACCTCCTTTATTTTTGATGTACCTAAAGTATAGTTTGAAGAAATTAATAAATAAGATTAAATTCACAGTATATGAGTGAACATAAGAAAATATTACCATATAATTCCATATAATAAAAACAAAAGCGTATGACAAAGTTAAGGAAAAAATATTATTATCTGAGTGGATTCTGAATATAGTCTTATATTTGGAAAAAAGTTTACCAGGTTTTATTTTTATGGTTATAAAATGTCTTTTTTGATATAATTTTATATGAGAAATTAACTATATATGTTTTAAATTAAGTCTATACTTTATTGAACTATGGCTAAAAATAGTAATGTAGGAGATTTCATAAAACTTATATATGTTTTGATTTACTAATATAAAAATAATTATTATAAAAATAACAGGATGGTGGAACTATGGATTTTTCAAGTTTAGTATTAATAGAAAAAGATAAAGAAACAGGATTTATAAAGAAAGAACTAGGAAGTTTTGAAGTAAATGAAGGAGCATTGTTTGTAAAAAAACTTTATGTGTTGGACGATATTGTATATATGTATTTCGATACAAATAAAAATGTTGAAGAATGGGAATACTCAGCAATATATGATTTATTTAATAACGAAGCATTTTCTGAAAAAGGATTTGAAATTGAAGAGGATTTAGAAGAATACAATCCTACATATATAATAAAATTTAATTATGTAGATGACTATGATGTAATGAAAGGGAAGATACAAGAAGTGGTATCTATAATAGACAATGAGATGAATGCAGTATTTGAAGCTATTAAAGGAAAAGAATCTGAATATACTGAGTAGATAAAAGATATTTTATAGTCATTTGTGTACATTTCATAAGCATATTCTTAAGAATATATATGGTAATATTCTTGAGATAAATAAGGTTTAGAATTTTACTAAAATTTTTGTAAAGAAAGGTGTATTTATATGAGTGATTTAAAGAAAAGAGAAGAAATAGAAGATAAGTTTAAATGGAAGGTTGATAAGATTTATAAAAGCATAGAGGATTGGGAAAAGGACTTTGAAGATGTAAAAAATGAAGCGGTTAAATTAAAAGATTTTTCAGGAAAACTTGTGAATGGAGAAGCAATACTAGATTATTTAAAATTCAATGAAAAAGTATCTAGGAAGGCAGAAAACTTATTTATTTATGCTCATTTAAAGTGTGATGAAGATACTTCAAATACCACTTATCAAAGTTTAATGAGTAAAGTTGATATATATATGGCAGAGCTTGCAAGTTACACAGCATTCTTTGTACCGGAAATTTTAAGTTTAGATGATAGCTTTATTAAAAGTGAAATAAACAGATTAGATGAATTAAAACAATTTGAATTCTTAATCGAAGATATATTAAAAGAAAAGCCACACATATTATCTAAAGAGATGGAAGAATTGTTAGCAGCGGCATCAGATTGTTTGGATGCCCCTTCAGCAATACACAATATATTAACTAATGCAGATATGACATTTGGAAAAATAGAAGATGAAGATGGTAATGAAGTTGAATTAACAGAAGGAAACTATTCTTCATTCATAAGAGGTAAAAATAGAGAGGTAAGAAAAGCAGCATTTGAAAGATTATTTGGGGAATATGATAAGTTGAAAAATACTCTAGCAACGTCCCTAAGTGCATCAATAAAAACTTTCAATTTTAGCAGCAGAGTTAGAAAATATAATAATGCATTGGAAGCATCATTGAAACCTAATAATATTCCTTTAGAAGTTTACAAAAATGCAATTAAAGTAATAAATAATAATTTAGATTCACTTCATAGATATGTAAAAATTAAGAAAAAACTATTAGGATTAGATGAAATTCATATGTATGATTTATATGTTCCAGTCATTGAAATTCCGAAAGAAAAAATTGAGTTTAATGATGGAGTAAATATAGTATTGAAAGCGTTAAGTCCTTTAGGAACAGAGTATTTAGATATCTTTAAAAGTGGAGTTAATAATGGTTGGATAGATATATATGAAAACAAAGGAAAAAGAGGAGGAGCATATTCTTGGGGTGGATATGATACTATGCCTTATGTTTTATTAAATTATAATAATGAGCTAGGAGATGTTTCAACTTTAGCACATGAAATGGGGCATTCAATTCATTCATATTATTCAAGAAAAGAGCAGCCATATTACTATGCAAATTACACATTATTCTGCGCAGAAGTTGCATCCACAACAAATGAATCATTACTTATTCACTATCTAATTGAAAATGAAAAGGATGAAAAGAAAAAATTATATTTAATAAATCAAGAATTAGAACAAATAAGAACAACTGTATTTAGACAACTGATGTTTGCGGAATTTGAGTTATATACACATGAGACTCTAGAAAGAGGAATACCATTAACGGCGGAAGATTACAATAAAGCTTGGCATGATCTAAATGTTAAGTACTTTGGAAATGAAATTGTTATAGATAAAGAAGTAGATGTCGAATGGTCAAGAATTCCTCATTTTTATTCAGATTTTTATGTTTATCAATACGCTACAGGTTACGCAGCAGCATCAGCTTTTTCTAAGGCTATCTTAGATGGTAAAGAAAATGCAGTAGAAAAATATAAAGGTTTCTTAAAATCTGGTGGAAGCGATTATCCAATAAATATTTTAAGAAATGCAGGAGTAGATATGACAACAGATGCACCAATAGAAGCTACAATAAAGAGATTTAATGAGCTTTTAGATATGATAGATAATTAGGGTTTGCAAGGTAATTCAGAAATCCAAGATGTATTTCAATAAGGCATATGAAAGAAAATAACGAGTCCAAAATAAAATGCCATGATTATTTTTGCAATATATATATAGAATGTGAAATTCACAATTGTGACATAAAATAAAATTGTCTATAATTGTGAATTTACATTATAAAATAATAATTTATGAATTTTTATATAAGAATAGGTAAGGTATTATGAATAACTTTAAAGAAGAATTTTATAAAATTTTAGTAAATGCAGAGAATTTCTATATGAAACAATACTATAGCGATTTTCATAAAAGAGAAATATTTCTTGCAATTAAGGAGTTATCAAATGGAATATACTGCGTTTTTATAAGCGAGGATGAAAATGAAAATATAGACTTTTTAGAAGCTTTTGAATATATAAAAACCTTAGGGAAAGACTTTTCTCTAAATATGATAATTTTATCTAAAGGGGAATATACAAATATAAATAATACAGTTATGGTAAATAAACTTATCGTGGATAAAGAAAATTATACAGTTATTAAGTGCGATGAGTCGTGTCTGCCGTTAAAAAAAATACTTGAACTGTATATAAATAAAAGTAAAGTGAAAAATATTGATAATAAGAAAGAATTTTTTAGATATAAAATTCCAACTATGATTTTAATATTGATAAATGTAATAATATTTATAATAATGCAAATCGACATTTATAATATTAAACATTCATTAGGTTCATCTCAGTTGTTATCGGAGGAAATGATAAATGCAATAAATAATTCAGTACTAGTGACCTTTGGGGCTAAATATAATGCACTTATAAATAATGGAGAAGTATGGCGTTTGTTAACTTGTGCCTTTTTACATTCTAGCATTATACATATAGCATTTAATATGTATTCTTTATATATAGTAGGTCCACAAATTCAGCAGATTTATGGGGCTAAAAAGTATATAGTTATTTACATCACTTCTTGTATAACAGCATCAATATTAAGTTATCTAGCAAGTCCATATACTATATCAGTAGGAGCATCAGGTGGCATATTTGGTCTTTTGGGAGCTTTGTTAGCTTTTGCAATTATGGAAAGACATAGATTGCAGAAAAAATATATATCTAGCTTACTACAGGTAATACTTATAAATTTATTTATAGGATTAAGTGTGAAAAATATTGATAATTATGCACACATAGGTGGACTTATTGGAGGAGCATTGATTGGATATGTCTCTTACAAAATATTAAATAAGCAGTTGAAAAACTAGATAAATTTATATATTTTTATTGCTTGGGAAATATCAGGAATTGAGCTAGAAAAAACGAAATGTAAAGGATTTTATTAAGGCAATATTAATTTTATCTTAAGAAAATAGGGTTGATTTTTTATTTTTATTGAAATATTATTAAATAGGTATAGTATGATGATAGATATAAAATAATAAATGGGAATATATCTCATTAAATATTAGGAGTGAATGTAATGGGAAAATACATTTTTACCATAACAGCATTTTTTCAAATTTTTGTTTTTGCAATAACATGTTACTATTTAGCTTTAGGACTTATAGGGCTTTTCAGAAAGAAAGAGAATAAGAACTATGAACCTAAAAATAAATTTGCATTGTTAATAGCAGCACATAATGAAGAAGTCGTTATTGGTAGTCTCATAGAGAGTATGCTAAAACTAGATTATCCTAAGGAAATGTATGACGTTTTCGTTATTGCAGATAATTGTACAGATGATACAGCTAAGATATCTAAAGGTTACGGGGTAAATGTTTGTGAAAGATTTGCAAAAGATAAAAGAGGAAAAGGTTATGCGTTAGAGTGGATGTTTGCAAAGTTATTTGCAATGGAAAAACAGTATGATGCTATTGCTATCTTCGATGCAGATAATCTTGTACATAAAGATTTCTTAAAAGAGATTAATTCAAAGATGCAGGAAGGTTACAAAGTTGTTCAAGGATATATAGACAGTAAGAATCCAGATGATTCATGGATTGCTGCTGCTTATTCAATAGCTTTCTGGACTCAAAATAGAATGTTCCAGTTAGCTAGAGCTAATGTAGGATTTTCTAATCAAATTGGTGGAACAGGATTTGCCATTGAAACTAAGACATTGAAGAAGTTAGGCTGGGGTGCCACTTGTTTAACAGAGGATTTAGAATTCTCTTGTAAGCTTGTATTAAATGGAGAAAAAGTTGGTTGGGCTCATGATGCGATTATATATGATGAAAAACCATTAAAGCTTAAACAATCATGGACTCAAAGAAAAAGATGGATGCAAGGTTTTACAGATGTTGCTTCAAGATATTTCTTTAAGCTTGTTAAGAAGTCAATAATGGAAAGAAAGTTTTATATATTTGACTGCGCACTATACGTATTACAGCCTTTTGTAACGTTATTACTTGGTATTTCAGCAGTTTTAACTTTAATACAGGCAAATACTACAGGCGTAAATATATTTATTATAAATTATTTGTTTAGTGATGTTGGATTTAAGACGTTTGCGGTTATTCAATTTTTGATTACTCCGTTAATATTAACAATTGATAAAAAAATTACAAAACCATTCTTAGTTATGATGGTATTATATTCTAGTAATGTTTTCGTAGTTCCTTATCTAACAGCTAATATGGATAATTGGATCATTGCTTGGGTGAGTGGTTTAGCTTATAACTTAGCATTCTTGATATTGACAGGAATATTACTAGGAAAGAAAGAATTAATTTTATTCTTTAGATTCTGGTTATATGCGTTATATACAGTAACATGGATACCAATTACAATTCAAGGTATATTAAATAAGAATAATAAAGAGTGGAGTCATACTAAGCATGTTAGAAAGATAGAAATATGTGATGTGTAATACTCTAAACAAAAGTATAAATTAGAAATCAGGATGTCGTAAAATGGTTAAAAAGACCTTTTTGACATCCTATTTTTATTATGATAAGGTATATGTTTTATGAAAATGTCAAATAAATATATATAAGTAGTAAGTATTGTTAGAAATATATATTTTAATATAAATATTAATGAGATATAATAATGAAATATTGTTTGTCTCATGCAATGCAAGGAACAGAGATCTTAGAAGATTTAAGAAAATAAGAGATGTCTGCTTAAGTTTTTTTTGACATTAAAGCAGAAAGGCAGTATATTTTATAGAGCGAAATAATTACGAAAAAATAAGAACTGGTGTTCAGATGGAGGAGTTTTATGGAATTAAAAAATACTAATGCTTATGATGTAACAGATTTAACATCACTTGAAAAGCTAGAACCTGTAAGAATAAGACCAGGTATGTATATAGGATCTACAGGTAGTAAGGGGTTACATCACTGTATATGGGAAATAATAGATAACTCCATAGATGAAATAGCTAACGGATATGGTAACAAAGTAACCATAACGTTAAATGAAGATAAAAGTGTAACCGTATTGGATAACGGAAGAGGTATACCTACAGGAATTCATCCAATCAAAAAGAAATCTGGAGTTGAAATGGTATTTACTGAACTTCATACAGGAGGAAAGTTTGATAATAAAAATTATAAAACATCTGGAGGACTTCATGGAGTTGGAGCAGCAGTAGTAAATGCTTTGTCAGAATGGTTAGAGGTTGAAGTTTACCAAAACGGGAATATATACAGACAAAGATTTGAATATGCTTTTGATAAAGAATTAAAAAGAGAAATGCCAGGAACATCTGTTGGCAGCTTGAAGGTGATTGGAAAAACAGATAAGGTTGGAACAAAGATCACATTTAAGCCGGATAAAGAAATCTTCTCAACTACTGATTTTAAATTTGATATAATAGATAGCCGATTACAGGAACTGGCATTCCAAAATAAAGGGATAAGATTAGAATTAATAGATAAAAGAAAAGGACAAGAAATCACAAAAGAATATTACTCAGAAAATGGTCTTTTAGATTTTATAAATTATCTAAATGAAAGTAAAACACCAATTCATGAAGAGCCTATAATTTTTGACGGCGAAAGAACTGTTGGGGAACTTCAATTATATGGTGAAGTATGTATTCAATTTACAGATTCAACTACTGAATATATTGCAAGTTATGTAAATAACATTCCAACAACAGAAGCTGGGACTCATGAAACTGGATTTAAGACTGGAATGACAAGATCTTTTAAAGAATGGTCTAAAAAGTTAGGATTGGTTAAGGAAAAAGATAAGGAATTTGAAGGCGATGACTTAAGAGAAGGTATGACTGCTATTGTAAGAATTAAAATCACAAATCCTATCTTCGAAGGTCAGACTAAGACTAAACTTGGAAATAATGAAGCGTATACTATGATGAATGATTTAGTGTATACTAAATTTTCTGAATGGATAGAAGATAATAAAACTTTGGCAACAAGTATAATTAATAACGCATTAGAGGCAGCTAAAAGAAGAGACAAGATTAAGAAAATAAATGAAGCAGAAAAAAAGAAAATAGGAAAAGGTACAGCACCGCTTGCAGGAAAAGTTGCTGTGTGTACATTGAAAGATAAAACTGTGAATGAATTTATAGTTGTGGAAGGAGATTCGGCAGGAGGATCTGCAAAGCAAGCCAGAGATAGAAGATTTCAAACTATCATGCCTTCAAAAGGTAAGATAATGAATACTGAAAAACAAAAACTTGAAAATGTATTGGCTTCTGAGGAATTAAAAATATTTAACACTGCTGTTGGAACAGGTACTTTGGATAACTACAGAGAAGAAGATTTAAAATATGACAAGATAATAATAATGAGTGATGCTGATGTGGATGGATATCATATTAGGACATTATGGATGACTTATATTTATAGATATATGAGACCGCTTATTGCTAATGGACATTTATATTTAGCGCAGCCCCCATTGTATAAAGTGTATAGGGAAACTAAAGGAAAAACTATAGTTAAATATGCGTATAGTGATGACGAACTTGAAAATACAAAGAAACAGGTTGGAAAAGGTGCACTGATTCAAAGATATAAAGGACTAGGAGAAATGAATCCCGATCAATTATGGGATACAACACTAAATCCAGAAAGTAGAACTCTGCTTCAAGTAACTATAGAAGATGCGGCAAAAGCAGAAAAGATGGTTTCGTTACTTATGGGAGATATTGTTGAACCTAGAAAGAACTATATGTATAAATACGGAGAATTTTAATCAATTTACAGTTCACAAGGTACAATGCACAATCAATGAACATGTTCCTGCGGAACTTAAAATTAAAATTTAGAAATTTCACCATTAATTGTGGATTGTGAACTGTGTATTATGCATCAAAAAAGGAGAAGAGTATGGCAAAAAAGAATGAAAATATTATACCTAAAGATAATAATATAATTGGTATTCCTCTAGAAGAAGCAATGCCAGAGAATTATTTACCATATGCTATAGAAGTTGCTAAAGATAGAGCACTTCCTGATGTTAGAGATGGTCTTAAGCCTGTGCATAGAAGAATTTTATATGGTTCATATATGCTTAAGGCCTTTCCAGATAGACCTTATTATAAATCTGCAAGAATAGTTGGAGATATCTTAGGTAAGTATCACCCTCATGGTGATTCATCTGTATACGAATCTATGGTAATACTAGCTCAAGATTTCTCAACTAGGGCGCCGTTAATTGAAGGTCACGGGAACTGGGGATCTATCGATGGTGATGGGGCTGCAGCTATGAGGTATACAGAGGCTAGATTATCTCCTATTGCAATGGAAATGCTAAGAGATATTGAAAAGGATACGGTAGAAATGGTTCCAAACTATTCTGATAGTGAAATGGAACCTAAAGTATTACCAAGTAGATATCCTAATTTACTTGTAAATGGGGCGTTTGGTATAGCTGTAGGGCTTGCAACCAATATACCTCCACATAATTTGGGAGAGGTAACAGAAGGAGTTCTAGCGTATATTGATAATAATGAAATAACTACTTCTGAGCTCATGAAATATATAAAAGGACCAGATCTACCTACTGGAGGAATCTTAATAGGGGAAAAATCCATTTTATCAGCATATGAAACTGGTGAAGGAAAAGTAGCTTATAGAGCAAAGACTTCAATTGAAAAATTAGAAAATGGAAGAATCGGAATAATTATAACTGAATTCCCATACAGAAGAAATAAGTCTAGGATTCTCCAAACAATATCTGAAATGACTGGAGATAAGAGACATGCAAAAGCATTGGAATCTATAACAGATATTAGAGATGAGTCTGATAGAAGTGGAATAAGAGCTGTAATTGAATTAAAGAAAAATGCAGATGAAGATGTTGCAGATAAAGTGCTAAAGTATCTGTTCAAAAAAACTGATTTACAATGCAACATAAGTTTTAACATGGTAGCCCTTGCAAATGGAAAGCCAGAAACTATGAGTTTAAAGGCTATAATAAGATATTATGTAGATCACCAGAAAGAAATAATAACTAGAAGAACCCAAAAAGAACTTGATGTGGCAAAAAAGAGGCACCATATTGTTGAAGGATTTATTAAAGCTATAAGTGTTTTAGATGAAGTTATAGCAACCATTAGAAGTTCAAAGTCTAAAAAGGATGCATCGGAAAACTTGATAAGCAAATTTGGGTTTTCTGAGGCTCAAGCACAAGCTATATTGGAACTTATGTTATATAGGTTAACAGGTCTTGAAATAGAAATATTTGAAAAAGAATATGCGCAACTTGAGAAAATTATAAAAAAACTTGAGAAGATTTTATCTAGTGAAAAAGAGCTTTTGAAAGTTGTTAAAAGTGAATTAAAAGAAATAAGTGATAAGTACGGAAATGATAGAAGAACTGAAATTATACATGATGATAATGAAAGTAAAATTGATGTTGAAGAATTAATTATTGTAGAAGAAGTTATGATAACAATATCTAAAGATGGATTCGTAAAAAGAATACCATTAAAGAATTACAATAGATCTAGCTCCAATCCAGAAGATATTGAATATAGAGAAGGAGATTCTTTAAAATATTTAATAAATTCTAATACTAAGGATACACTTCTTGTATTTACGGATAAAGGTTTTATGTACCAAACGAAGGGTATTAATATTCCTGAAATGAAATGGAAAGAAAAAGGGGATAGATTAGATGATATTATTAAATCATTAAATCTTGATAATGAGAAGATAATTGCAGCTATATCCATAGATAATTTCAATCCTAGCAAAGCATTTAGATTTATAACAAAACATGGAGGAATTAAGTTAAGTTCTTTAGATAAATTCCAAACTGCATATGGTAAACTTCAAGCGTTAAAACTTAGAGATGGTGATGAGTTGATTGACGTATCCATGAGAGAATTGGAAGAAGAAGAGAAGTTCCTAAAAGTTAAGAGTAAACTAGGGTTAGAATTTACTCTTGAAATAAAAAATCTAGAGGAAACGGCTAGAAATATTTTACCTACTCAGCTATTTAATTTCTCAGAAGAAGATGAAATTAGTCAAGTAGAAGATACTAATGAAATTGAATATTTTGAATTAAGTGTTGGAGTTACTGATAAGAATAAGTTTAAATTCTATGAGAGGATAAAGGAAGACTCATTAAAAGTTAAAACAAATTCTTTAAAAGAATTGCTTATCTTTAGCAACAGAGGATATGTATATAAAATACCAGTATTTTTAATGAGAAATGTTTTGAATAAGGAAATAAATGTAGAAGCATTTATAGGTAAAATGGAAAAGGGAGAAAAGATAATAAGTCTGATTTCCATTGATTCTTATGATGAAGACTTAGGAGTATACACGTTTACGAAAAAAGGAATGGTTAAGAAAACATTGTTAAAAGAATTTGAAGGTGACTTTCTAAAGCAAGCATGCTATAAGTTTAAGTTTGAAGATGATGAAGTTGTATCTGTAGAAATGAATCAAATAAAGATTGGTCACTTGATTATGATAACTAAAAAAGGAATGGCAATAAGATTTCCGGTTGAAAATGTAAATATTATGGGTAAAATAGCTTCAGGGGTAACTGGAATAAGTCTAAGGGATGAAGATCAAGTCATTTTTGGAAAGTATCATAGTAATTACAAGAAAAGTGATGATAATACCGTAATGTTATCTTCGGATGATACAAAAATTACACTTGTTTCTAAAGGCAAGGAGAGATCAGTAATGGATATAAGTGATATTAAGTTACAAAATAGGGCTGGAAGAGGAACAAGTATAATGATGGTCTCACTTGATGATGAAATAAAAGATGTACACCTATAAAAAGGTGCGAAGCACAACCAAGAACTTATAACTATAAAAAAAGTGCGCACTCCTAAGAAGAGTGCGAAGAACAATGCAGAACTTACTAAACATAACAAGTTATGTTGTATATAAAATAAAAATTTCTGATTCTTACTTTTTAGCAAAGTGAATGTCTCACACAAAATATATCATTATGTGTGAATCGTTTATGGCAGGTGGTTGGAAGAAAGTAAAGAAAATTATAGATTGGAAAGTTCCAATTCTGACAATTAAGTTGTGGTAGTTAAACAATAAATGGGGTATAATGTAGGTATAAATTGAAGAGAAGCAGAATGAGGGTGTTCTAAAAAATAGTTTAGGATATCCTCATTGTTTAGATTTAAGGAGGAATTGATATGAAGAAAGTATGCGTTTTATTAGCAGAAGGTTTTGAGGAAATAGAGGCTTTAACTGTATCTGATATAATAAGAAGGGCGGATGTAACTTGTGATTTAGTATCAATTGCAGAAAAGCAAGTTAAGTCAAGTCATGGCGTGGTAGTTCAAGCAGATAAGCTTTTCGATGAGAATATGGAATATGATTTAGTGGTAATACCAGGAGGTATTCCAGGAGCTACTAACTTAAGAGATGATGAGAGAGTAATAAAATTTGTCAAAAAGCAAAACAAAGATGGAAAATTAATTGGAGCGATTTGTGCAGGACCAATAGTTCTTGGAAGAGCGGGAATCACAGAAGGAAGAAATATAACTTCTTATCCTGGATATGAAGATGAATTACCAAATTGTGAATATTTAGAAGATGCTGTAGTAGTTGATAAGAATATAGTAACCAGCAGAGGTCCAGCAACAGCAATGGCATTTGCATATAAGTTATTAGATATTCTTGGATATGGGAATAAAGTAGAAAGTATTTCATCTGGTATGTTATATAAGATGTTTATAGGGTAAAAGTTATCAAATTTACTGGGAAAGTTTTCACTTTATTTCAGTATAAGAGAAATGAAAAATATAGAAATCTAAAGTATATAACCTCTAGGATCAAAGGTCTTAGGGGTATTGTTGCGGCATGCTGTGAGGGGAGAAGAAATGGCAGAAAGATGGTTTATAAAAAATATAAAAGCTGATTATAAATACATATCTAAAAAATATGCACTTTCAGAATTGGTTAGTAGGCTTATAGTAAACAGGAATATTATAAGCGATGAAATGATAAGAAGTTATATTAATCCGGATTTTGATAAATTTCATGAGGCTAGAGAAATGAAAGATTTAGAAAAATCAGTTGATATACTGCGTGAGAAAATAAAAGCTCAGAATAAGATACGAATTGTTGGAGATTACGATGTTGATGGTGTAATAAGTATTTATATTTTATACTCAGCTTTAAAAAGGTGCAATGCAAATGTAGATTATGAAATTCCAGATAGAATAAAAGATGGATATGGAATTAATATGAATATTATAAAGCAGGCGAAAGAAGATGGGGTTGATACCATACTAACTTGCGATAATGGTATATCGGCTATAGACCAAATAAAATACGCAAAAGAATTAGGAATTACAGTAATAGTTACAGATCATCATGATATACCATTTGTTGAGAAAGAAAATAACGTCAGAGAATTTATAAGTTTAAGTGCTGATGCAGTAGTAAATCCAAAGCAAAGTGAATGCAATTATAAATTTAAACAATTGTGTGGAGCGGGTGTAGCATTTAAGCTTGTAGAAGTTCTTTATGAGACTTTTAATATAGATAAAAAAGAATGCTACAAATTCATAGAATTTTTGGCAATAGCGACAGTTTGCGATGTTGTAGATTTAGTTGATGAGAATAGGATATTTGTTAAAAAGGGATTAGAACTTATTAACAGTACAACTAACTTAGGACTACAAGAATTAATAAGAGAATGCGAATTAACAGAAAAAACTTTATCGGTATATCATCTTGGATTTATTATAGGGCCATGCATAAATGCTTCAGGAAGGCTAGATTCGGCTAAAAGAGGATTGAAATTATTGCTCTCAGATGATGAAGAGGAAGCAGTAAGGCTCGCAAAAGAATTAGTTAAATTAAATGAAGATAGAAAAGATATGACCATGAAGGGCGTCGAGGCTGCTGTTGAAATCATAGAGAAAAGTGGAATGATAAATGATAAAGTATTTGTTATCTATATTCCTGATATACATGAAAGTTTAGCAGGTATAATAGCAGGAAGAATAAAAGAAAAATATAATGTTCCAACTTTGGTTATAACAAAAGCAGAACATGGTGTGAAGGGTTCAGGAAGATCAATAGAAGAATACAATATGTTTGAAGAACTTATTAAGTGCAAGGATCTGCTTGAAAAGTTTGGCGGGCACCCTATGGCGGCAGGTTTTTCATTAAAAGAAGAAAATATAGATGAATTTAGGCGGAGATTAAATGAAAATACAATTTTAAAAGACGAGGATTTATTGAGAAAAGTTACTATAGACTCGGTTTTGCCGCTTGATGCTATAAACTATGATGTGATAAATGATTTAGAAAGATTAGAGCCTTTTGGTAAATCAAACTCTAAACCATTGTTTGCTGAGAAAAATATTAATTTATTAAGGGCAACAATACTTGGGAAGAATAGGAATGTGCTAAAATTAAAACTCAAGACTAGGATGAATAAAGCTCTGGATGCTATTTATTTTGGCGATATTGAAAAGTTTGAAGAAGAAGTTAGCAGTAAATATGGAAATGAAGAATTGCAAAAACTCTATAATGGAGAATATAATCATGTGAACCTTGATTTAGTGTTTTATCCAAATGTTAATGAATATAATGGTAATACTACTATACAAATAGTAATACAAAACTATAGGTAAAAGAATAGAGTTTTCGGTTAAGCATAAAAAGATGTTATGAATTTAAGATCATATATTTTGAGTTATTATAAGAAAGGATGATAGTTTTTGGCTAAGTATAAAATAATAATGACAGGGGGAGGAACTGCTGGTCACGTTACTCCGAATCTGGCTTTAGTTCCTAAATTAAAGCAAAAGGACTTTGAGATAAAATATATCGGAAGTTTTGACGGTATTGAAAAAGAAATAATAACTAAAAACAATATACCTTTTTTCGGAATTTCGTGCGGGAAATTACGAAGATATTTCGATGTGAAAAATTTTACTGATCCATTCAAAATTTTAAAGGGAATTGCTCAAGCACTAAAAATATTATCAAAAGAAAAACCAGATGTGATTTTTTCAAAGGGTGGTTTTGTAGCTGTTCCAGTTGTAATAGCAGCATCTATTAAAAAAATACCAGTGGTTGCACATGAATCAGATATGACTCCAGGACTTGCAAATAAACTTTCAGCACCATTTTGTGATAAACTATGTGTCACATTTAGAGAAAGTCTAAAGTTTATAAAGGATGATAAAGGAGTACTTACAGGAAGCCCAATCAGAGAAGAAATACTTAACGGAGATAAGATTAGAGGAAAAAAGATATGTGAATTTTCTGACAATAAGGAGATTCTCTTTATTATGGGGGGGAGTCTAGGTTCTAAGCTCATAAATGAAGAAATAAGAAAAAATCTAGATAAGCTTTTAAAAGATTTTAATATAATTCATATTTGCGGAAAAGGTAATGTGGATAATAATTTTTTAAATAAAAAAGGGTATAAGCAATTTGAATATGTAACCGAAGAATTGCCTGACCTTATGAAGGCTTGTGACTATATAATTTCAAGAGCAGGCGCTAATTCTATATTTGAATTTTTAGCATTAAAAAAACCAACACTATTAATACCACTTTCAAAAAAGGCAAGTAGAGGAGATCAAATATTAAATGCTAAGTCGTTTGAAAAAGAAGGGTATTCATTAATGCTGCAAGAAGAAGAAATTAAAAATAATGTATTATATGAAAAAGTTCTTGAGCTAAAAAAAAGAAAAGATGAATTAATTAATAATATGGAAAAGAGTCAAGCTAAAAGCGGTATTGAAGCAATAATAAATGTATTATTAAGAAGTGTTAAGGTAAAAAAATAAATTATTAAATTTGTAATTATTATTTAAATAAAGCACAAATTATACAATCAAATCTTGCAAAAAAAAATATGTGAGATATAATAAAAGAGTAAGTTCATTTTAGTGAAAACATAAGTTAATTATTTAACAAGAAGATGAGGTGCATTACAATGAAAAAAGTTTCAATCATTTATTGGAGTTGTGGAGGAAATATAGAAGCACTTGCGAACACTATGGCAGATGGTGCTAGGGAGCATGGAGCGGAAGTAAGTGTGAAGCACGTTGCAGATGCCACATTGGAAGATGTTTTAGAAGCTGATTCTATTGCTTTTGGAAGTCCAGCAGTAGATGCCACTAAAATCGAGCAGGAAGAAATGAAACCATTTTTAGATCAATTACAAAACTATAGAGATGTAAACATAAATAAAAATTGTATTTTATTTGCAACTTACGGGTGGATTGAAGATACTTTTATGAAATTATGGAAAGATGAAATGTCATCTTATGGTTTTAATGTAATTGGAGATTTAACAATTAAAGATTCACCAACTAAAACGCAGGCAAACATTATTAAACAATTAGGAAAAAAACTAGTTAATTAATATAAGGTTTGTCATATTGTTTCGTGCGTCTATTGTTAAAAATCTCTTAAGCTAAATATTAATATGTTTATTAGGTGGTCTTTAAGACTAACTTATTAATAAATTTAAATTACTAATTTATGTTTAAAATTAGAAAGAGGGGTCAACGCGATGAGAAAAATGAAAACTATGGACGGTAATACTGCAGCAGCTCATATATCTTATGCATTTACAGAAGTTTCTGCAATATTCCCAATTACACCATCATCACCAATGGCAGAACATGTAGATGAATGGGTAGCACAAGGAAGAAAGAACATATTTGGACAACCTGTAAAAGTTATGGAAATGCAATCAGAAGCTGGAGCAGCTGGTGCAGTTCATGGATCTTTACAAGCTGGAGCTTTAACAACAACTTATACAGCTTCACAAGGTTTATTATTAATGATACCAAACATGTACAAAATTTCTGGTGAAATGTTACCAGGAGTATTCCACGTATCAGCTAGAGCATTAGCTACTTCTGCTTTAAACATATTTGGAGATCACCAAGATGTTATGGCAGCAAGACAAACTGGTTTTGCAATGCTTGCAGAAGGATCAGTTCAAGAAGTTATGGACTTAGCAGCAGTAGCACATTTAACTGCTATTAAGACAAGAATTCCATTCTTAAACTTCTTTGATGGATTCAGAACTTCTCATGAAGTACAAAAAATTGAAGTTTTAGAATATGATGAATTAGCAAGTTTACTTGATTGGGATTCAGTTAAAGCTTTCAGAGAAAGAGCATTAAACCCAAATCATCCTGTAACTAGAGGAACTGCTCAAAATGCAGATATCTATTTCCAAGAAAGAGAATCTGTTAATAAATTCTATAATGAATTACCAGAAACAGTTGAAAATTACATGGCTGAAATCACTAAGTTAACTGGTAGAGAATATCATTGTTTTGATTACTATGGAGCACCAGATGCTGATAGAGTAATTATAGCTATGGGTTCTGCTACAGATGTTTGTGAAGAAACTATAGATTACTTAAATGCTAATGGACAAAAAGTTGGTGTTATTAAAGTAAGATTATTCAGACCATTCTCAAATGAAAGATTATTAGCTGCTATTCCAAAGACAGTTAAGAAAATTGCTGTTTTAGATAGAACTAAAGAACCAGGATCAACTGGAGAACCATTATACTTAGATGTAAGAAATGCATTCTATGGACAAGCTGATGCACCACTTATTGTTGGTGGAAGATTTGGTTTAGGTTCAAAAGATCCAAATCCAGGACATATTGCTGCAGTTTATGCTAACTTAGCACAAGATGCACCAAAGAATGGATTCACAATCGGAATCGTTGATGACGTTACAAATACTTCATTAGAAGTAACTGAAGATATAGATGCAACTCCAGAAGGAACTACATCTTGTAAGTTCTGGGGATTAGGATCAGATGGTACTGTTGGAGCAAACAAGAGTGCAATTAAGATCATTGGAGACAATACAGACATGTATGCTCAAGCATATTTCTTCTATGATTCAAAGAAATCAGGAGGAATTACTGTATCTCACTTAAGATTTGGTAAGAAAGCAATTAAGTCACCATACTTAATAAACAAAGCAGACTTTGTTTCATGTTCTAACCAATCATACATCCACAAATACAATGTACTTGAAGGATTAAAACCAGGTTCTACTTTCTTATTAAATACTATCTGGACTCCAGAAGATTTAGAAGAAAAATTACCTGCTTCATATAAGAGATTTTTAGCAAACAACAACATTAAGTTCTACACTATCAATGCTGTAGGTATTGCTCAAGAAATCGGTCTTGGTGGAAGAATCAACATGATAATGCAATCAGCTTTCTTCAAGTTAGCTAACATTATTCCAGTTGAAGATGCTATTAAGCACTTAAAAGATTCAGTTGTAACTTCTTATGGTAAGAAGGGTGAAAAAGTTGTTAACATGAACAACGCTGCTATCGATAAAGGTGTTGAATCAATTGTTGCAATAGATATTCCAGAAGCTTGGAAGACAGTTGCAGATGAAGCTCCAGTAGAAATTAAACATGCTACTAAGTTCGTTAAAGATATAGTTATTCCAATGAACAGACAAGAAGGAGATCAACTTCCAGTTTCAGCATTTGCAGGTATGGAAGATGGTACTTTTGAAAATGGTACTGCAGCTTTCGAAAAGAGAGGAATTGCAGTAAATGTTCCTGAATGGGATAAAGATAAATGTATTCAATGTAACCAATGTTCAATGGTATGTCCACATGCTTCTATAAGACCATTCTTATTAACTGATGCAGAAAAGAATGCTGCACCAAGTGCAAATAAGGCTGTAGCTGCTAAAGGATTAAAGACAGAAGAACCATTATTCTATACAATGGGTGTAACACCACTTGACTGTTCAGGTTGTGGAAACTGTGCTCAAGTATGTCCAGCACCAGGAAAAGCATTAGTTATGAAACCACAAGAATCTCAACATGATCAAATAGAAGCTTGGGATTACTTAACTCATGATATATCAGCTAAGAAGAACCCAATGAACAAGAAGACAGTTAAAGGTAGCCAATTTGAGCAACCATTACTTGAGTTCTCAGGAGCTTGTGCAGGTTGTGGAGAAACTCCATATGTTAAAGCTATAACTCAATTAGTTGGTGATAGAATGATGGTTGCTAATGCAACTGGATGTACATCAATATGGGGAGGATCAGCTCCTTCAACTCCATACACTAAGAATAAAAATGGACATGGTCCAGCTTGGGCTAACTCATTATTCGAAGATAATGCTGAATATGGATTAGGTATGTTCTTAGGAGTTAAGGCTATAAGAGAAAGAATTGCAGAAAAAGCTGAAGCTGCTATAGCTGCAAATGATCCAGCAAAAGCTGAATTACAAGAATGGTTAGATAACGTAAATGAAGGTGAAGGAACTAGAGAAAGAGCTGATAAATTAACAGCTGCTTTAGAAGCATCTAACACTGAATTAGCTAAAGAAATATTAGCTGAAAAAGACTACTTCGTTAAGAGATCACAATGGATCTTCGGAGGAGACGGATGGGCTTACGATATCGGATACGGTGGAGTTGACCATGTATTAGCTTCAGGAGAAGATGTAAATATATTAGTAGTAGATACAGAAGTTTACTCAAACACTGGCGGTCAATCATCTAAAGCTACTCCAACTGCTGCAATCGCTAAGTTTGCTGCAAGTGGTAAGAAGACTAAGAAGAAAGATCTTGGAATGATGGCTATGAGTTATGGTTATGTATATGTAGCTCAAATTAACATGGGTGCTGATAAGAACCAAGTTATGAAAGCTATTGCAGAAGCAGAAGCTTATAAAGGACCATCATTAATAATAGCTTATGCACCATGTATAAATCATGGATTAAGAATTGGTATGGGTAACAGCCAAGAAGAAGCTAAGAGAGCTACTGCATGTGGTTACTGGCAAATGTACAGATTCAACCCAGAATTAAAAGATGCTGGAAAGAATCCATTTACATTAGATTCAAAAGAACCAACTGCAGACTTCAAGGAATTCTTAATGGGAGAAGTTAGATACTCTTCATTAGCTAAGGCATTCCCAGAACAAGCTGATGCTTTATTTGAAAAGACTAAGAAAGATGCTATGGAAAGATTAGAAGGATACAAGAAATTAGCTAATCAACAATAGTAAAGTAATTAAAATATTGAAATAACTAAATTTGCGCGAAAAGAGGAGTCACTTCTTTGTAGAAATTATTCTATAGGAAGTGGCTTCTTTTTTACATACATTCGAAAAGGAAGATCCGTAAAAGATCCAAATCCAAAGTGATCTGAGATCTTATTTTTGGAAGAAACTTAATGTAGTAGCTGAAATAATAAAATTATATTTTATTGTAAGAACTGTTTAGTTTCTAATAAATGTGATTTAAATTGAATTTTCATAAATTGAATGTTCTAGAACATATATAATTGAAATATTTATTAAAATTACTTTACAATTTTTTTATTTAAGGGTTTTAATTTTGATGATTTAAGGGTAAAATTAATTAAGAACCAAAAGGAGGTTGAAACATGGAAAAAGATTTAGAAAAATGTGGATGTAATAGTGAAGAAGGAAGTTGTGGATGTGGTGGACATCACCATGATGAAGATCATGAATGTGGATGCGGATGCAATGATGAAGAAAACTTCGTTATAGATTTAGAAGATGAAAATGGAAATGTAGTTACATGCCCTATAATCGACGAATTTGAATATGAAGGAAAAGCATATTATTTAGCTCAAAATCCAGAAGAAGATTCAGTTTATCTTTTCAGACTTGATGAAGATGAACTTGTTGTTCCGGATGAAGAAGAATTTGATAGAGTATCAGCTTATTATCAAAATGAGTTAGTAGGCGAAGAATAAGAAGTTAAAGACTTTAGTAATTTATTACTAAGGTCTTTTGTTTAATATGTATTAGGGACATTCAAAAAAATAACAAGTGAATCTGCTAAGAAAAGTTCCTTGTTGCAGCATAGCTGATCTTTTCATAAGTGCCTATTTTCCATTATACTGCTTCAGTAGATTGTCCTAATAGGCTCGCTATGAGATCAATCTGCTTCATTGTCTAATGAAAAATAATCATTGCATTTTGACTTGTTATTTTCCTTCATGTCCCTTAAATATTCCATATTGTTTACAATTCAATATATTAATGATATATTTTTATTATGTGACAAAAGTATATATAAATGAATTAGAACATTTTTTATAATTCATTTTAAGGTCAAAATTGGAGGGAAAAAGCAATGCAATTATCTAAAAAAGCGGGGAATATCACACCATCAATTACATTAGCAATCACAGCTAAAGCTAATGAACTAAAAAGTCAAGGGGTTGATGTAGTAAGTTTTGGAGCAGGGGAACCAGACTTTAATACACCAGAAAACATAATTCAAGCAGCTATAAAAGCTATGAATGACGGGAAAACTAAGTATACTCCAGCAGGAGGTTTGTTAGAGTTAAAAACTACTATATGTAGTAAGTTTAAAGATGATAATAACTTAGAGTATAAGCCAAGTCAAATAATAATTTCTACAGGTGCAAAACAATGTCTTGCAAATGTATTTATGGCAACTTTGAATCCAGGAGATGAAGTATTAATTCCTGTACCATATTGGGTTAGTTATCCTGAATTAGTTAAATTAGCTGATGGGGTTCCAGTATTTGTTGAAACATTAAAAGAAAATAATTATAAATATACAGTTGCTGATCTAGAGAAAGCTTTAACTAGTAAAACTAAGGCGATTTTATTAAACAGCCCTAATAATCCTACAGGAACAATTTATCATGAAGGCGAATTGTTAGAAATTGCTGATTTTGCAAAAGAACATGATTTATTAATTATATCAGATGAAATTTATGAAAAGCTAATATATGATGGAGAAAAGCACATAAGTATAGCAGCATTAAATGAGGATGCTTATGAAAGAACCATAGTAATAAACGGCGTTTCTAAGACGTATGCAATGACTGGGTGGAGACTAGGGTATGCAGCTGCAAGTGAAAGTATAACTAAACTTATGACAAGCATTCAAAGTCACATGACATCCAATGTAAATACAATAGCTCAATATGCTGCAATAGAGGCATTAAATGGTCCGGTAGAAGATTTAAACAATATGATTAAAGAATTTGAGAATAGAAGAAATTTCATGATATATAAATTAGAAAAGTTAAATGAAATATCAATTATAAAGCCTAATGGTGCATTTTATATAATGGTTAATATATCTTCGTACTTGAATACTACATTTAAAGATCAAACTATTAACAACTCTGTAGATTTTGCAAAAGTATTACTAGAAGAAGAGAAAGTTGCAGTGATACCAGGTGCCGGTTTTGGGTTAGATGATTATATAAGATTATCATATGCGACATCTATGGATATAATAGAAACTGGAATAGATAGAATTTCAACATTTTTAAGCAAAATTAAATAATTTATATAGATAAACCAACTTAGACCTAAACTTATGCATATATCTTGCCGAAATGAGAATTATGCTGTTGTTCCAGTTTCTAAGGAAATTATGATGGATGATTCTAAGATTACAAGTTGTACCCAAGATGCTAGCTTCAAAGACGAGCTTTGAACTAGCATACTTGGAACAACTTTTAATCTAAGAATCAAAACCATCAAATTCCTAATGAAACATTTCACAAAAGCATAATTATTATTTCTAGTTTATATATATTTCATAGTATAAATCTAACTTAAGAATTCAACTTATTAGATGAAGATATTTACAAAGTTGCTAAGACTTAAAGCCATATCTTCACTAGAAATCATAAATATATTTGTAACCACAAAGGTCATAATATGGAGAAAGCATTTGAAAATGAGTTGCTAAGATTCTTAGTTGTAGGTTGTTACACTTTAGCTTGTGAAGTGAGAGTTCAAAATTTTATTTTGGGTTCTCGAACTTCCTGAGCGAATGTAATGAGTGGAGCTTCCCTATGAAAGTGAGAGCATGCTAAAATGGTGAAACCCGTAAATTAGAATCTTAAGCGATATTTTCATGGCTTTTCGGAACAAAATATTTATGATTTTGATAAGTTATCACATAAACCTAGTCTTAAAGTTGTTTATTTATACTAAATATGAAGGAAGAATATTATAGTTATAATTGATTTTTAATTTTTGTATATATGTTGCAAAGATAGTTCTTCATCATAATTCTAAGAATATTGTGAGAATTTTAGCTGTAATTGTGCATTGCGAAATGTGCATTGTGAATTGCAATATATACATTTACGATTTTCTTGTAATAATTAAAGTCATTATTACTTAAAATAAACGAGTGATAAAAAGGAATACTGAAATTGAGTTTAAAGAAAAGCATAAGAATTTTTAATCGAAATTAATTATTATAATATTTAGCTCTAAACACTTAATGATTTAAAGCAAAGTTAAATCATATGCTTGAGTGTTAAGAATTAAATATTAAAAAGGTAGGTATTTGTGTTTTGAAGAAACTTGCTATATTTGACATAGATTATACCATCACTAAAAAAGAGACTCTAATGGAATTATTTAAGTATGTAATCAAGAAAGATAAAAAAAAACTTAGATTCTTACCAAGAGCTATATACTGTGGAATTATGTATGCAATTGGAATATACGATGAGAGAAAAGTAAAAGAGACATTTTTAAGGTTTATAGATGGAATTAGAGAAGAGGAGTTAGCAGAACTTGTTAAAGAGTTTTATGATGAAAGGCTAAAAAATATTTTATATGATGATGCATTGAAAATGATGAAAAAACTTAAAAATGAGGGGTATGATATATACCTGATTTCAGCATCTCCTGAATTTTACGTTAATGAATTTTATAATATAAAAGAAGTTGATCGAGTAATAGGAACTAAATTTGGATTTGAAAATGGAACTTTCGTAAGAAAAATGGTAGGGAACAACTGCAAGGGAGAAGAGAAGGTTAGAAGATTGAAAGAAGTACTTAAAGATGAAAAAATTGAGGTGGATTTTAAGGAATCGTATATGTTTTCTGATTCCTTATCAGATAAACCATTATTGGATCTAGTAGGTAAGCCATATTTAATAAACTATAAAAAGAATCATGATATAGAGATACTAAGATGGAAATAAAATATAAATTAAGAAATCAGTCTTATTAATAAATAAGATTGATTTGATTACATAGTATAAGCTGTGTTAAAGAATTTACATTAGTATATGATTAAAGTTTAGGCTTATGCAATTAATAATATTAATTTAATATTACAGATTATATATAATATATACATTGCAAAAATGATTCTTTATCATGATTCTAAAAATATTGCAGGAATTTTAGCAATGATTCTGAATTGTGAAATGTGCATTGTGAATTGCAATATCTATATATAGTAGAAAGGGATGGCAAGGCATGGAAGATAAAATAATTTATGAAGTTTTAAGAGTAATAGATAGAAAGGCAATTTTTCTAGAAAGTCATTTAAAAAGAATGAAAAATTCTTTTAATTTAATAAATGAAGAATTTTTAGTAAGTTACGAAGAAATAAGTAAGGAAATTGAGGAGCTAATAGAAAGTGAAAATAGATCTGAAGGAAATATAAAAATAACATTTGGAGTAAATGAAAAAAAGCTTAGGGTATTTTTTATTGAACACTCATATCCATCTGATGAAATGTATATGAATGGGGTTAACACTATACTTTATTTTGGAGAAAGAGAAAATCCTAATGCGAAAATAATAAATGATACCTTTAGAGAAAAGGTTAATAAAGAGATAAAGGATAATAATGCGTATGAAGCTATTTTAGTGGATTCAAATGGGCATATAACAGAAGGCAGCAGATCAAATATTTTCATGGTTAAAGGAAATAAACTTCTTACATCACCTGTAAAAGCTGTACTACCGGGAGTAACTAGAGGAGAAATAATAGATATTGCAAATAAGGTTGGGGTTGAAGTCGAGGAAGTAGAATATAAATATTCTGATATAGATAAATTGGATGGAATGTTTATTTCGGGTACATCCCCTAAAATATTACCAATAAAAACAGTAAATAGCATAAATTTTAATGTGGATAATAACTTGATTAGAAAATTGATTAAAGAATATGATAATGAGATAGAAAAATATATAAAAAATCATTAAAATTAAGTTAATTTGTATTTTCATGTAAAATAATATAGATTAATATAAATAATGGATATAAAATTAAAATAGGCTGTGGTATACTTAGATAAAGGAGTATTTTAGGGGGAGATATTTATGGACTTGAAGTTTTCTGGATCATCCTTAAATGAATGTCTTGAAAAAGCATCTTCTGAATTAAATCTTTCGAAAGAAGCTTTAAAATATAGAATAATTAAGGAAGAAAAGAAGTTTTTTAGAAAGAAAGTAGAGATAGAAATAATAGAAGTTGACGAAAATAAGAGCAGCATTGAAGAAAAGGAAATAATTGAAGAATTACCAGAAACTAAAGAAGAATTTGGAGCTAAGATTGAGAATGGGAAAATAATAATAACAGAATCTAATAATAAAGATGAAATTATTACTATAAAAACTTGCCTGGGTGTAATTTTAATTATTAATGGGCAAAAATGTGATGGAATAACGCCTGTAACATCACGAGATAAAATTGAATATAAATTTGAAGAGAACGAGCCGACAAGAAACATAAATATATCAATTACAGATGATAAAATGGAGGCATATGTTGATATAAAATCAACCCCAGCTCATATATATGAATTAGTTAACCAAGAATATCAAAAAAATTTAACAATCAAAAAGAAGAATGTTGATGATAAATATCCACCAAAGTATACAGTAAAAGAATTAAAAGAGTTACTAAAGAGTAATGGAATTAAATATGAAATTATTGAAAAAGAATTAGAAACTATATGCAATGAACATAATATAGAAAAAAAGTTAGTTGCAAAAGGAGTGCCTGCTGTAGATGACATTCCAGATGAGATTCAAGTTCTATTTCACGATTCAGAAGAATTAATTCATTACAAAGACTCAGAAGAAAAAGTTGATTATAGAAATAGATTTCTAATTGCAAATGTTAAAGTTGGAGACGTTATAGGCGAAATAATACCTGGAAAATCGGGAAATGATGGACAAGATATATATGGTGTTCCTGTTAAAAGAAAGACTTTTAAAAAGACTGGAGTAAGGCTTGGAGAAGGATGTAAACTTGAAAACAATAGTATTATAGCAACGTCTGAGGGTAAGCCGGCTTATAAAGCAAATACATTTGTAGTAAATAAATTATACAAGGTAGATCAAGTAGATTTAAAAAGCGGAAATATAGATTTTGTTGGTAATGTTGAAGTGGTTGGTAATGTTTTGGAAGGAATGGAAGTTAAAACAGGGAATGAACTTCATGTTGGCAAAAATGTAGAATCTGCAATAATCAGGTCTTCAGGAGAAATTTTTATAGGCGGAAATATATTGAATTCAACAGTGACAGCTGGATGTGAAAATGTCGAGAAAAAGCAGTATTTAGAAAGTTTGAAGAGTCTGGCTCATATTATTGATGATTTAGTTGATTCAACAGTGCAAGTAAAAGAACATAACTTACTAGGTTCAAAAAAAGATGGAGAAATAATTAAAATATTAATAGAGAATAAGTTGAAATCATTACCTAAAATATGTAGAAATATTTTGAATTATAATATGTCTGAAGGAATTCAACATAGTGATGTTACAACATTTATAATAAATAAACTATTGGGCTTGGGCCCACTTAAAATAAATAATATTAATGAATTTGACATTTTTAAGGAATTGTTAGATGAAGAAATTTGCGAAATAGAGGATTTGATGGTAATTCCTACAAGTGTGCATTTGGCATATGCTCAAGGATCTACCATAGAAGCATCAGGAAGTGTTTTTATAACAGGTAAAGGACAGTATACCTGCAACATAATAGCATTGGAAAATATAGAGTTTACCAGTGAAAAAGCTGTTTGTAGAGGTGGCACACTTTCAGCTGGATCTGAAATAAAGTTAAAGACAGTGGGAAGTGCAGCTGGAGTTAGTACTGTTTTAAAAGTCTCTAAAAAAGGAAGAATTACAGCTGATATAGCTTATAACAATACTATTTTCTGCTTTGGAGAAAAACAAATTATGTTAGAAGTTTCTTCTAAAAATGTAGAGGCATATATAGATAAAACTGGAGAAATAACAATTGATAAATTTATACTATAGGAGGGTTCAAAGTAATGTCAAGTAATGAAGTGAAAATTTTAATATTTGGATTAAATGGAGAACATTACGCAACAGATATAAAAGAAGTTGAGAGGATTTTAGGATATGAAGAACCAACAATTCTTCCTGATTCGCCTACTTTTGTAAAGGGAGTAATAAATTATGAACAAAGTATACTTCCAATAATTAGCTTATCCAAAAAGTTTAATTTTGGAGAAGATGAAGAAAATGAAAATAGAAAAATAATAGTTGTAAAAAGAGATGAAAATAAATTCGGAATTATTGTAGAAAATGTTTACGAAGTGCGAGATGTTAGTAGCGATTTAATGGAAGAAGCACCTCCTATAACAGCAACAATAGATAAAAGATATATAGCAGGTTTGATAAAATTAAAAGATAATATTGTTATTTTATTAGACTTAGAAAAGATACTGTCTTCAGAGGATGAAGAAAAAATCTTTTAGGGGGTAAAGATGGTAAGTGCAGAAGTAAAAGTTGGAATAGCTGATCTAAATTTAGTACTCGACCCAGGAACAATAATGACAATAGGACTCGGATCATGTATAGGAATCGCCTTATATGATAGGACAGTTAAGGTGGCAGGATTAGCACATATAATGCTTCCTGATAGTACACAATTTAAAAGTAGTACAAACCCCATGAAATTTGCAGATTTAGCTATTCCACTATTAATTGATAAAATGGAAAAGCAAGGGTGTAAAAAGAGAAATCTCGTAGCTAAAATAGCTGGTGGAGCTTCAATGTTTAATTTTTCTGATAAGAGCATAATAAGCGATATTGGAAAAAGGAATAGTGATGCAGTGAAGAAGAGTTTAAAAGAAGAATCTATTCCTATAATTGCTGAGGAGACAGGTGGAAATAAAGGTAGAACTATGATCCTTTATGCAAGTGATGGAAAAGTAATACTTAAAGTTGTTGGGCTTGGAATTGTAGAATTGTAGAATAAAGAGAGAGGTGTGATTAGGTGGGTAAGATAAAGATTATTGTTGTTGATGATTCGGCTTTTATGAGGAAGGCGATATCAGATATGATAGAATCAGAAAGTAATTTTGAAGTTGTAGCTAAATTTAGAGATGGTAGAGAATTAGTTGAGAAGGTAGAGAAGTACAATCCGGACCTTATCACATTAGATGTACATATGAGGGATTTAGATGGACTTGCAACTCTTAAAGAATTAAAAAGACTTGGGAAAAGTTATCCTGTAATAATGCTTAGTAGTTCAACGACAGAAGGATCGGAACTAACTTTAGAATGTTTAGATAATGGAGCTATTAGCTTTATAACTAAGCCATCAGGAAGTATTTCGCTAGATATAGCAAAAGTTAAAAATAACTTAATAGAACAAATAAAAAGTATAACTAGCAATGTTAATTCTAGAAAGAAGTTAACAAGTTTAGAAACTAATAAAAATAACCCAATAATTAATAATGAGATTGGTTTAAATAATCCCAATATAATAAAAGAAAAAACTATACATAGAGTGAATAGCATACCTAAAAATAAAAAAATAGATGCAGTTGTAATAGGGGCATCTACTGGAGGGCCTAAGGCTCTTCAGGAAGTGTTAACTAAATTACCTGAAAATTTAGGGGTGCCAGTTTTTGTAGTTCAGCACATGCCAGAAGGCTTTACAAAAGTATTTTCTGAAAGACTAGATAAAGCTTGCAAGATGAAAGTGGTTGAAGGAGCAGAAGGTATGAGAATTAGTAATAATACAATATATATTGCTAAGGGTGGTCAACATATGACTGTAGGCTCAAATAATTTAATTCACTTAAATGAAGAACCGCCTATATGGGGAGTAAGACCAGCAGTTGACAAGTTATTTAATTCTGCTATAAAAGTGTACAGAGGAAATTTAATATCTGTAATTCTTACAGGAATGGGCAGAGATGGTGCTGATGGAACTGCAAATATAAAAGATAACGGTGGTATAACAATTTCAGAGGATAAATCTACATGTACAATTTATGGTATGCCAAAGGCTGCGTTTGAAACTGGAAAGGTAGATTTAGTGGCTCCGCTTAATGAAATAGCTGAAAATATAGTAAAAATAATTAAACAGTTATAGGAGGAAATATGGATTTTAATGAATTTCACAAATGGGTTCATAAAGAGTTGGGTATAAATTTATCAGCATATAAGCCAGAACAGCTAAATAGAAGAATAAACAGCTTGATGACAAGAGTTGGTATAAAAACATTAGATGAATATTCCAAGTCTATAAAAAGTAATCCAGAGCAAAGACAAAAGTTTTTAGATTTCATAACAATAAACGTAACAGAATTTTTTAGAAATCCAGAATTATTTACTGATTTAGAAAAACAAATTGCAAAGGAGTTACTACCAAATAATTCAAGTCTAAAAATTTGGAGTGCAGCTTGTTCAATAGGCTGTGAACCATATTCATTAGGAATAATATTGGATAAGTTAGCTCCAAATGGAAGACATAATATAATAGCTACAGATATAGATGACACTATACTTTCTAGAGCAAAGCTTGGAGAATATACTCAAAATGAAATGAAAGGTGTAAATAATACAGATTTAAGTAAATATTTTAAAGTAAGGGACGATAAATACTATGTAGAGTCTAAAATTAAGAATATGGTAACTTTTAAGAAACATGATTTGATTTTAGATCGATACGATACTGGCTTTGATTTAATTGTTTGTAGAAATGTAGTTATTTATTTTAATAATGATGTTAAACAGGAAATTTATAAAAAATTCAGTAACTCATTAAAAAAGGGTGGGCTTTTATTTGTAGGAGCTACAGAGAGCATTTATAATTATAGAGACTATGGATTTGAAAAAGCATCAACCTTTATTTATAAAAAGATATAGAGGAGGAGTAAGGATGGATACATCTCAATATATGTCAATGTTTTTAGAGGAGTCATTAGAAAATTTACAAACATTGAATGAATCACTATTAGATTTAGAACAAAATCCAGATGATACAGATAAGGTTAATGAAATATTTAGAGTTGCTCACACAATTAAGGGAATGGCAGCGACTATGGGGTTTACTGATTTAGCAGAACTTACCCATAAGATGGAAGATGTATTAGCTGAATTCAGAGAAGGAAAACTAAAAGTAACTCAGGATGTAGTGACAGTATTGTTTGATTGTCTTGATACATTAGAAAAGATGGTTGACAACGTTCAAGAAGGTTCTGAGGAAAAAATAGATATAGATGGAATAATGAAAGCTTTAGCTGATATAAAAGAAAATGGAAACAAGAGTGACGTACAAGAAGAAACACAAGCTAGTGAAATTAAGTCAGAAGATGAAAATAAAATGATATCAGGTGATGAATTTGATTTAGATTTAAATCAATATGACACGTCTGTTATTAGACAAGCTAGAGAAAAAGGATTTAACTCAATTGAATTAAAAGTAACATTAAGTGAAAACACTTTATTAAAATCAGCAAGAGCATTTCTAATAGTTAAAGATCTTGAAGATCACGGAGAAATATTAAAATCAGACCCATCAACTCAAGAAATTGAAAATGAAGAGTTTGATTTTGAATTGAAATTTATCTTAGTAACTAAAAATACTGTAGATGAAATATTAACTGTTGTAAATGGAATTTCAGAAGTTGCAAAAGTTGAAGCTTCTTTAATAGAATTAGAAAGCTCAGATATATCTCCAAAAGAAGCAGAAGTAAAAGAAGTGCCACAGTTACCAGTTATAGACAAAGCTCTAGAAGAAAAGCCAGCTGAAGCAAAAGTTGAGACAAAGCAACCAGTTGCTAAAAAGCCTACTCAAAAGAAAGAAGTTAAGAAAGCACATCAATCAGTAAGAGTTGACTTAGAGAGAATAGATAATTTAATGAATATGGTTTCTGAGCTTGTAATTTATAGAACTCGATTAGAACAAATTGTAAATGTTCATAAATCACAAGAGTTAAATGAAACATTGGAACAAGTAGGAAGAACAACATCTGATCTTCAAGATTTGGTTATGAAGATTAGAATGCTTCCACTAGATACAGTATTCAATAGATTCCCAAGAATGATAAGGGATATATCAGTAGAATTAAATAAGGAAATTAACTTTGTTATAGAAGGTGCTGATACTGAACTTGATAGAACTGTTATTGATGAAATAGGTGAACCATTAATACATTTATTAAGAAATGCAGCGGATCATGGTATAGAATCTGCTGAAAAGAGAATTGCACAAGGTAAGCCTCCAGTTGGAACTGTTAAGCTTGTTGCATACCAAGAAGGAACAAAAGCATTAATAAAGGTATCAGATGATGGTGCAGGAATAAATCTTGAAAGAGTAAAAGCTAAAGCAGAGCAAAAGGGAATAAACACAGAAGGATTATCAGATAGTGATATTAAGAACTTGATTTTTGCTCAAGGATTTAGTACTAATGAAGTTGTAACAGATATCTCAGGAAGAGGAGTTGGAATGGATGTTGTTAAAACAAAAATTGCAGCACTCGGTGGTACTGTAGACCTACTAAGTGAAGAAGGCAAAGGTTCAACTTTTGTAATTAAGCTTCCGCTTACATTACAAATAATACAAGCTTTACTTGTAAAGGTAGGAGAGGAAACATTAGCAATATCATTAGGATTTATTGATAGAGTAATTGACTATAAAGAGGAAAATATAAAGAAAAGTAATGGAAAAGAAGTTATTATTTATAGAGAAAATGTAATTCCATTAGTAAGATTAAATGAAACTTTAGATATAGAGGCTAGTAATACTGATAAGAAATTTGTTATAATAGTTAATGTAGGTGATAAAACTATAGGTTTATTAGTCGATTCATTACTTGGACAACAAGAAATAGTTATAAAACCACTCGGAAAAACATTAAAGAATTTAGATCAGTATATTGGTGCAACTATACTTGGTAATGGTTTAGTAACACTGATATTAGATGTAGGGGCATTATTATAAAGTGAAATTTTTAAGTAAGATTTTTAAATCTAATTAAAATTAGTTTGACTTATAATTCCATAAAAATGAGCAAAAGGCTAAAGGTTTGGAGTGGACAAGATATATTATTATTGTTATGTTATAAAAGCAATAATAATATATAAATGTGAGATGATTGGCCCTTTAGGGTGAAAAATTTTAAAGGAGGGTTATAAGTGGAGTATTCTAATTTAAGCACTTTGCAATTAGATGCACTTAAAGAAGTTTCTAACATAGGTGCGGGTAATGCAGCAACTGCTCTTTCTATGATGATGGGAAAAAAAGTAGATATGACAGTACCAGCAGTAAATGTAGTAAAACTAGAAGAAGTATTTCAAGAAAGTGGAGAATGTGCTGTGGCTGGAACAGTTGTAAGAGTGCTAGGCGATATTTCAGGAAATATGCTTTTAGTATTCGAACAGGAAACAGCTGAAAATGTAATAAAAAAATTAGTTGGAAGCAAGCAGTCTCCAGAAAGTGAAATGGGAAGTTCTGTATTATGCGAGATAGCAAATATAATATCAGCATCATATATGAATGCTATTGCACAGTTAACTAATCTTGTTATGGCACCATCAGTGCCTGCAACTTCATTTGATATGTTAGGTGCAATACTCACAACTACATTTATTGAGTCCAATCAATATGATGAATATATACTAGATATTGAAACTGTATTCTTAGACAGTGATACAGAAGAGAATATAGGAGGACATTTTTATTATATCCCTATGCCGGGTTCGTTAGAGAAAATATTGAAATCTATAGGAATAAATTAAATTTTGGAGGTAAAATTGTATGGCTAGAGTTTTAATTGTGGATGATGCAGCGTTTATGAGAATGATGATAAAGGATATCTTAGAAAAGAATGATTTTGAAATAGTAGGTGAAGCAAATAACGGAATAGTTGCAGTAGACCTTTATAAAAAAGAAAAACCAGACGTAGTAACAATGGATATAACTATGCCAGATATGGATGGAATTGAAGCAGTTAAACAAATAAAAGCATTCGATCCAGATGCTAAAGTAATCATGTGTTCAGCAATGGGACAACAATCAATGGTTATGGATGCAATAAGAGCTGGAGCAAAAGACTTTATAGTAAAACCATTCCAAGCGGATAGAGTTTTAGAAGCTATAAAGAAAGTTGTAGGTTAATATAAAAGCAATAATACAAGAAATGAATTATAACAGGCTATAAATAAATCTTTGCAGATTTTACAGAAATTTTAATTTAAGTGTCAATTATTAATGGTTGATTGTATATTATTGTAGAGGAGGAGTATGAATGCAAATAGTAGTATTCAAACTAGGAGAAGAACATTTTGCAGTAGAAACAGATAGAGTCCAAAGTATCAATGATACTATGGGGATTACAAAAGTTCCTAAGGCTCCGAGTTATATTAAAGGATTGATAAATTTACGTGGGAGCATTAAATCTCTTGTTGACATAAATTTGTTACTTGATGTAACTCCTGGGAAAGAACAAAATAATATAATTATTTTAACAGTAGAAGATGAAGAAATCGGAATATCAGTGGATGAGGTTGAAGAAGTTTTAGATATAGATGAGAAAAATATACAAAAAATAGAAAAGGATGCAGGTAAAGCACAGCCTTATATTAAAGGTATATTAAATTATGATGAAAAACTTCTTACAATAATAGATATTGACAAATTATTAAATTAGTTTATTGAAATGAGGGAAAAATATGGCAGATGTCTTATCGCAAAGTGAAATAGATGCCTTATTGTCTGCCTTATCTACAGGTGAAATAGAGTCAGAAGATGTTGGTAAAGATGAAGAAAAACATAAAGTCAAGCTTTATGATTTTAGGAGTCCTCAAAAATTTTCAAAAGAGCATATAAGGACACTTGAATTGATTCATGACAATTATGCGAGAATTATTTCCAACTACCTAACAGGTCAGACTAGGCAAAATGTTAAGGTTAAGATAGAATCTGTAGAGCAGATAACATATGAGGAATTTATTCACTCTGTGCAAAACCCTACTATTATTACAATATTTAAAATGGCTCCATTATCAGGGACAATAATATTCGAAACTAATCCTCAATTTTCTCTTCAAGTAATAGATGTTTTACTTGGGGGAAAAGGAAATAGGAAAGCTGAAACAAAAGAATTTACAGACATAGACAAGAATATAATGCGACAAGTGACTACCGGAATGATAAGTAATTTAAAGTTAGCATGGGATTCGGTATTAGAAGTTGAGCCAGAAGTAGAAGCAATTGAAACTAATCCGGCAATTAATCAAACACTAGCACCTAATGATCCTGTAGCATTAATAACATTTTCAGTAGAAATGAATAAGAGAAGCACATTTATTAATATGTGTCTTCCTTATTTAAGTGTAGAGAAAATATTAGATAAATTAGTAGTACAATATGCATTTAAGAATGATAATGAAGCTTCCATTGCTGAGTCGAGAGAAAAAATAGAAAAAGGAATCAATAAAGTTGATGTTGAAATTGTGGCGGAACTTGGAACTGCTAATATAACAGTAGATGATTTCTTGAAGCTAACAGTGGGTGATGTAATTAAACTTGATAATAAGAGTTCATCACCAATAAAAGTATATGTAGGTAATGAAGAATGTTATTATGCTAAGCCGGGTGTAGTAGGAAAAAATGCAGGTGTTATGATTTTAGATATAACGGATAAGGAAGTGAATGGGTATGGGCAATAACTTTTTATCACAAGAAGAAATAAATGCGTTATTAGCAGGTGAAGATTTAGCTTCTACTGGAGCTGAAAGTGCAGATACGTCAGCTGGCGATAATAAAATAGATACCGAAGCTATAACTGATATTGATAAGGATCTGCTTGGAGAGATCGGAAATATTTCCATGGGATCGGCTTCAACTGCCTTGTATCAGCTTATAAATCAACAAGTTAACATAACTACTCCAGTAGTTAGTGTGACTACGTTAAAGGAAATAAAAGAAGGCTTTGAAACACCGAATATTGTTCTAGATATTGAATATATTGCAGGGATAATAGGAAGAAACATTTTAATTATAAAAACATTAGATGGTTTAGTTATATCTAACCTTATGATGGGTGGAGATGGAAATATAACTGAAGCTCATGATTTATCTGAAATAGAGATCAGTGCTGTTTCAGAAGCTATGAACCAAATGATAGGTTCTGCAGCTACATCAATGGCTACTATGTTTGGAAGAAAAGTAGATATATCACCACCAAGTGCTAAAATTGTAGTTGATGGATCTATACCGATTTCTGATGCAATACCAGAAGATCAACCAATAGTTAGAGTATCATTTAGAATGACTATTGGAGATATTGTAGATAGTAATATAATGCAAATATTTCCAATAGAGACGGCTAAAAATATTGTTGCAATAATGACTGGAGAAGATAAGGAAAAAGAAGTGGCGGCATCAGAACCGGCAAAAGATAATAAAAAAGATACAATTGTAAATAAGGAAATATATGAACAGCCAGCAACTGTTCAACAGCAGCCACAACAACAATATCAACCAGAACCTCAATATCAGCAGCAATATCAACAACCACAATATGAGCAGCCAAGAATGCAGCAGCCGGTAGAAGTTCATGCAGCAACATTTGAACCATTAGTACCGCAAAATAGCGTTCCGCCAATAAAGAATATTGACTTAATATTAGATGTTCCTTTAGATATATCCGTAGTTCTAGGAAGAACAAAGAAAAGTATACAGGATATTTTAAATTTAGGAACAGGTTCCTTAATAGAGTTAGATAAACTTGCAGAAGAACCAGTTGAAATATTAGTTAATGGAAAACAAATAGCTTTAGGTGAAGTTGTTGTAGTTGATGAAAACTTTGGAATAAGAATAACTAATATAGTAAGTAGTGTTGAAAGAATAAAGAGATTAAAATAAAAACTCCCGAGAGGGAGTTTTTATTTTTTTAGGAAAAATTTTGTTAGAACCCTTTATATATTTCTTTTTTTGCATATATATTAATTAGAAGGATAAATACGCACCTATGAAAAGAAGCAGCTATGCTGCATACAGGAACATTTTTGTTAATTAACTTGTTATGGTATATAAATTATGAAGGGAAGCGGTAGATATGAGAGAAAGAAAATACGTTAAATTTAGAGTTGACATGTATGAGGACACAAAATTTAAAATAATAGATAAGATGCCTAATAGAGATCTTATTCACTATGTTTGGAACAGGATGATTGTTTTAGCCGGAAAGGTAAATCAAGAGGGAGAATTATATATGTCAAGAAATATTCCATACACAGTAGAGACTTTATCAATAGAATTTAATAGAGATATAAGTGAAGTAAAAGCTGCATTAGAGGTTTTAATGAATTTGGAAATGATTGAAATCGTAGATAATAATATATACAAGGTGAAAAATTTCGTAAAGCATCAAAATATCAAAGTCAAAGAAAAAAATGAAATTGTGAAAAAAGATAATGTGGTAAAAGTCCCCCAAAAGGCTGATATGAGTAAAAATGATAGTATAGAAGCAATTTCGAGAAATGTAATTCCTATAAAAGGAAAAGGAGAAGTCGATACTAAAGAAAATAAAGATAATGGAATAGCACTTTTAGAAGTGGGTAATTCAAAATCAAATAGTAAAAATGAACGTGATGATAATAGTAATGTGGTTGAAGCAAAGAAGGAGGAGAGTAATCAACATAATAATTCTCCTGTAATTTTAGAGGTTAAGAAAAATTCAAGCAAGAAGAAGAGAAGGGGAAGTAAAAAGAAAAATGAGAGCGATATAAAAGTTTATGATGGAGATATTTCCGATGATACTGCGAATAAAAGTAATAAGGATGATCTTTTGTGCTGGATTAGTGAAGGTGAAATTACCTTGGGGGAAAGAGAAACTAAGATAGCAGAGTGGTCTTTTGATTAATGAGAACATATATTATGAATATTTTCTTAAAATAGTTGCATAAAATATTTTTTATTGACTTTTCTATAAACTTATAAAAGAAAAGTACGATAAGTATATTAATGAAGTAGTAAGGCGCAATTAAAGAAATAACAATAGTTATTTTCTTTCAGGAGCCTAAGAAATGGAGAAATGTATTATGAGTATTGATAGAGTAAGTAGATCGACATATATAAATGCATATAACTCAAATAGCAGTAAAGCTGTCGAAAAGACAAAGAAAACTAATGATGTGGATAGAATTGAGATTTCAGAACTTGGAAAAAGTCTTAAAGGTTACTCATTAGATAATAATATACAAAATGCAAAAAAAATAGCAGATATTAAAAATAAAATAGATAGTGGAACATACAGCGTTGATGCAAGATTAACTGCAAAAAGTATGTTAGATGCAATGAAGGAGAGTAAGGCATAAGTATGATAAATGAACTTATTAAATTAATACAAAGCCAAGAGGAAGAGTTACAAAGACTTTTAGAATTGTTAGAAACTCAATATAAAATGATAATGAGTAAAGATGTATTTGGTTTAGAGGGATTAGTTGATAAGATTAATGAATCTGGTAAGAAAATTGCAAAACAAGAGATAGAGAGAAGAAATATACTTGGAGATAATGGGATAACAGAAGTTGTGAATAATTCAAATAATGAGGAATTAAGAGAAAACTATAATAATATAAAAAGAACATTGAATTCAGTTGTTTCTCAAAAAGAAACAAATGATATATTATTAAAACAACAAATAATATTTAATAACAAAATGCTAGAAATAATAAATCCAAGAAGGGAAATAAAGACATATAATTCATATGGAAATTTATCTAGATAAATCTTTATATGAACTTTTGTATATTTTAATAAATGTTGTCAATTCAACAATTACAAATTTTAAAATAGATTATTTCTATATTAATAAATTTATGATTGAAAAATAATAAGGAAGTTATAATATACTACATGGAAGTTGGGATTATTGAAAGGTAGGAAAAAAACATATGGCAGGATTATTTGATACGTTTACCATTGCTAAAAGAGGGCTAAATGTGCAACAAGGTGCGATAAATACAACATCTCACAATATAGCTAATGCAAATACAGTTGGATTTTCAAGGCAAAGAGCCGTTGCAGAAACTACAAGACCATTTGGAGGGATGTCAAGATTTGATACAACTGGAGCTGGACAAGTTGGAACTGGTGCTGAAATAACATCAATACAAAGAATTAGAGATTATTTTATAGATTATCAGGTAAGAAGTGAATCGGGAACATCTGGATATTACACACAAGCAAGTAATACCTTATCAAAGGCAGAAGATATTTTTGGAGAACCATCAGATACAGGAATTCAAGAACTAACAAATCAATTTTTTAATGCATTTCAAGAAGTATCTAAAAGTCCGGGTAAATCAGACGTTAAAACAGTAGCCATTAAAGATGCTTCTGCACTTGCAGATGCGTTAAATTATACTTATAATCAATTAAAAAAGACTCAAGATGATAGTCAATCACTTCTTCAAACTAATGTTACTGACGTAAATAGCTATCTCGATCAAATAAATGAATTGAATAAGCAGATAAGAGGTATTTCAGCAGTCGGACAAACACCAAATGATTTAATGGATAAAAGAGATAATCTTTTAGATCAATTAAGTTATAAATTTGGAATAAAAGTCGATAGAGATAACCTTGATACTATAAATCTTTCATCAACAGAGTATCCGGATGCATCTTTAGTTAATTCAGATCCAAATGATACAGATTATTCTAGGCTTTCATATGTTAAAAGTGCGGTAGCGACTACAGATGCATCTGGAAATTTTACCGGAGAGGTTACGGTAGAATATTATCCTTTAGGAAATGAAAATTTACCAACTAAGTCATTTAAGGTTACAACGGATCCGGCTAAGGCCAAAGATTTAGCGGATAATTTAATGCAAAATAGAATTTTAATTGCAGATAAAGACGGGAATGCAGAAGGATTAAGTAAAACTGAATTAAAGATAAATGCGGGTGATACAACTACACCTAAACCTACAGTTGGAACAACAACTTCAACTGTATCTGGAGTAACGACAATAACGAAGGTAACAGCATTAACAAATACAGATGGGTCAGTTGTATATACAACATTAGTAAAATCAATACCACCAGTAACGGATACGGAGTTAAAAGGTGGCATGTTTCAAACTTATAAATATGACAGTGAAAGTGGAGTAAATAATGTAGATAATAACCATGTAAGAGGAGAAATAGCTGCAAACCAATCAGTTCAGCAAACTATAAAAGGATACATGGATAGTTTAGATAGACTTGCTGCAGGTTTAGCTTATTCAGTTAATGCAATTCAAACTGGAAGTTTAGACTCTAGTGCTTCGTCTCAAGGATTGAACAATAATTTAATATTTATTACCAATGGAGCTAGCAGTAAAACAGATACTGGGATCACAGCAGCAACAATAAAAGTAAATGACGATTTAGTAAAAGATCCAACTTTGTTAAACTGTAATACAACTTCAGTCAGTGGTGAAGGCGATGGAAAGAGAGCAAGTGCAATAGCTAATCTTAACTCAATGAAGATGAACTTAAGTAACGTTAAATCTACAGAAGATTTAACTAAAATGACTAGAAAAGAATTTCTGGAGGAGATAGGGATAGATGATGCATCTGGAACAGGATTTTCGGATAGTACTTGCTTAAATTTAAATGCTGGAACAAATGGATCAACAGTGGATAGTTATTATAAAACTATAATAAATAATATTGCGACAACTACACAAGAGGCTGGTAGGCAGGTTGACAATCAGGAGGCGGTACTGTCAGATTTGGAAAATCAAAAAGCATCAGTTTCAGGAGTATCGTTGGATGAAGAAATGACAAATTTAATACAATTTCAACATGCTTATCAAGCAAATGCGAAGATGATATCAACAATAGATGAACTATTAGATGTAGTTATAAATGGATTAAAAAAATAGGAGGTGATTAGATGTCATTTAGAATAACAAATAGCATGTTAAGTAGCAATTATTTAAGAAATGTGAAAAGAAATATGAATAATATGCAGACATTACAAAATCAATTGTCTTCAGGAAAGGAAATAAGCAAAGCATCAGATAATCCTTATGTAGCATCAAGAAGTATGCAGTTAAATGGAGAAATATCGTATAATAAGCAATATGATGAGAATATTAAGGATACATCGAATTGGCTTGATACAACGGATACAGCATTATCTCAGATGGGAAATATCTTTGGAAGAATAGAGACATTACTTGTAAGTGCTGGAAATGGTACTTATAAAGAAGATGAAAGAACAGCAATTCAAGATGAAGTTAAAGAAAAAGTTAATGAATTATCACAAGTTTTAAATACCAGCTTCGATGGTTCGTATATATTTGGAGGAACTAAAATTACTTCAAAACCAACTACTGTTGTAAATGGAGTTTTGAAATATGCTGATAAGGCTGGAAATGGAATATCTAGAACTGCTACAGGGATGAACATAGATTTATCTGTTAATCCGATCGAAAGCAGTGTCACACCTACAACGAAGATTGATGGAATTGAAAAAAACGGAACTAATGTGATAATAACAGTAAATGATCATTCCACTAATCCGGCAACACCAGTGACACCATCACCTACAATTGATCTTACGACTTTGGGTACTGGAACCCCTCCTGCAACTATAGAGTCGCTATTTAATGATGCGTTAACTCCAACATTCAGTTCGGATGATGCTATGAAGGCACTTTCTTCATATAGTTCGTTAGATCAAATAAATTCAGACTTGCAAGTTGATATTTCAAGCGGAGTTAAAAGTGATTATAATAAAACGGCAGTTGATGTTTTAGAATTTACAGATAAAGATGGAAAATCTATAAATATTTCAGATCTTTTAAATAAAATAATAAATGATCTGGGGCCAAGCGGAAATATAAGTGATTTAACAACAGTTGACTTAAAAGATATACAATCTGTAACAGCTAATTTATTACAACAAAGATCAGAAGTTGGGTCTATGCAAAACAGAATGGATTCAGCACAAACAAATAATGAAAGCCAAAATTATAATATGACAGATATATTATCTAAAACAGAAGATATAGATTTTGCAGAAAAGACTATGGAATATTCAATTATGCAAACAGTATATACAGCTTCACTTCAAACTAGCGCGAAAATCTTGCCGATGAGCATATTAAATTATTTATAGTTAGGAGAAGATAAAATATGAGATTTCTTTCAAAAGTTCATGGTGAAATGGAATATGAAGAAAATAATATAATTACCTTTAATAAAGGAATTCCAGGGTTTAATGATTTGAGGAATTTTATTCTCTTAGATTTACAAGAATATGAGCCATTTAAACTTCTACAATCTTTAGAGAATGATGAAATTTCATTAATTGTAACTTCACCATACGAATTTTATAATGATTATGAAATTAAATTAAGTGAAGAAATAATTAAAAATCTTAAAATTGATTCTCCAAAACAAGTAAATATAATTACTACAGTAACATTGAATTCAGATGTAAAAAAAATAACTACTAATTTGCAAGGACCTATAGTTATAAATACTTCTAATAATCTTGGGGAACAAATAATATTAGATAATTCTAAATATAAAGTAAAAAGTCCCTTAATATGAGGAGGTAGGAAATGCTAATTATAACTAGAAAAAAAGGTGAATCTCTTATGATTGGAGATGATATAGAAGTTATTATAAGTAGAATAGATGATGGAAGTGTAAAAATTGGAATAAAGGCTCCAAAAGATGTATCAATACTTAGAAAAGAATTATATGAAGAAGTGGAAAAGGAAAATAAAGAGGCGACCAAAATTGACCTCAGTATGTTAAAGAATATAAAGAAGAGATAGGAATGGAATATTAAGGGTAAAAACAAGGAGGTATAATAAACATGGATGTTAATAACTTAGGACAAAACTCAATTAATATAAATGCGTATAAATCAAATTTATCAGATTATGCAGAAGCTAATACAGAAGTGGCAGTTCCACAAGTTCAACAAATTGAAACTAAGTCATCAGGAGAAAATGCTGCAAACAGTCAGGAGTATAGTAAGAAAGATTTGGATGATGCAATAAAAAAAATTAATAACTTTTTAAAAGGCGAACATACACATGCAGAATATTCTTATCATAAAGAAATGAAAACAACGATGATAAAAATAGTAGATGAGGATACAAAAGAAGTTATATTAGAGATTCCACCAAAAAAGATTTTAGATATGGTTGCCAGCATGATTAAACAAGTTGGTCTGTTAGATAGAAAGGCTTGATTTAAAATAAAGTCTAAGGAGGCTATTTTAATTGGAGTTTAAACTAAATAAGATTGACACAGATATTAGAAAAAAGATGCAAGAAGAAATAAAAGAAGAAAAAGTTCATTCGGGTAAAAACATAACTATAAAAAAAGATGTAAAAGATGAAAAGAATGAAGATGTAAACACAAAAGATTTTGATAAGAATGAACATGAAAAAAGATATATTACAATTGATGGTGTGAAACTTAGTAATAAAAATATAAACATAAAAGTAGAAAAAGTAGAAAAGATTAATGAAGAAAATTCAAAGGGAAGACTTTTAGATACAACAAAATAGGAGGAGTCATAATGTATTCTAATGGATATAATGTATATAAAAATAATACTGTAAATTATGCATCGAAAGAGCAATTACTTTTAATGTTAGTTGAAGGTGCTGTTAGGTTCTGTAAAATGGGTAGACAAGCTATAATAGATAAAGATGTTAAAAAAGCACATGATGCATTAATAAGAACTCAAGACATATTTTCAGAGCTTATGATAAGTTTAGACACAAGCCAAGGAGATTGGGCAGTTCAATTATTTAATGTATATGCGTTCATCAAAGAAAAGTTAGCTGAGGCGAATATGACTAAAAATGTAGAGATAATAGATGAAATTTTACCTCTTGTTGAAGATGTAAGTGAAACATGGCATGAGGCATACAAGAGAGCTAAGAAATAACAATACGGAATTGTGTTAAATGGTGAAAGTTTAAAACTTTTAGTATTTCTAAAAAAAATATGATTTTAATTAATCCTATAATGAATTTTCTTTGAGACTATTTTAAAGTTTAACTATCTTTAAAAAGGAGTGGGATAAAATGTCAACAATACAAAGAGTAACAGGAACGAATTCTGGGTTAGATGTAGATGCATTGGTTAAATCAGCAATGCAATCTTATCAAAGTCAAATAGATAAAGAAACTCAAAATGAAAAAGTTTTAGAATATCAACAACAACAATATAAACAAATAATGAGTGATGCATCAGATTTCTATGATAAATATTTTGACGTATTAAAAACAGGAAACTTAATGTCATCAAGTAGTTATCAGACTCAAACCTTTACATCTACTGATGGTTCAAAAGTAAGTGCAAGGGGTTTAGCAGGAGCAACTCTTGATAATTACTCAGTAAATGTAACTCAATTAGCATCTACTGCATCAGACACGTTACTTAGTAGTGAAACAGGGGTAAAATCAATAAAAATTGGTACATCAACGATAACTTTTAATGCAACTTCTGACGGAAGTGTAACAGTTGCGAATTACAATAAAGCAATAGCAGATGAAAAAGCTCGCTTAAATAGTATAGTGAATCCAAGTGATGCAGAAAAACAACAATTGTCAGATTTAAACAATAAGGTTGTGACAGCAAAATATAGTCAATTCAGTGGAAATGTAACATTTACAGCAAGTTCATTTGGTGGAGGTGGATTTACCATTGGTGGTCATGCTAAATCCGAAGATAAATATCTTGAAGCTACTGTAAAAAATAGTAAAGGTGAAGTATATACTATAAGTAGTGTTGATAAAAAAACAAGCAACAGTATAACTGTTGATAATGTAGTGTTTGATTTTAAAGGAGTTAGTACGTCTACATCTTCAGCACCATCAGGAACAGTATCAGCAGTAGCACAATTGGCAGCTGATCCAACATTTTCGCCATTAACAGAATTGACACCATTGGCAGAATCGGATGGAACAACAACAAAAACAACAGCAGCTGATGGAACTATAACAACAGTGACAACATCTGGAGGGAAAACAACAACAACAGTAACAGCAACAGATAAATCAACTAAAGTTACAACGACTCAAGGAAAAGTTACAACGGTAACAGATGCAAATGGAGTAATTACTACAACTGATACAAGTAATTTAGATACAACAAATAAGACGGGGTATACTTTATCAACAGTAAAAGTAGGTGGAACAACAACAACAACAAGGACTAATTATGATGGAACAGTACCCATAACTAAAAAAATAGAAACAGCGAATGGAACAACAACAACAACTACGACATTAAAAAGTGTCGATACAACTACAGTTAAACAAGATGTTTATGATGGAACTAAGACAACAACAACAGCAACAACAGAAAAACAAGGAACTAATGGTTCAACAATAACAGTAGAGAATTTGACTAACGGAGCACTAACAAATTCGACTACAACACAATTAACTGTTGGAACTGATGGAAAAACAACTAAAACAGTATCCACGTCTAATGGGAATCCATTGACAAATTTAACTCAATTAACAGACTTGGCACAATTGACAGACTTAAAATCACTCACTGCTCTACCTGATAATGGAACAACACAGACTGATGTTAGTGGAATAAAAACAACGACAACAGCAGATGGTACTAAAACTGTAACAGATACAAATACTGGGATAATAACAACAACAGCTGCGGATGGAACAAAAACCGTAATAGATCCAAATGCGAATACAATTACGACAACAAATACAGATGGGACTAAAAGTGTAAAAGACACAAATACTAATACAATAACAACTACAGCGACAGATGGAACAGAAACAATAACAAAAGCAGATGGAACAAAGACAACAACAAAAGGAGGAGTAACGACAGTAATAGCAACAGATGGAACAAAGACAACATCTGATGGAACCACAACAACAGTAACATCAACAGACGGAACAAAAACAACATCTGATGGAACCACAACAACTGTAATATCACCAGATGGAACAATAAATACAACAAAGGCAGGAATAAGCACAGTAACTACTGCAGTGTCATATGGCACTCCGACAACACTAACTGGAGCAACAGATGCTAGTGCGTTAAAAGACAAAATTGTAAGTTTTGTTAATGACTATAATAAATTATTGTCAGAGATTAACACAAAGATTTATGAAACAAGGGATAAAAATTATATGCCTTTAACAGATGAACAAAAAAAGGCTATGACTGATGATCAAATTACAGCTTGGGAAAAAAAGGCGCAAACAGGATTGCTTAGAAAAGACAACGATCTTGAAAGAATAGCAAGTGAAATGAAAAGTGCAATGTCAACTGTAATATCTGGCAGCGGTTTAAGTTTAGAAAAGATAGGAATAGCACCAGTTAAAGATTACACTGATAAAAATGGGATGCTTACCATAGATGAAGATAAATTGACAACAGCATTAGAAGAAAATGGTGGAGATGTAAAAGACTTATTCACGCGATTAGCATCAGGTACAGATAAAGGTGGAGCATTAACTCAGCTTAAGTCATCTTTATATAGTGAATTTAAAGCAAGTAGCTCTTCATTATCTAAAAAAGCTGGACTAGCTGGAGGTAGTACTGAATTTGATAATACTATAACTAAAAATATAAATGATAAAAAGAAATTAATAACCCAGTTAAATAGCCAATTTACAGATAAGGAAAATGCATTATATAATAAATATTCGGCACTAGAAACAGCAATGGAACAGTTGAATGCACAAAAATCATCATTAGCTAGTATGCTTGGTCAAGGCTAAGTTATAGATAAGTTGAATCTTAATTAAATAAGAATAAAGAGGATATAAATCATGAATTTATATGAGTATTTAGAAGAATATAAAATTTTAACTTTAGAAATGATGGATAAAATTAGGGAAGATGGAAGTTTAGATGTTTTAGTTAATAAAAGAGAAGAAATATTAAAAGCAATTAATGAACTTGATTTTGATAAAGAAGATATTAAAAGAATAGGCAATTCATTAAATTTATTAGAATTGGAAGAAGAGTTAGAGTTTTTAATTAAAAAGGAAAAGGTTGAAGTAAAGAAGAAAATAGAAAGTCTAAAGAAGACCAGACAAGCTAATGCAAATTATAACAAGATTGAATATAGAGCTAGAGTGTTTAATAAAACAATTTAAAAATAATATTTAAAATATTATAAAGTCTTGAATTAAAATGACGAATATAAAAATATAGGATTTAAATAATATTACTTACAGGAGTCAAAAGAATAATAAAAAAGTTGAAAAAACTTAAATAAAGGCTAAAGTAATATATATTAAAGCCGAACATATAAATATAAAGCTTGCAAGCTATTAACTCTTAAGAGTTGATATAAATAAAAAAATGGACAGGGAAGTCCAATATTTAAAAATCAAGGAGGAATATATTATGGTAATCAATCACAATATGATGGCAGCAAATGCCAACAGAAACATGAACATCAATTCAGGTGCAGCAAGTAAATCTATGGAAAAACTTTCTTCAGGTTTAAGAATTAACAGAGCTGGAGATGACGCTGCAGGTCTTGCAATATCAGAAAAAATGAGAAGCCAAATCAGAGGTTTAGACCAAGCTTCTGCAAATGCACAAGATGGTATCTCAATGATACAAACAGCTGAAGGTGCGTTAAATGAAACTCACTCAATTCTTCAAAGAATGAGAGAATTAGCAGACCAAGCAGCTAATGGAACTAACACTGATGCTGATAGATCATCAATTCAGGATGAAGTTAACCAATTAACTTCAGAAGTAAACAGAATCGGTAATACTACTGAATTCAATACTCAAAAAGTATTAAATGGTGGTATGGATTCTCAAGATGGAGCTAAAATTACTAAATCTACAAGTGCTAAATTTGCAGTATCATCTAATATGGGTGCTATGACTGGAACATCTAAATTAACAGTAGATGGAGTAACTTTTAACTTTACTGGTGTTACAGTTGCTGGAAAAGCAGATATAGATAAATTAGGAGCAGTTACTGCTGGTGGTAAAAAATTATCAGACTTAGTTGATATAGGAATGAACGCAGCAGGTACTTCAATAGTATTTACAGATAAATCATCAGGAACTGCAAGTACTCTTAAAGGTGTGGGTGCAGGTGCATTCAATGGTATAGATAAAAAAGGAGACCCAACTACTATTGAAAGATCAGGGCTTCAAGGAACTGTAGCACTTACAGCTGCTGCTGGTATAACTATAAATGCAAATTCAACATTTAAAATTAAAGTTGGTACTGATAGTGATGTTACTGTAACACTAAATCCAGGTGTTAGTAATAAAGTTTATGATGTTGGTAATACAGATGAAAATGTAGCTAGTGCAGCACGTCAAGATTTAATAAAAGATATAAATGCTTCATTGCAAGATGCAGGTTTAGGTGGTTCGGTTACTGCTTCACTTGGAAAAGATAATAAACTTCAATTTATATCAGAATCAGGATTAGATTTAGATGTTACTGATGGTACTGGTACTCCTTTAGCAACTGCTTTTGGTGCAGATACTATAGGGGCTAGCAATGTACAACAAGTTGTTGGAGCAGGGGCTCAAGGAACTGGATTTAATACAGTGTTACAAGTGGGTGCTAATAAAGGTCAATCAATAGCAGTTCATATTGAAGATATGAGATCTGCTGCTATTGGAATTACTGGTAATGCTGGTCAAGATGGATTTACTAGTACTAATGTTGTAACTAATGGGACAACAGATGTTAAGCAAGAAGCTGCATTAAATGTTATGGATAAGGCAGATGCTACTAGTGCACTTTCAGTTCTTGATAAGGCTATAGCTAAAGTATCAGCTCAAAGAGGTAATTTAGGAGCAATACAAAACAGATTAGAACACACAATAAATAATCTTGGAACTTCTTCTGAAAACTTAACTTCAGCAGAATCAAGAATTAGAGACGTTGATATGGCTAAAGAAATGTCAACATACTCAAAGAACAATATTCTTTCTCAAGCTGCTCAAGCTATGCTTGCTCAAGCTAATCAACAACCACAACAAGTTCTTCAATTATTAAGATAGTTGTGAAATTATAAGAGTAGGGGAAACTCTACTCTTTTTATATATTTTTTATTGAGAAATAATATATTATTTTTGAATAAAAAACATATAATTTAGTTTGAAGTTTTAGATTAGGAGAGAATAAGTATGAAGTTGAGCATATGCATGATGGTTAAAAATGAAGAAAAGTTTCTAGATAAATGTTTAACACATTTAAAGGGATTTATGAAGAATATTGATTCGGAATTAATTATTGTAGATACTGGTTCAGAAGACCGTACTTTAGATATAGCCAAAAAATATACAGATAGAGTTTATTTTCATAAATGGAATAATAATTTTTCGGAGATGAGAAATATAACCATAAGTTATGCAACGGGAGAATGGATATTTATAATTGATGCTGATGAAATGCTTATAGAATATGATGATATTATTAAGTTTTTATATAATAAATATGCTGAAAAATATAATACTGTATTTATAAATATAAAAAATTTAACAGATTCGAATGATAATACATCGTATTCTATTCTTTCTTCCCCAAGAATATTTAGAAATAATGGCGAATTTAAATATGAAGGTGCTGTTCATAATATACCTAAATTAAAGAAACCTTGTGCATATCTCAATGGAGCGATAGAGCATTACGGATATATATTTGAGGATGTGAATTTTACTGAAAATAAATTTAAAAGAACGTCTGCAATTTTAAAGAATGAATTAGAAAAGAATCCAGATAATATATATTACTTATATCAATTATCTGTAAGTTACAGTATGCATGAAGATAAACAGGAAGCACTTAATTCTATACTTAAGGCTTTCCAATTTGTAGAAAAGAAAATAGCTAAAAATGATTTAAAGGAATACCTATATGTATATACTCAATTAGCGTTATGCTATTTAAAATTAGATGATTTGAGAAAAGTAGAATATGTATGTGCTAAGGCTATAGAGGCACAAATTTATCATATAGATATTTATTATTTATTAGGTAAAAGTAGATTGATATTAGGTAAAAGTAAGGAAGCGATTGAAGCATATGAACAGTACTTGGTAATTTTGAACAACTATGAAAACAAGGATAATATCAGTAATCAAGCCTATTATCATGGTAAAAGAGATTATGTATTTTTTGATTTGTTTGTATTGTATTGTAAAATAGAGAAGTTTGATAAGGCATTAGAATGTTATAGTAAAATTGAAAATATATTTATACTAACGAGTGAGGAATCAGTAGAGGAAAATATAAATTTATATATGAATAAAAATGATTATGATGGATTAAAAAGTTTTTATGAAAATATAGTAATGAAATATGAAATAAGAGGTACTTTTATTTTATATTTAGAAAAATATGAAAATAGCAATGAAATTAATATTTCTAAAATAAAAGGTATTTTAGAAGAAGAAGATTTATATACAGATTTGCTAAATTTTAGGCTGGCGATTAAGAATGATAGTAAGTCAATATATGAAGATATTGAAATTATAAAGCATATAGAAGAAGCAGATTTTAATGAATTATATTATTTTTATGGAGATATTTTATATTATTATATGTGCTATTCTTTTGAAACATTTATAAATTGTATAAAACACGTAAAAGAAAATAAAATAATTGAGTTCTTTAAATACTTAGATGAAAAATATTATGATTTTAATGAATTGCTTTTAAATATATTATATTTTGCCTTGGAAGAAGATTTAAACGTTATAAATATAAAAAGGGTCATTGCAAAATATTTAGTTGCAGTTACTGAACCTGAAGATAGAAAATACAAAGAAATATTTAATATATATATTAAATATGGAATTAGTTATATAGAAATCATCTATAAAGTTGAATTGCTAGAAAATGAAAAAATATATTTCTTAAAAGATGAAGAATTGACATTTTTTGCATACATGAGGAAAGCTAATTTGATAAAAACCTCCGATGAAGAACAATATCTAAAATATTTAAAAAAGGCATTAAATATATATCCATATATGCATAGTGGAATTAAGGCTTTATTAGAGGAGCTTAAACAAGATGGAGTCAATAATGAAATGGAAGCATATAAAAAACAAGTTATTGAAACTATAAAAATTCTTGTACTAGAAAATAAACTTGATCAAGCTAAAGGAATTATAAATGAATATGAACAAATAATACCTGGTGATCGAGAAATTGAGAATATAAAAAAATCTATGTTTACTTAAAAGTGAGGATTATAATATGGAAATATCAATATGTATGATGGTAAAAGATGAAGAGAAAAACATTAGAAGATGCTTAAACAGTCTTAAGCCTATATTGAAGAATATAGATTCCGAATTGGTAATTGTAGATACTGGATCAAAGGATAAAACTGTTGAGATATCAAGGGAATATACGGATAAGATTTATTTTCATGAATGGGAAAATGACTTTTCGGGAATGAGAAATAAAACAATAAATTATGCTAATGGGAATTGGATTTTTATAATAGATGCAGATGAGGAGATAACAAATTGTAATAATATTATTCGATTTTTAAAGTCTTCTACGAATAGTAAGTTTCAAACAGGGCTTTTGAATGTGAAAAATATGCAAAATTTATCTGATGATTCTCAGTATGCGATGCTTAAATCCCCTAGATTATTTAGAAATGATGGAGAGTTTCATTACGAAGGAATTGTACATAATAATCCAATATTTAAGCAACCATCAATAGATTTAGAAACGACAATAGTTCATTATGGTTACATAGAAGAAAATGAAGATGTATTAAATAAAAAATTTATAAGAACAAGTAATTTGTTAAAAAGCGCATTGGATAAAGATCCTAAAAATATCTATTATTTATTTCAGCTTTCAGTAACATATACAAGTCATAATGACTACTTTAAAGGATATGAAATTATTAAGAATGCCTATGAATTATTGAAGGAATGTAAAAATAAAAGTAAATATAAATATGTTTATTATCAAATGGCATTATGTTCTTTGAAGTTAGAAGAAGATGAAATTGCAAAGAGTGTTTGTGAGGAAGGCTTAGATATAGATGGTGAATATATAGATCTAATATTTTATTTAGGAAAAGCTAAAGGATTATTAGGAGAATATGAAGGCTGTATACAAGCCTATCAGAAATATATAGATTTATGTGATAATTATAATAATATGAATATAAATTTTGATCTAAGTTTGGGAATGTATACCTTAGGTCAAAAAGATGAAGCCTTACAAGATATAGTTAAAATATACTTTAAGATTGGAAAATATAATGAAGTTTTAAATTATGCTTCTCTAATTGAAAAAGATAAATATATAGAAAATATTATAGAACTCGTAATTAAAGGGGCGATAAGTTCAAAAAATATAAATTATCTTAAGAATTTTTATGAAGAAAAGATTATGAGAGGTGATCTAAGAGTAAATAAATTCTTTCTAATTCTGGAAGAATATTGTGATAATGATATTCATAGACTTTTTTCTTCATATAATAATGACAATTCAAAATTATATTTGTTAAGGTATAAATATAATATAGAAGACAGTAGCTTAGAAGAATTTATTGATAATATATCATTCGAGGATGATTTTAATATTTTGGAAAACTATTTTGGAGATGTTCTTTATTATAAGTTTAAGCATTGTAGTAGTTTATGTAATCTATTAGAAAATGTATGGGATAAAAATATAGATAGACATTTAGAGTATATTTCAAAAAAATATGAGGATTTTAGTGACGTAGTTGTAAAATATATTAATAACATTAAAGATGATATGAATTACGGAAATTTTAGAATTAATAAAATTTTATGTAGATATGTATTGTTAATTAACAAGATTGAAGATTTTGAATATGAATGGATATTTAAATATTATTTGGATATAGGGACTAAATTAATTACTTACATTTACAATGAAGAGTTTATAAAAGAAGAGTATATAAATGCTTTAAAAAATGAAGAAGAAAAATTTTTTGTTTATATAAATATTGCTATGAAAAATTCAGAAGATGATAGAACTTACATAAATTATTTAAGAAAATCATTAGAAGTATATCCTTATATGAAGAAAGGAATTGAGATTTTATTAAGAGAGTTTAAAGAAGGAATAGAAAAAGTAAGCGGTAATAATGAATTTGAAAATTATAAATTAAAAGTTAAAGAAAATATAAACAAATTAATTAGTGGAGGAAATCTAGAAGAGGCAGAAGAAGCCATTAATGAATATAAAAAAATTGTAAAAAAAGACACTGAAATATGCTCTATGAAAGCAATTATATACATTATGAATGGTAGATTAGATAATGCCGAAAGAGTACTTAAGGAAGGATTATTAATCGATTCTCAAAGTAAGGATCTACTTTATAATTTAAGCTATATAATGAGCAAGAAAAACAATAATACTAAAGCTGTAGAATTATATAGTAGAGCAAAGTTATTTAACGGAAATAGTAGTATAAAAGTAGATGATATAATTTCTGATTTTAATCCTATTAATCAAAGTAAGTTGAAAGTTATACATGGGACTATGGAAATTGCTAATCAGGCTTATACTATGACAGAAGGGTTGAAAAAATTAGGAATTGAATCTAAAACATTGAATTATTACCCAAATTATCTAGGGTATAAATCTGATTATATTCTAGATGTTAATTCGTTTAAAGATATTAATGAAGCGAATATTGAAACTAAAATAATAGCCTCAAAGATGATAGCAGAAAATGATGTTTTCCATTTTTACTTTGGTACAAGTTTGACATTAGATTATAGTGATCTTCCACTTCTTAAGGAATTAGGGAAGAAAGTAATAATGCAGTATGTAGGTTCTGATGTGAGGATGTACTCTAAAGCAATAAAATTAAATAAATATGTTAATGTAAAGAAGAATGAAGATCAAATAAAAAGAAAATTAGAATTGATATCTAGATATGTTCCAGATTGTTTAGTAGATTATGAACTTGCTGAGTATGTTAAGGATTATCATACTAATATTCATTATATAAGGGCTACTATAAATTTAAATGAGTATAAACTTATTCAAGAAACACATAACCCCAAATTAAAAATTGTTCATGCACCAACCTCGCCAGAGTTTAAAGGTACAAAGTATATTTTAAAAGCAATTGAAGAACTAAAAGAAAAATATGATTTTGATTTTGAACTTGTTCAAGGAACTTCACATGAACAAGCTACTAAAATATATGAAAAAGCAGATTTAATTATAGATCAAATATTAGCAGGCTCATATGGATTATTTGCAGTTGAATCTATGGCGATGGGCAAACCGGTAATATGCTGGATAAGCGACTTTATGAGAGAAGAGTACCCAAAAGAATTGCCTATAATATCTGCCAATCCAGATACAATAAAAGAAAAAATAGAGTATGCTATTAATAATAAAGATATGCTAAAAGAAATTGGTATTAAAGGTAGAATGTATGCAGAAAAATATCATGATATAAACAAAATAAGTAGAAATATGATTAAAATATATGAGAGAATATAATTTTGGAGGCACAGTATGATACAAGATAAAAGAATTTTATTAACAGGTGGAGCAGGTTTTATAGGTACAAAATTATGCTCACTATTAAGTTATAATAATGAAATATTAATATATGATAGCTTAAATAGAAATTCAATTAAAAACACTGATTTATTAGATAAAAGCAATGTGAAATTGGTTCAAGGAGATATTTTGGATTTTAACCATGTGAAATCAGTAGTAGATGAATTTAAGCCTAATATTGTAATTCATTTAGCAGCAGTGGCGGGCATAGACACAGTTATAAAAAGTCCAGTAAATACTATGAAAGTTAATATGATTGGTACATATAATATTCTAGAAGCGGTAAAGGAAAATAATATTGAAAGATTTATAGATTTTTCAACATCAGAAGTATTTGGTTCTTACGCATATAAAGTTGATGAACAGCATACAACCAATCTAGCACCAGTAGGTGAAGCAAGATGGACTTATTCAGTATCAAAACTCGCAGGGGAGCATTTAGCACATAGTTATTACAATGAATACAAAATTCCAATTGTAACAGTAAGACCTTTTAATGTATATGGTCCTGGGCAAGTTGGAGAAGGTGCTATACATCAATTTGTTGTTAGGGCAATAAGAGATGAAGAAATGCAAATCCATGGTGATGGTGATCAGATACGTTCTTGGTGTTATATAGATGATTTTGTAGATGGGATAATGCTATGTATTGAAAAAAAAGAGGCTATAGGTCAATCATTTAATATTGGAAATCCAAGAGGTACAGTTACTATTTCAATGTTAGCTCAATTAATTAAACGAATAGCTAATTCAAAATCGAAAATAGTATATGTACCAAAGAATTATGTAGATGTTGAGCTTCGAATTCCAAACATAGATAAAGCTAAAGAAATTTTAAACTATGAACCTAAATACGATTTAGCAGAAGGGCTTGAAAAAACAATTGAGTGGTATAGAGGTGTTACAAATGATTAAGCTTGCAGTACCAGATATAGGACAGGAAGAATTAGAAGAAGTAAAAAAAGTATTTGATTCAAAATATTTGGTACAAGGGGATAAGGTAGAAGAATTTGAAAACTTGGTTAAAGAATATTTGAATGTAAAACATGCTATTGCTGTTAGTAGTGGTACAGCAGCATTACATTTAGCATTGCTTGCTTTAGATGTAAAATCAGGAGATGAAGTTATAGTACCTGATTTTACATTTCCGGCTACATCTAATGTAGTAGAAGTAGTAGGAGCTACTACTAAATTTGTAGATATTAACTTAGATAGTTTATGTATTAATACAGACAAAGTAGAGAATTTGATTACCGAAAAAACAAAAGTTATAATGCCAGTTCAAGAATTTGGGCAGTCATGTGATATGAATAAAATATTGGAATTAGCTAAAAAATATAATCTTAAAGTTATAGAAGATGCAGCATGTGCTCTAGGTGCCGAATACCAAGGTAGAAAAGTTGGAACAATTGGAGATATAGGATGCTTCAGTTTGCATCCAAGAAAAGCAATAACCACTGGTGAAGGTGGAATTATAGTAACAAATAATGATGAAATGGCAGAAAAAATAAAGATACTTAGAAATCATGGGTTGAGTTATATAAATGGGGAACCTCAATTTGTAATGGTTGGTTTAAATTATAGAATGACAAATATTCAAGGTGCTATTGGTGTTGCACAAATGAAAAAATTGAAAAATATAATTCAAAAAAGAATAGAAATAGCTTGCAAATATAATGAGTTATTAAGAAATATTAATGGCATAACATTGCCAGTTGGAAAAAGTTATGGAAAGCATGTATGGCAAACATACCATATATTGTTGGATGAAAAAATTGATAGAAATGAACTAATTCGGGAACTAAAGCAAAAGGGAATAGAAACTAATTTTGGTGCTTATGCGGTCCATTTACAACCATATTATAAAGAGAAGTATAAATGCACTAATGATGATTATACAAATTCAATATTTGCTTACAAACAAGGCTTGGCATTACCGTTATATAATAAATTAATAAATAAGGAACTTGATTTTATAGTGGAAGTTTTAAAATCAAAATTAAATATATGAAACAAATTTTTTAGTTAATTATAAAGCAAGGTTGTTAAGATTTAGCTTTATTTATTATATAAATTATTCAATAGGAGATGAAATTAATGAGTGATAAAAAATCAATGTATCCATGGCAAGTTGATGAGTTACCTTTCTTTTATAAAAATTTACCTAAGCCGACCAATGGGGATGGATTTCCTGATTTTTTACCTTTTTTAATAGATATAGAAGAAAAAACAGGAGTCGTTAAGCAAGTATATAATGAAAGGATTAGTGAAATTCTTCAAAAAGCATATATAAAAGGGTCTTCGATTAGTGGGTTGATGGATGATTATGGAATTGGAGAGAAATATGCTAAAGATTTTTTGGAATTTATTATTAAGAATATCGGAACAGATAATTTAAATGGAGTAAGAATATTAGAAATTGGGTGTGGAACGGGCTATTTACTAAGTTTATTAAAAGGGTTAGGAGCAGATGTTGTTGGAATTGAGCCTGGTACAGAAGGAACTGAGATTTCAAATAAATATGGTATATCAATTCTAAAAGATTTCTATCCTTCAAAAAAACTTACTGAAAAATTCGATTTAATTATTAGTTATGGTGTTTTAGAACATATTAATAGTACTTCAGATTTTTTACAATCGGTAAATAATCAATTAAATGAGGGTGGAAAAATCTTTTTGGCAGTTCCAGATTGTGAGCCATATATTGAGCGTGGAGATATTTCTATGCTTTTGCATGAACATTATAATTATTTTATAAAGGATACATTGTATAATGTAATATATAATTCAATTCAATTTAAAGCTTATATTGAAAAATCCCAATTTGGAGGTTTTCTTTATGGAGTTGCTACTAATAATGAAAATACGCAAGATGATATGTATCCGAATTTTGGAAAAATACAATCATTGAATTATGGTTATAAGGATAAAGTGGAAAAAAATATAGTAAGTTTTTTAAATTTATTTGAAGATGATTATTTAAAAAATAAATCGATAGGAATATATGTTCCGGGACGAATAATAAATTTATTTTCTATTATCCAAAATAAAATTAATTTGAAGAATATAAGATTTTTTGATGATAACATATCTTTATATAATAAATACTTTCCTGGCATTAATATAAAAATTGAATCCTTTGATGACTTGAAAGTAAAGTCTCCAGATGTGATTTTTATAATGTCAAATTCATTTAATAATAAGATAAAAGAAAAATTAAAAAAATATTTAGGTAAGGATTTAACTATTTTAGATTATAATGATATTTTTAGAATATAAGTGAGGCTGTGTTATGGAAATTTTAATTACTGGTAGTAATGGATTTATCGGGAAAAACTTATATGATTATTATAAATATGATAAAACTAATAACTATATTTTCGGAACAACATCCCAATTAAATGGATTTGTTAAGTTTAATAATTATTATAACAACATGGAAGAAATATTAGTTAACGCAAAAATTGATTGTATAATACATTTAGCAGCAGTAATCCCAAGCTCATTTGAAAGTGCAGATTTTAATGATGTTTTTTTATCTAATGCCAATATTATGAATAATATGTATGAGTTTTCTATCAAAAACGGGATTAAGAAATTTATATATATTTCAGGTTTTGGATCTATGGAGGATTATAGAAATTACAAGATTAAGGATTATTATACGTTATCCAAAATACATGGTGAACATGTTTGTGCTATGATGGAAAACAAGGGGATAGAAACTGCATCATTAAGAATATCAGCACCATATGGTAAAGGTTCTAATAAAAAAAGCGTTATAAATACATTTATTAATAATTCATTAAATGGCTTAGATATTAACATATACGGAACTGGGAAAAGGGAACAAAATTTTATTTATGTAGATGATATAATACATGCAATTGAACTCTTTGTAACCACTAATAATAAAATAAATGGAGTATATAGTATTATTGCTGATAAGAATACATCGATGCTAAATTTAGCTGAAATTATAAAAAGTATATGTAATTCAAAATCTAAAATAAAGATAGGAAAGTATGATGATATACAGGAAAGTTTTAAACCTAGCTATGATTATGATAGAGCGTATAGAGAGGTCGGGTTTAAACCTAAATATAATATTTATGATGGATTAAAGAAATATATAGAATTGTATGTGGATGGCATATGAAAATAGCAGTTATTTCAGATATTCATTCTAATTTTGATGCGCTGGAAAAGGTTATTTGCGAGGTAAATAAGTACAATTGCAATATCAAGATATGTTTGGGTGATATGGTAGGTTACTACAATAAACCCAATGAAGTAATTGAAATTCTAAGATATAATGATTTTAAATGTGTAAAAGGTAATCATGATAAATTTATATTAGGTGAAATAAACTATAAAAAAGAGAATGAAGAAATTTATGGTATAAAAAGACATAGAGAAACTTTAAGCTATGAAAATCTATTATTTTTAAAGAATTGTCCTGAGTTTATTGAATTGAAATATGAAAATTATTATTATTGCTTTTGTCACTCATTAAAAAATGACTGCCAAGTTTATTTGAAAGATGAAAATGATATTATAAATAATTTTGATAATATAAAAAAGTATAAGTACTATTTCTATGGTCATACACATAGGAAGAAAAGTATGATAATTGAAAATAGTGTGATAATAAATCCTGGCTCAGTTGGACAGCAGAGAGATGAAGAGTGGAAACCATCATTTTGTATTTTAGATTTGAAGGAGAATAAGCATAAAATAGTGAGCATTGAATATGATATAAATAATTATATTGGTAATTTAGATAAAGATGGATATGACAAAAGATTAATAAATATTTTAAAAAAATACTAATAAATTTAAGGTGGTGAATTTTATTGGATAGGGTAAATGTATTAATAACAGGTATTGGTAGCGCAGGAGTTGGAGAACAGATACTAAAAGCTTTGAAAATATCTGATTTGAATTTATTTATTGTTGGTACTGATATAAGTAACATATGTTTTAATAAAAATAAAGTTGATAAATTTTTAATTGTTCCACCTGTTAGTAGTAACAATTATGGTGAAAGTATAAGAAACTTAATTGATAATTACAATATAAAAGCAATTTTTCCAGGTTCTGAGCCTGAACTAAAATATTTTAGTAATAACAGTTCTAAATTTCAAGATGTCTACATTTCAGCAAATGATAAAGAACTTATAGATTTGTGTTTGAATAAATTTAATACATACGAAAAACTTGCTGAATTAGGTATTCCTTTAGCTAAATATAATAAAATAGATACTATTTATGATTGTAGTGATATTGATTATTTTCCAGTTGCATTAAAACCGAATACTAATTCAGGAGGATCGTCGCATATTTATGTTGCTTTTGATAGGGAAGAATTAGAGATGTTTGCAGGATATATGTTAAAGCATGGAATTGATGTCATAGCACAAGAATATATTGAATATGACAATAATGAATATACTATAGGGGTTTCTTCAGATAGAGATGGAAATATATTAGGTTCTATCATATTAAAAAGATTAATAAATAATGCTCTCTCAACAAATAAAAAATTTAAATTTAATAATAAAAATGTAATAATATCATCGGGAATTTCTCAAGGAGAATTTATTAATGATGAAAATATAAAAAAGCAAGCGGAAAACATTGCAAAAAAAATAGGTTCGAAAGGTCCAATAAATATACAAGGAAGATTTTGTAATAATAAATTATTGTTATTAGAAATAAATCCCAGGTTATCTGGTACCACTTATTTAAGGACAATGGTTGGATACAATGAACCGGCTAATATGATAAAGCAAAATATTTTGCAGCAAGATTTTAGTTATAGTTATTCTACAAAAATGGTACTCAGAAGTATTGTTGAAAATATTAATGATAATTAAAATGATTTTGTAGATAAGGAGATTAATTATGGAGTTTTTTTCGTATGATAATTATAGGCAGATATTAGATTTGCTAAAACAGAGTGGAAATATTTATAAATTCAATGAATTTATGGGTAAAACAGGAATATTATTGAGGCATGATGTGGATTTTGATATCTATAGGGCATATGAATTATCTAAAATGGAAAAAGAAAAGGATGTAAAGTCTACATATTTCATTTTAACAAATTGTGATTATTATAATATAGCTTCAATGAAAAATAGAGTGATTCTAAAAGAAATGAGTAATAATGGGTTTGAAATTGGTATACATTTTGATCCTACAATTTACGGTGATATTAACTTGTGTGAAATGAGCAGGAAAGTAGATTTTGAATGTAGTATGATAGAAGATATTACAGGAGAAAAAGTAAAATCAATTAGTTTACATAACCCTTCTATACATAATCAATATCCGATATTTAATGGATATATAAATACTTATTCGAAGGAGTATTTTAATACAGAATATTATTTTTCTGATTCGTGCATGAATTTTAGGGGGAAGAATATAATGGAATTGGCTTCAAAAGCAGACCAGCATATGATTCAGGTATTATTTCACCCTATTCATTTTTCTGAAAGTGGACAAAAATATACGGATATATTTAAGAATATAATAGTAAGCAAAATAAATGAATTTGACACCTTTATGAGGGGTAATAGAACATATAAAAATGATATCGGGAGTAATAATTTATATGATTTTATTAGGAGTGGGGACTTAAATGAGTGATAAATTAAAAATATATGTATTAAATACTATTTCTGCTGGTGCTGAATCTTTAAATATAATAAAAAAAGAAATAAAAATAGATGGTATAATAGGGCTCAACAAAAATCATGAAGATATAAATGTAATATCTGGTTTTTATGATATGAAAAAATATTGTGAGAAAAACAATATGAATTTTATTGGAATAGATACATATAAAATAAATAAAGATTGTGACATAAAAAAAATAAAAGAATTACAAATTGATATTCTTTTGGTTTTAGGATGGCAGAGATTAATACCAGATTGGCTTATTAATCATGTTAGAATTGCGTGTATCGGAGGGCATGGGAGTCCATGGGGAATAGAAAAAGGAAGAGGAAGGTCTCCAATAAATTGGTCATTGATTTTAGATAAGAAGAATTTTATTATAGATATATTTAAAGTTAATGCTGGGATTGATTCTGGAGAGGTAATTGATGAAAGTTCATTTATGATAAATGAATTTGATGATGTTAATTCTATTTATTATAAGGTAAGTTGGAGTGTCGCGCAAATGATTATTAAAAATATTAAGAATAGAAATATTCTTGATAAAATTTATAAAAAGCAAAATAATTATGGGGTTAGATATTTACCCCAAAGAACTCCAGAAGATGGTGAAATTGATTGGAATAGAACCAATATTGAAGTTTATAATTTTATAAGAGCTTTAACTAAACCTTATCCAGGAGCATTTTCTTATTTGCATAATACAAAAGTATTTATTTGGAGAGCTATACCTTTCGAAGATATGATTGGCTTTGAAAAATATCAACCAGGAGAAGTGGTAAAATATTATAGTACTAATAATGAATTTCTTATTAAATGTAAGATAGGCGCTTTGTTAGTTAAAGAATATTCAGGAGAAATGATAATTAATAATGAATTAGAAAATCATAAATTTAGCAATGCAAATTTTAATGAGCAAATGCAAAAAATAATTAGTAGACACTATATTGATTATAAGAATAATAAATGTAATGATGAATTATTGCATTTCTAAATTATTCAAATCATGAGAATTATATTTTAGTGTAGATACTAAAAGGTGAAATGTTTATGCGAAATTTATTTAAAATGAGGCAAGTATTATATTATAATAAAGTTAAGGGCTAAAACCTTATATAAATCTGTGGTATTTTGGATATTCGGTAATTTAATAGTAGCTGTTTAAGTTCTGATGATATATATATAACTTTACTTGCGCACTAAATTGAGCAATTTTACCAAAAGGCTTAAGATCGAGGTTTATTAGATATTAAGGAATAAACTTTAGATATGTTATACTCAATCTTTTTGATACATATGTCAAAATTACTGCATAAGTTTATTATATAATTTAATTATTGAAAAATATTATATTGTTTATAAAGTATTAATGTATTCTATATCAAAAATATTTGGAATAATAAATCAAGTTAATACTTTACTATTTCATTCATGAATAGCAAAAAAGAATGGCGAGAATATAAAATTAAAGTAGTAATAAGAATAGTAATATAATTATTAGATGATTATATTCAAGTTATGCTTTAGTACAATATAATTGTAATTTTAAATGAAGATGATTCGTATAGTTTAACATATATTGTAATAATAAGATTAAATATATTGTGAATAACAGCCTTAGATGTAAATATAGTAAGAGAAACATTACAAGTAGTATCTGGAATTATAATGGATATAATATCTTTACCTAGATTTATTAGGTTAGGTATTGCCTGGGATAAGTAGTGAGAAATAGTCATTTGAGAACAGGAAGAGGCGTAAAGTAATAGAGTAAACGTAAATCATGTTGAGCATATTCATCCTCAAAGTGAAATAATGAAATTAAAATGTAATTATAATAAGGCTAAAATACTTATTAGTTGGGAACCGGAATATAGTTTAGAAGAAGGCATAAAAGAGACTGAAAAGTGGATAAAAAGTAGTTCAAGTTTTAACTAAGAAAGAATTAGTACGGGAAGATTCAATGTACTTTTTATTAAGAAGAGGATTAAAATAATATGGATGAACGAGGAGAACTAATACAGCAATTAAAAGCCGAACTTCAATGGGTAAAATATAGGATAAGAATGTTAGAGATCATCGAGGAAAAATTATTTCGGATGAGAAGGATGGTGGAAACGCCTAAAGAATTAAACCTTAGTGCAGAAGAAATTAATTCTTTAAATATTGAGATTCGTAATTTGGAAGAAAAGGTCAAAGCACTCGATAGTGAAAGCAGAAAAACAAAAGATGATGAAATATTATAATAAGTATCAGTGGTTATGTAAAAATAACTATTGATGCTTATTTTAGTTTATATGTTAGATTTGATTAGATAAAATAGCACTAAAGTAAATTCATGCTTAAGGTATTTCGTATTTGCACGATAATAAATTAGAATATTAAAGTATAAATTAAGAAAGGATTGGATTTTATGGATATAGGTGCAATGTCAATGGCTATGAATCAAGCATCTCTTCAAAGTGAAGTTTCTGTATCAGTAATGAAAATGGCTATGAATAGTGAGAATGTAGCAGCTGTTCAAGTAACAGACATGATGAGCAATATGGCTGTAGACACAAGTAAAGGAACTAATATAGATGTAAGAGCATAACTCGTACTAAAAGAGAGGAGGTTTTATATAGTGAGATTAAATCACAATATGTTTTCGCTAAACATATATAAATCTTATAAAAATTCGCTTGTAGATAATTCTAAAGCATTGAATAACATTAGTACTGGTCAAGTTTTAAATTCTGCAAAGGATAATCCTAATAAAATAGGTAAGAACGAGACTTTGAAGATACAATTATTAACTAATGATGCGGCAAGTAAGAATATTCAAGATACTAACTCTATGATACAAACCTTTGATGGTTCGCTTCAAGAAATGAATAATAGTTTAGCTAGAATGAAAGAATTAGCGGTTAGCGCTGGATCTGGGAGTTTAACTGATGAAGATAGACAAATTATTCAAAATGAAATTGATAGTGTCAAGTCTGATATAAAAGATTTAGCAAATAATACACAGTTTAATGGAATTAAATTATCTGATTCCACTTTAACAGGTGAAAATACTTCTATGTTAAAAGCTGTTATTGGAAATATGGATGATGAAAATATGGATATACCAATTTATAATGTTAGCCCAGAAAATTTGGGGGTTAGTGGAGTTGACGTAGTAAATAAATTGGATGAATCTAACGAAGCTATTGATAAAGCAACGCAAATGGTTAGTAGGATAAGAAGCAGATATGGTGCTTTGCAAAACAGATTAGATGGAACTGGTGATTATTTATCAAGTAAAGCATGCACTATTGAAAAGGTTCAAAGTAATATTGGCGATGCTGACATTGCTGGAGAAATGATGAATTATTCAAAAAGTCAAATATTAATTCAATCGTCAATTGGATTAATGGCACAAAGCAACAATTTTCCTAAAGATGCATTGAATATTTTAGCTAATGTTAAATAATCTATTGATAATAGAATACTTACAAAATGAACTGTAGTAGATTTTGAATGTTGAAATTTACTACAGTTCATTTTTAAAAATTAAAATAAATGATTTGAGTAATTTTAATGGATAATTTTGTGAAATTCTAGATTTATATTTATACAAAATTCCATTATCCAAAATTATCTAATAAATTATAATGAAATTTATAATTTATTAGATGATTTTATCGAAAATTAAAAAATAATTGTGGTGAAATAAACAAAAATACATTATAATTTAAAAGGATAAATTATATTGATACTAGCACACTTATTGAAAAATAAGGCCGCAAAGCCGTGAGTCTAAGGAAAATTTTTATTCTATGATTGTCAGGTTGCCAAAATATAAAGTGAAACTTAGTTCTTAGCTTCATAAAAAGAATTTTATGTTGAAGACTATTTGAACTTATCTAATGTCGTGTTACTTTTATCTCGAATATTAATAAAAAAGTAATGTAAAATAAGATCTTTCATTTTTGCTTGATTTGTTTTACTATTTGTTATTATGCGAGTATTACAAGACTAGACATAAGATAATTATAATAAATTTTATATTTATTTTGCTTTAAATATTTTTGGTGCCTATAATTTATAGACACCTTTTATTTTGTGGATATTATGGTAGGCCACAGTACAGATAAATGCAGTAGAAAGTCTAAAAATGGCATTTAATTTATTTTAAAAGATTTAATATGTGGGACAATATTACAATAAAACCAAAAAAAATCGGAATTAGTAAATAAATTGGAAAACATTTTTCAAAAAATTATAGATAAAATTGCATAGTTATTCTATAATTAAATTATTAATTAGCTAAAATAAAATGTAATATTTTACTTAGATGAAAATTGTGAGGAAAAAAGCATTTTATTTTACATATTCCTAATAATGTGTAAAATAAAATGTTTGGACTGAAAGTTTTAGATATTTATGCAAGTAGAAGACGAAATGTAAGGATGTGAATTTATGGCAATACAATCTATTAGTTCAGATGCTACTTATGAATTGATTAAACAAGGAATTAAGGCATCAAATGTTAGAGCTAAAACAATTGCTAATAATATGGCAAATGTCAATACGAAGGATTATAAGAGATTTAATGTAGTATTCGAGGAAAATTTAAAGAACCAAGGAGATTTCTCAAAATTAGACTTAAAACGTACTAATCCACGCCATTTTTCTAGTAGCAATTCAAGTAATGATGATAATATATCAATTGAACAGGATAAGAGTACTAGTATGAGAAGTGATGGTAATAATGTTGATTTAGATATTGAGAAGGTAAATCAAGCAGCAAATACTCTTAAATATAATGCGTTAATAACTGACATAAATAATAAATTTAATAATTTAAAAACTGTTATTAAATAGTGATAAATGATACATAATTAGGAATCATATTTAGACAAGCTAGGAAATTTGGAATTATTGATTAGATAAAGGAGGATTATAAATGAATGCATTTACTTCTATGCAAATAAGTGCAACAGGTCTTTCAGCAGAAAGATTAAGAATGGATACTATAACTTCTAATATGGCTAATGCAAGTACAACAAGAAGTGCGAATGGCAAAGGTCCATATGTAAGAAAAGTAGCTGTATTTCAAGAGGCTCTTGATGCGAATAAGGATATGGCAGGAGTTAAAGCAGTTAAAATTGAAAATGATCCATCACCTTTAAGAAAGGTATATGATCCAACGCATCCAGATGCAGATAGCAATGGATACGTTACAATGCCAAATGTGAATGTATTAAATGAAATGGCAGACATGATGGTAGCAACGAGATCCTATGAGGCAAATGTTGATACTTTTAATGCTTTAAAGAGCATGTTTTCAAAAGCTTTAGAAATTGGTAAGTAGGGGGATGAAAAATGAGAATAGAAGATAAGTTTGCACAAAATGAAATTATATTTAATAATAAATTTAAAGATATCAATAGTGATAAGAGCAATAATGAAAGCAATAACTCAGTTAGTTTTGGAGATGTCTTAAAAAAGGCAGTAGATGATACTAACGGTAAGATGACACAAGCTGATGAAACTGCAACAAAGTTTATTAAAGGTGATGATGTTGATATTGATGAAGTTATGGTTAAGAATCAGGAGGCTAGTTTGAGTCTTCAGTTTTTAGCACAAACTAGAGACAAGTTATTGGAAGGATATAACCAATTATCGAGGTTGCAATTGTAGTAAGGTGAGGAGAGCTTAATAATGAAAAAACTTTTAGAAAAAGTTAAGGGGCTTTTGGAAAAGTTTAAATCCAAGAATAAGAAGATAAAAGCTGCTATAATAGTAGCAATCGTGGCAGTTATTATTGCAATTATAAGTGGGATTTTTTACTCATCTTCTAACAAGTATCAAGTACTATTTTCTGATCTTGATGCAGCTGATGCTCAAACTGTCGTTAATAGTTTAAATGAAAAAAAAGTTGATACTAAAATAGATAGTAACACAAATACGATTTGGGTTCCTAAGGATCAAGTGGATAAATTAAGGTTGGAGCTAGCACCAACTTTGACATCTGGAAGTAAAGGCTATGAATTAATGGATAGCGGCAGTTCCTTTGGAATGACAGATGAAGAATTTAAAATAAAAAAAGTTAGAATGCAGCAAGGTGAGTTGGAAAAGACAATAAAAAGTTTTCCACAAGTAGAAGAAGCGAGAGTACATATAACTGAGGCTAAGGATTCTGTCTTTGTAAAGGACAAAGAACCCGGAAAAGCAGCGGTTTATCTAAAATTAAAGAAAGGGACGACTATTAGTGAAGATCAGGTTAAGTCAATAGTAGCGCTAGTATCTGGTGCAACTGAAAACATACCTAGAGAAAACATAGATGTTATAGACGATAACATGAATTTACTTACTAAGGATATAAATTCTGATCAAGGTAATTCAGTAAGCTCTGAAACAATATCAAAGCAACAAGATGCAGAAAAAGCTTATGAAGATAGAATGCAAAAGGCAATTGTTAGCTTATTGGAGCCAATCGTTGGTAAGGGCAAAGTTAAGGCTACTGTTAATGTAAATTTAGATTTCGATTCAAAACAAAAGACACAAACAGTAGTAGATCCGAATAAAGTAATTGTAAGCCAAGAAAATTCTAAGGAATCAAATAACTCGGGATCAACAACTACAAGTCAAAGTCCTGTTGATAATAATATGAGTAATACAACTACAGCTACAAATAATAACCCTTCGGCTTCAAGTAAGGAAGATCAGAAGACAAATTATGAAGTAGGTAAAAGTGAATCTAAAGTTATTAGCGCACCAGGAGAAGTTAAAAGACTTACAGCATCAGTTGTGATTGATGGAAATTTAGATGCTGCGACGCAACAGACACTTGAAAATACAGTTGGAAATGCAATTGGATTAGATACACTTAGAGGAGATAAAGTTTCAGTGCTTGGAATGGCATTTGACACAACAGCTCAGGATCAAGCTAAGGCAGAAATTGATGCTATGAATGCAGAGACAGCTACAGCTAGCAAGAATAAGATGATGATTGTTGCAGGAATTTTGGGAGCATTGCTTTTAGGTATTATTATTTACTTCGTCGCAAAGAGAAGAAAGAAGAAGAAAGAAGAAAATGAACAATTATTAAATACTTTAATTGATGATACTATATTACCTAAAGAACCAGATGATGTCTTTGAACCAATAGAATTTGAGGCTAAGACTCAAAAATCTCACTTAGAGGAAGAAATAAAGAAATATGCTACAGAAAAACCAGAACAAGTAGTAGAAATAATCAAGTCATGGTTGACTGAAAATGAGAGGTGATGGATATGTCAAAAGAACCAAGTCAATTGACAGGGGTGCATAAAGCAGCAATATTATTTATAACTCTTGGACCTGAAGCCTCATCTGGGATATTGAAAAAGCTACCAGAGGCGGATATACAGAAAATAACTTATGAAATTGCTAATATTACGTCTGTTACTCCAGAACAAAGGGAAGAAATATTAAATGAATTTTATCAAATGAATAAAGCTAGAGATTATATAATTGAAGGCGGCATGGATTATGCTAAAACATTATTATCAAAAGCATTAGGAACTCAAAGAGCAAGTGAAATACTAGATAAGGTATCAGAAGCGACAGCTCAATATAGACCTTTTTCAATTGCAAGAAAGGCAGATTCTCATCAATTGTTAAATGTAATTATATCAGAGCAGCCTCAAACTATAGCTTTGATTTTATGCTACTTGCAGCCAGATAAAGCAGCACAGGTTATGGCAGAGCTTCCAGAAGAGACACAAAGTGAAGTTGCTTATAGAATCGCAACTATGAGTAATACTTCACCAATGGTAATTAAAGAAATTGAAACTGTACTTGAAAGTAAGTTATCTTCAGTAGTAAGAACTGAAATGACAACTTTAGGTGGTGTAGAAACTTTAGTTAGCATATTAAATGCAGTTGATAGAACAACTGAAAAGAATATTACAGAAGGCTTAGAAAGAGAAGATGCAGAACTTGCAGATAAAGTTAAGAGTTCAATGTTTGTATTTGAAGATATTATCTCTCTTGATGATGTATCTATTCAAAGAATTCTTAGAGAAGTGGAAGTTTCTGACCTTGCACTTGCGCTTAAGGGATGTTCTGATGAAGTTGCAAATTCTATATATAGGAATCAGTCTAAGAGAGCTGCTGCTTCATTAAAGGAAGATATGGAATTCTTAGGACCAGTAAGGCTTATGGATGTTGAAAAAGCACAACAAAAGATTGTTTCTGTTATTAGAAGGCTAGATGATGCTAATGAAATCATCATTGCAAGAGGTGGAGAAGATGCAATCATCGTATAGATTAATAAAAAAGGACTTCGCAAAGTCAGGAACAAGTAAAGTTATTTCAACAGAGTATGTTAGTAAAAAAGCAGTATCTGAAGAAATTGAAGAGGAAAAAGAGGAAGAGAAAATTGTGGTAAAAGCGCCGCAGATTGATCCGGAAGAACTTCTAAAAAGGTATGAAGATATTGGTCAAAGGATAATACAGGATGCTAAAAACGAAAAGCAGATTATTGTTTTAAGAGCACAAATGGATGCAGATGCTTCAGAGAAAAAAGCATATGAAAAAGGATATGCTCAAGGTTCACAAAATGGATATGATGATGGATATAAGAAAGCTTATGATGAAACAATTGAAAGTGCAAGGGCAGAGGCGGCAGAAATTGTTAATAAAGCAGAATCGCTGCTGAAATCGGCTCATGATAACTATGAAAGATATCTAGAAAATAAAAAAAATCAGATAGTAAAATTGGCACTAGAAATTGCAGAGAATATTACAAAAAAAGCCTTGAGTAATGATGATTCAATGAATGATATTATTGAACAAGCTTTTAAAATTTCTAAAGGAGAAGAAAATGTTATTTTAAAGGCGAATTCAGCACATGTTGAAGAATTAAAATTGCAGGTGGAAAGATGGAAGGTATCATATAACATAAAAAATGAAATCTTTGTACTTGCAGATGATTTTATGGAACCGGGAAATGCAGTCTTAGAAAAAAACAGTGGTATAGTAAAAGTAGGCGTGGATATTGGAATGGAGCAAATACGAAAAGCAATATTAGGATAATCATGTGATGATTCATAACTCTTAGCATAATTAAAAAAGTTATTATGAATTGTCTATCGTAAAGGGGTAGTTCTAAATGTTAGATTTAGACTTGGATTTTGATAAACTTATTAAAAAAGCAAGTGATGTTTCAACAATATACAGTGAAGGCGTTGTTAAGAAAGTAATAGGGCTTACTATTGAAGTACAAGGTATTAAGGCTTTTGTTGGTGAACTTTGCATAATATTTAATGAGAAAAATGTTCCTGTAAACTGTGAAGTTGTTGGTTTTAAAGATGAATTTGTGATTCTCATGCCGCTTGATGAGCTCATAGGAATTTCGCCTGGATGCAGAGTTGTACCACAACGTAAGCCTTTAAGTGTAAAATGCTCTGATAAGTTACTTGGCCATATAATAGATGGACTTGGGAATCCTTTAGATTGCGATAGTATATCTATGGATGGAGAAGAGTATCCACTAGAAAATGATGCACCAGATCCATTAAAGAGAAAAAGAATAAAAGAAATAATGCCCACTGGAGTAAGAGCAATAGATGGTTTCTTGACTTGTGGCGATGGACAGAGAATTGGTATCTTTGCAGGTAGTGGAGTTGGAAAAAGTACTACACTAGGAATGATAGCAAGAGAAGCAAAAGCTGATGTTAATGTTATTTCACTAATAGGTGAAAGAGGTAGAGAGGTTCTGGAATTTATAGAAAAGGATCTAGGGCCAGAAGGTATGAAAAAATCTGTTGTGGTGTGTGCTACATCAGATAAACCGGCACTAATAAGACTAAAAGGAGCATTAACGGCTACTGCTATTGCTGAATATTTCAGAGATAAGGGTAAAAAAGTAATTCTTATGATGGATTCAGTTACAAGATTTGCAATGGCACAAAGAGAAGTTGGACTTGCTATAGGGGAGCCCCCAGCTACTAAAGGATATACTCCTTCAGTATTTGCTAAATTACCTAAACTAATGGAGAGATCTGGAACATCTATAGACGGTTCAATAACTGCCTTTTATACAGTGCTTGTTGATGGAGATGATTTTAATGAGCCTATAGCAGATGCTGTTAGAGGAATATTAGATGGTCATATAGTTTTATCAAGAGCTTTAGCTCATAAAAATCATTATCCAGCTATTGATATTTTAAATAGTGTCAGCAGACTTATGAACACAATAGCACCTAAAGAACATAAAGAAGCTGCATCTATGGCAAGAGATCTTTTAGCAACTTATAAGGGCTCTGAGGATTTGATAAATATAGGGGCTTATGTTAAAGGAAGTAATAAAAAGATTGATATGGCAATCAACTACAATGAATCATTAAATGATTTTCTATGTCAGGGAATTGATGAAAAAACATCTTTTGAAGGTACACAAAATTCTTTAATATCAATGTTTAAATAATGGGGGTGGTATTTTGGCTGAGAGATTTAAGTTTGGCTTAGAAAAGCTCCTTGAAATGAGAATGGAAAAAGAAGAAGAAAGTAAGAGACTATTTACTGAAAGTCAGAGAGAGAAAAAGAAGATTGAAGAAAAGTTAGAGGAACTTAAGGCAAATTATCAAAAATATAACGGTATATCTCCTAATGAAGATGTTGTATATCAGAAATTAAAAAGATATTACATTCAAGGTGTTCAAAGTGGAATAAAATCTACGGAGAAGGATTTAGTGGTCAAAAATCAAGAGATTGAAAATAGAAGAAAAGATTTAACGGCTAAACAGATGGAAAGAAAGACTGTTCAGACCTTAAAAGAAAAGAAGTATTCTGAATATGTAAAAGAGCAGGATAGAATAGAACAAATCAATATTGATGAGTTAGCTCTTTATGCGTATGTGAGAAATCAGAAAAATTAAAAAATATTAATCTATGATTTAGAGATAGATATGGAGTTAATCTTAATTAAATTTCAATTTATAGAATTGGACTACTTGAAAGGAGGTGAAAATAATGGTTACAGCTACAAAAAATTCAAATGATTCATCAAACAGTTTAGATAGCATGCTAAAGTCATTTACTGCTAATACAAGTGCAAGTAAATCTTCTTCTGAAACTAGCAAGGCGTCAGCTAATGCATATACTTCTAAGAAAGATGATTTTAAGAATGTATTAAAATCCAAAAGTGATTCCAAAGTTGAAGACAATACTCAAAGTACATCAACTGTAGATGAAAAACAAAATTCAACTGGAGTTAAAGATACTGATAAGGATACAAAAGAATTAAATGAAAAGCTTGAGGAATTAGAAAAGGAAAGTAAGACAGCATCTAAGGATAAACTGAAGGACATATTATCAGAATTATTAAGTCTACTAGCTAAATTAGGTATAAAACAAGATAACATAAATGCGAATGGAACAATTAATTCTAAAGTTGGGGTTGATGGAACTAACAGCACATTATCTAATAGTGGTTTAAATGGTATTATGGGAAAAATAATGGAATTACTAAAAAATGATTCTGTAAAAAGTAAGTTAGATTCTAATTCACTAAACTTAATGGAAAAGCTTTTAGGAAATTTAAATGGTACTATTAAAGAAAATGCTACAGAATCTACTAAAAGTAGTTTGAAAGGAATAATGTCTGAAATATCTGATTTGCTAGAAAATAAGCAGAATACGGGTAATAAAGTTTTAACACTTGAAGATATGTTAAGTAAAAGTTATTCTCAAGACAATAGCGAAAATGATAATTCTTCAGCATCAAAAAATAATACTCCGACAGCTTCAAAAGAAGAAAAGTTTTTAAATTCTTTAGTTGACGATAAGAAGGATGATTCTTTAAATAAAATTAACTTATTTGCATCTAGAACTTCAGTGATACAAAATCAAGGTGTAAATGATACTAGAGGACTTACGATTAATAAAGCTACTTTTGTTGATGATTTAATAAAAGATGTTAAGTTTATGGACACTAATTCACTTAAGGAATTAACTGTAAAAGTCAATCCTGGAAATTTAGGTGAGATAACTATAAAGCTGGTTCAAGAGGATGGAGTAATAAAAGCGAATTTAAAAGCTAATTCAAAAGAAACAAGTGCTTTAATTTCACAAAACTTATCAGATATTAAAAAGCAGCTTGGAGAGCAAAACTTAAAAATAGCGGATGTAAATATTGAACTTTATCAAGATGATACTACATTTTTTAGCGAACAAAGTTTTGGTGGACAGCTTTCAGAGGAGCAAAGAAGAAACAATACTAGAAATAGTAATGCAGCAAATAATTTGGCGGCCAGTGAAGAGGATTTAGTGGAGAATATTGAAGCTAATGATAGTAATATAGAATTTTTTGCATAGGAGGTAGAAGCATGAGTACTAAATTAAGTCCATTAAATGATTCAACAGTAAATGTTCCGAGCTCAGGGACAACTGATAATGGAACCAAGATTTTAAAGAAAACTGATAATACTATGGATAAGAATTCATTTTTGAAAATATTAGCTGCTCAATTAAGCAATTTAGATCCAACGCAAAATCAAGATTCAAGTGCATATGTCAGTCAAATGGCTCAATTCGCATCAATGGAAGAAATGCAAAATTTAAATACTACTATGTCAGACTCAGCATACCAACAAATGATTGGTAGAACAGTAATAACTAATGAAAAAGATGATAGTGGTAATTATGTGGAAGGTTATGTAGCTCAGGTGTTAAAAGAATCTGGTGGAACATATTTAGGGCTGTTAGTTAATGGAAAAGGAGAAAAAGTTGCAGTTGAAAATATAATTGGAACTGTACAAGCAAATGATTCAAATACTAACGCAAATAGTAGAACTGCTCTTAATTCTGATTTCCTAGCGGCTTCAGCTTTAGCAAGTAAACAAGAAAAAGTTGTGATTGCAACTTTAGATGATAATAAGAAGACTGTTTTAATAAAGGGGAAAATTACTGGCGCTTACATTGACACTGTTAGTGGTGCTACTGTAAAGATAAAAGTTGATGTTTTGGACGATGATGGGAAGTCAACAGGAGAAACTAAAACGTATGATTATGGAGATATAGTAAGAGCTGGTGATCTAGCTGACGATGATATGAAAGTAAGTTTAAATAATACAACCACTAGTGGAAGTACAAGCGAAACAGGTACAAACAGTTCAAGCAACAGTGATTCTAGTGGCAGTGGAACAACTTCTGATCCTAGTTCTACAGGTACTAATACAAATAGTGAAACAGCAAATAGCGCTACAAACACTAATACAGGAACAGCAGGTGATACTACGAGTGTATCTTCAAATGGAACAATAAATACAATTTCAAGTGCAACTAGTGATTCGACAGCTGCAGAAAATGCAATTCTAGCTAAAATAGCAGGTGTATAAATGAGTTATAGAATTATTAATGGACAAGCTTGTTCTGTAGGGAATATTGGACAACTTGCGGGTTCTCAAAAGGCTGTAGGTAATAATCCTAATAGCAAACAGAAGGAAGCAAGATTTCAGGATGTACTGGATGGTGTTAAAAGTAAAGATCAGAGTTTTACTGTATCAAAACATGCTGCTTCAAGATTAAATGAGATTAATTTTACTAAAGAAGATATGGAACAAATACAAAAGGGTTTTAAAATAGCTCAGGATAAAAATTCTAAAAATACAGTTATGTTATATAAAGATATTGCATTAATTGCTAGTGTTGAAAACAAGACTCTAATAACAGCTGTAGAAAAGGATAGAGCAAAAGATAATATATTTACTAACGTAGATAGCGTAGTAATTTTATAGGCTGGACCTTTAAGCAATGCACAATGCACAATTCACAATGCACAATCATTGTGACGTGTGAATTAAAAATTGTGAGTTGGTTACGGAAGCCTAGGTTTGTTGAACGATAGAGACAAACTATAATTATAAAAATAAGATTGGGAGGTATGTTTATGTTAAGATGTATGTATTCTGGGATAAGCGGAATGAAGGTTAACCAAACTAAATTGGATGTTATAGGTAATAATATAGCAAACGTAGGAACAACGGCATTTAAGTCTTCAAGTGCAAGATTTAAGGATATGCTTTATCAAAATTCGTCAGAGGCAACAGCACCGACTTCAGTACTTGGAGGTACAAATGCTAAGCAGATAGGTTTAGGTGCACAAGTTTCAAGTATCAACAAAGTTATGGGACAAGGCAATGCATTATCAACAGGTAGAAGCCTTGATGTATGTATTGATGGTGATGGATACCTAGTAGTATCTAAAGGCGATTTGAATTCTGGAATTGGTGCTGATCAAGCTACAGGTGCACCAAATGCAGCAGCATCTGATGCCACTGGACAGATTTCAGAAACTTTGTTTACAAGGGATGGAAATCTTACACTGGATTATCAAGGAAATTTATTAACATCTGACGGACATAGGGTAATGGGATATTATTTAACTAGTTCTAAAAATGATGGCGGAACTAGTGGTGCTAAAAGTTTAGCTTATGATTCAACAAATAATGTTATAGGTGCTAACTATGTAAATGCAGATTCTAAAGATTTAAAAGTGTCTGATAATACAATGAGACCTTTAGTAATACCAGATAGTGTCACTATTTCAGGAACACCAGGTGCAGCAGATGCGGTAACACAGCCTGTTAAGAAATTTGAAATAGGAAAAGATGGTATTATTACTGCTGTATTAGGAGATGGTAAGAGAGCTGCAATTGGTCAAATTGCTATGGCAAGTTTTAAAAATCCAGAAGGATTGACTGATCTTGGTGGTAATATGTGCATAAATTCTTCTAACTCAGGGCCTATAGTTTATAAAACTGGAAAGATAGATACTAGTACATCATCTTCAACAACTACTGCAACAGGGAATCAAGGTGGTTTCGGATCATTAATTCAAGGAGCTCTTGAAGGTTCAAATGTAGATTTAACAGAACAATTTACAGATATGATCACAGCAACTAGAAGTTTCCAAGCTGCATCAAAGATGGTAACTACAGGAGATGAAATTCTACAAACAATTACTGGTTTAATGAGATAACCTAGATAATAAAAGATAGTTAATATTATATTAAAGCAGGTTGGGTGAAAGCTCAACTTGCAATAAAATATTAATAGAATATTCTACTTAATTAGTAATATGGTTTATAGTGCACAATTCACAATGCACAATTGGTAAGTTATTGTATTATCAAAAACCTATATACTTTAAATAATATAGTGAATATAATAATAATTAAGTGTGTATTGTGAACTGTACAGTTTATTATTAAAGGGGGAGAATTTTATGATAGATGTAACTGGGATGAACCATGAGCACTTCATATTAAATGCAGATCATATAGAAAAAATAGAAGAAGTGCCTGAAACAATAATTACATTAACCAATGGAAGAAAATATATAGTACTTGAAAGCATAGAAGAAGTTAGACAGGCCGTTATAAAATATAAAAACAAAATATTTACTTATAAAATATAATTATAAAATTTTATTAAAATAAAGTGAAACTTAGCTTCAGATGGAGATTTCTAGGTGCCCCTTGAGGGTAAATTTCCCACTGAAGGTTAGTTAAACTTATCTAGGGTCGTGCCGCTGTTATATCCCACTTTAATAGAAGATGGGAGTGTTACAGTGGCTAGACATCAGATAAATCTAATAATAAAAAGGTTAATACTTTAATCGTTGCAAGTGGTAAGGAGTGGTAATAGTGGCTTTAGGAAAAGGTAAGGAAAAAGAAAAAGGTGAAAAGTCAGGTAAAAGTAGTAAAGGTCTTATGATAGTTTTATTTATTTTAGGATTATTAGTATTAGGATCAGCAGCTTTTGGTGGAGTATACTTATTTATGAAAACCCAAAAAACAGTAGATGCTCAGGAAGTTGTTGTAGAAAATGAGTATATGGATTTGGCTGAATTCACAGTAAATTTAGGTGATGAAGGTGGTAAAAGATTTTTTAAGGGAGAACTTGCTTTAGGCTATGATAAGACTAAGACTAAACTAAAGGATGAATTGACAGCTAATCAAGTAGTTGTAAGAGATGATATTATATTTTTCTTTAAGAGCCAAAAGGCTGATTATTTAAATAATGTAGCGAATAGGGATGCTATAAAAAGACAATTAATTGATTCTATTAATAAGGATTTAACAAAAGGCAAGATTACTGATGTTAGATTTAAAAGTATGATAATTCAGTAGGTAAGAGATATGAATTTTGGATTTTTAGGAATGATTGTACAGCTTATTTTGGCCTTGGGAGTTACTTTAGGATTAATATTTTTAAGTTTTAAGTTAGCAAATTCAAAATTTAATGTTATTAATAATAATAAATATATTAAGGTTATTGAAAGAGTACAAGTAACAAAAGATAATTCTATATTAATAGTTAAAATCGGAGAAAAAGGATATATAATGACTAGTACTGCAGGGCATATGGAAAAATTATCAGAGTTATCAAAGGAAGAAATTGATAATATTGAAGAAGATAAGAAGAAAGCATCGCAGGAAATGGCAGAGTATTATACTAATTTAGTATTAAAATCGAAAAAGAACTTTTCTAAGATTACAAAGAATATAAAATCAAAGGAAGAGAAGCATGAAAAATAATAAAAAGAGAATTGCATTTACCTTCATGATGGCTCTTGGGATTATGATATTTTGCACTATAAGTGCATCTGCAGCTCCAAGTAGTACAAGCGTGCCGCAATTAAATGTATCTTTTGGAGACGGAAATAGCACACCGCAGGATTATGTATCGAGTATTAAAATATTGATATTTTTTACGATATTATCATTATTGCCATCAATAGTGATAATGATGACATCTTTTACAAGAATAGTGGTGGTGTTTTCATTTCTTAAGAGTGCAATGGGAGTGCAACAAGCTGTTCCAAATCAAATATTGACAGGGCTTGCTATATTTTTGACTTTATTTATTATGCAACCTGTTTATAATGAGGTAAATACTAAAGCAATACAACCATATTTGGAGAATAAAATAACTCAGGATCAAGCGTTTGAAGAGGCATCTAAACCTCTAAAATCATTTATGCTCAAACAAACGAGGGAAAAGGATTTAGAGTTATTTGTTGAAATAGGTGGAGTAGATAAAGAAAATTTAACAAAAGAGAATGTTTCATTTACAACATTAATCCCAGCATTTGCGATAAGTGAATTAAAGACAGCCTTTCAAATAGGATTTTTAATATATTTACCGTTCTTAGTTATAGATATGGTAGTATCCAGTGTTTTAATGTCTATGGGTATGTTCATGCTACCTCCTACAATGGTATCATTACCTTTTAAATTGATATTATTTGTAATGGTAGATGGCTGGTATTTACTGGTGAAATCTTTGATACAGAGTTTTATGTGAGGTGAAATAAGATGACGCAGACAATGCTTAATGCTGTAGTTAAGGATACAATAATAACAGCGGCGAAAGTATCAGCCCCTATATTAATAGTAGTTCTAGTATTGGGGTTAGCAATAAGTATTATACAAGCTACAACTCAAATACAAGAGCAAACATTAACTTTTGTTCCTAAATTAATAGCAGCAGCAATTGTTGGAATATTTTTGGGGAGTTGGATGCTTGAAACAATTATGTCTTTCACAAATAGGATTTTTGATTTGATTTCAAAAGTTATTACATAGGGGGTAGGACTGTATGGTGGATGTATCCTACTTTCTTGCATTGTTTCTAATTTTTTTGAGAATAACCTCATATTTTATATCTGTTCAAATATTTTTCCCAGCTGGAACACCACAAATTATGCAAGGAGTATTTTCACTTATATTATCATTTGGAATTGTAGCAGGGATAGATCATTCTACATTGAGTGCTTTAAATAGTGGCTACATGCTGGTGTTTTATGCTATAAGTGAGATAATGTCTGGTTTAATATTAGGATATATAACTAATTTGATTTTCCAAGTGGTAAAGCTTGCTGGAGAATGGATGGATATTCATGCAGGTTTCTCAATGGTATCAGTACTAGATCCAACAACTCAGACTACATCGACTTTACTTGGAAATTTATCATATTTTGTTTCGTTAGCTTTCTTTTTTATAGTTGATGGACATCATGTTGTTATAAATATGCTGGTGGAAAGCACAAAGATAGTGCCTATTGGTAAAACTATAGTCTATCAAGAAACCTTAATGGGGGTTATGAAGACTATTTTTGACTATTTTGCTTTAGGTGTGAAAATAGCAATACCAATAGTTTTGATAATTGTTATAACTGACGTGTGTTTGGGATTGATTTCTAGAACAGTGCCAACAATTCCAATTATGATTTTTGGGATGCCTATAAAAAATTTATTAGGACTTATTACATATATTATATTGCTTCCATTAATGTTGAAGTTAATTGGAACAGCTATATACAATCTACCAAGTATTTTCCGGGAAATAGTTAATTTGATACCTGCGGTACCTTTAGTTCTAATTTTTGCTGGTGATGATAAGACTGAAGAAGCAACACCTAAGAAAAAGTCAGAATCTAGAAATAAAGGACAAATAGCAAGAAGTAAGGATGTATCTGTAGCAATTACAATGGTTATTTGTACGTTATTAATATCATCTTTATGGGGGATGTTAACAAGTGGATTTAAAGATGTTCTGATCTATTTTTTGAATTTTCCCATGATAAAAGATTTTGATAATGCAACTATTTCTAATTTAGCAATTACTACTGTTATAAAGATAGGAAGTTATTTATTACCCTTTGCATTACCTATAATGGTTGGAGGAATTATTGCAAGTTTGCTGCAAACAGGTTTTATAATAACTGCTGAGCCTTTAAAACCATCATTTGGAAAGTTAAATCCTTTAAATGGTTTGAAGAACATGATATCAAAAAGAAGCATGGTAGACTTATCTAAAAATTTAATTATAATAACTATAATATCAATTATTTGTTATAAATACATATCAGGAAATTATCAGAGTATACTGGGAATTTCAAATTTATATCTACCTTCCCTAAGCGAGGAAGTTAAAAATTTAGTTGTGGGAATATTTAAGCAGATATGCATTGTATTGGTAATTATTGCAGCTATTGATTACTTTTTACAAGTTAGAATGCATAATAAAGAGATGAGAATGACTAAGCAGGAAATTAAAGATGAATACAAACAATCTGAAGGAGATCCTAAGCTAAAAGGGAAAATTAAGCAAAGGCAAAGGGAATTAGGAATGAAAAGAATGATGCAATCTGTTGCAGATGCTACAGTTGTAATAACAAATCCTACTCACTTAGCTATTGCTATAAAATATGAAGAAGGAAAAGATATGGAGGCGCCTAAGATTGTAGCAAAGGGTGCTGATTATGTAGCATTTAAAATAAAAAGTATTGCGAAAGAAAATGAAGTCCCGGTTATTGAAAATAAGCCTCTTGCAAGGCTTATGTATGATAGGGTAGAAATAGATGATGATATACCGCAAGATTTATATCAAGCTGTTGCAGAAATTTTAGTAGTAGTAATGAAACTTAAGAAGAAATAAAATTTAAATGCACAATAAAAACTGTGAATTGTGCATTGACAAAAAAGGGAGGTTTGATCTTTGGAGTTTGGCAATAGAAAATTAAAGGTAAAAGATAATCTAGATGTATTAATTGCATTTGGTGTTATAGCGATAGTTCTTATGATAATAATACCTTTACCTAAACAGGTAATAGATTTACTTTTAGCTTTAAATATAACAATTTCAATAATCATAATTTTAATTACAATGTTCACAACTAATGTATTGCAGCTTTCAGTCTTCCCTACATTATTGCTGGTTACAACATTATTTAGATTGGCACTTAACATCTCATCAACAAGACTAATACTTACAGAAGCAGATGCAGGAACTATTATAACAGCATTTGGAAACTTTGTTATACGTGGTAATTATGTAGTTGGTATTATAATATTTTTGATTATAGTAGTAATTCAATTTATGGTTATTACTAACGGTGCAGGAAGAGTTGCAGAAGTATCTGCAAGATTTACACTTGATGCAATGCCAGGTAAGCAAATGAGTATTGATGCTGATTTAAACTCTGGAATAATAGATGAAGCTATGGCAAAAAAGAAAAGAAAAGACTTGCAATCAGAAGCCGATTTTTATGGGGCTATGGATGGTGCGTCTAAGTTCGTTAAAGGTGATGCAATAGCTGGTATTGTAATTACTATTATAAATATAATAGGTGGAATTATCATTGGAGTACTTCAAAAAAATATGACGGCTGCGACTGCCGCTCAAACATATACCATTTTATCTGTTGGAGACGGTCTTGTGAGCCAGGTTCCAGCACTATTAGTATCTACGGCGTCAGGTATTTTGGTAACACGTTCGGGAAGTGAAGAAAACTTAGGAAATACATTATCTACTCAATTGACAGCTTTTCCGGTGGCTACAGGGATTGCAAGTGCAATTATGTTATTTCTGGGTATCATACCTAGCATGCCTAAAGTTCCATTTTTTGCAGCATCTTTAGCAATGGGTGTATTAACTTACTTACTTTATAAAGATGTAGCTGCTAAAGAGATACAGGAATTTGTATCAGAGGAAGAAGAAATTATTCAAGCAGAGCGTAAAGAGCCGGAAAATGTTATGAATTTAATTTCAGTAGAGCCAATGGAGGTTGAAATTGGATATGGACTTATACCTCTTGCAGATGAGGCATCTGGTGGAGATTTACTTCAAAGAATTGCATCTGTTAGAAGACAATGTGCTATAGAAATGGGTATCGTTGTTCAACCTATAAGAATTAGAGATAATCTTCAATTAAAGACAAATGAGTACATAGTAAAAATCAGAGGAACTATGGTTGTTTCTTCAGAATTAATGCCAAGTATGCTTCTTTGTATGGATCCAACAGGAGAAAATTCAGACATGCCAGGTATAAAAACAATTGAGCCGACTTTTGGACTCCCAGCAGTATGGATAAATAAAGATCAAAGGGAAGAGGCTGAAATTAAGGGATTAACTGTAGTTGATCCAACAACGGTAATGGTAACTCACTTAACTGAAACTATAAAGAGCCATTCATATGAATTGCTTGGAAGACAAGAGGTTAAACTTATTGTTGATAATGCGAAAGAAAAATATAGCGCAGTTGTTGAAGAACTTATTCCAGATCTACTAAGTATCGGAGAACTTCAAAAAGTATTACAAAATTTACTTAGAGAAAAAGTTCCAATTAAGGATATTGTTACGATAATGGAATCTCTAGCAGATAACGCTAAAAATACTAGAGATTTAGAGGTTCTAACAGAATATGTTAGATTCTCATTAGCTAGAACGATTTGTAATCAAGTGGTTGATGAAAATAGAACAATTACTGTAGTAACTTTGGATCCAAGTATAGAAGAGATAATAGCGAATAATACTCAGAAATCAGTGCAAGGGTCATTCCCAACAGTAGATCCAGATACAACTACCAAAATACTTACAGGAATAAAGAATACTATAGAATCAGTTTATTTTTACAACAATCAACCTCTTATACTTGTTTCACCAAATATAAGACCTGTATTTAGAAAGTTAATCGAAATGGTATTTCCTCACATTATGGTAATTTCTTTAAACGAAGTACCTAATGATGTTCAAATTAATAGTGAAGGAGTCGTAAGAATATAGATGATTATAAAAAAATATCTCGTAGCAAATATGAACGAAGGTTTGACTCGGATCAGATATGAACTAGGAAAAGATGCTATTATAATAAGTCAGAGAAAGGTTAGAAAACCAGGACTAAAAGGCTTATTTTCTAAGAAAGTAATAGAGGTTACAGCTGCTATTGAAAATTCACAAAGTGATGACAATAGTAGTTCTAATAAGTACAGCAGTAAGTACAATAAAATGGATGAAGAGTTTCAAAATTCATTAGAAAGTATTAAAAAGTTAATGCAGGATGAAGTATCAGTTTCAAAAGATTTGAGAGAAATTCCTAAGGCTGATACCATAAGAGATAGGATATTAGAACATAATGCTAATCTTGAAAAGGAAGCGTCTAGTAATAATAGATACGAAGAAAATATTAATAAACAAGAAATTAAAAGTAGTTCTACAAAAATGGAAAATAGCAGTAAAGAACAAAAGGGCATGGATTATATAGATAAGGCTATAAATAATGAGGCGAATATAGAATCAATACATAAAGAAGTTAATGAATTAAAGAGTCTGTTAAGCAAGGTTATAAAAAATACTTCTAACGAAGATGTATCAGTAAACTTTATAAAAGAAAGATTAAAAAGTTTGGATATTGATGAAGAATTGCAGGATGGAGTTATAGAGTCAGTAGAGAATATAAATTCTGGCGAGACTTTAAATGAAGTAGAAGTTTTAAGAGAAGTTTTTGAGAGAGATATCTTAGTATCTACTAAGAGCTTGAATGGGCGCGTTGTATTAGTAGGGCCAACTGGTGTAGGTAAAACAACTACAATAGCAAAGCTTGCTGGAAGACTTGCACTTATCGAAAAAAAGAAGGTAGGATTAATTACAGTAGATACATATAGAATTGGAGCTATTGAGCAACTTAAAACATATGCAGAAATAATGAATATACCATTTAAAGTTGTAATTACAATGAAGGAAATGGAAGATGCGATTGAAGCAATGAGTAACTGTGACGTTGTTCTTATAGATACTACAGGAAGAAGCAGCAAAAATGCTATGCAAATTTCAGAGCTTAGAGCATTCGTGCAAAAAGCAAATCCTGACCATGTAAATATGGTAATAAGTGCAACTACTAAAAATAGTGATATAAAATCGATACTTACAGGTTATTCAGGACTTGAGTATGATAATATCATTATTACTAAACTTGATGAAACTACTGTGTATGGTTCTTTATATAATATTGCTAAAATTGCTAATAAACCAGTTAGTTTTGTAACTATAGGGCAAAATGTTCCAGATGATATAATGGTGCCTACAAAGGAAGAAATTGCTAATTTTATCCTAGGGGAGGAGATTCTATGCTAGATCAGGCTGAATCATTACGAAAATTGATTAACAATGAAGAACAAGAAATAAATAAAACAACTACAAAAATTATAACAGTAACGTCTGGAAAAGGTGGAGTTGGAAAAAGTAATTTTGTTGTGAACTTAGCAATATTACTTCAAAACAAAGGAAAGAAAGTTTTGATTTTTGATGCTGATTTAGGCATGGGAAATGATGATGTATTGATGGGATTATATCCCAAGTATAATATATTTGATATTATATTTACTGGTTTGGAAATAAAGGATATAATTATAACAGGAACCAATGGAGTTGATTTAATTCCAGCAGGATCAGCTTTAAGCAAAGCTCAAGAATTAGAAGAAGATCAAAAGAAATTATTTATAGAAAAACTTGAAATGTTAGATGAGTATGATTATATATTAATGGACACAGGAGCTGGAGTTAATAAAGATGTCTTATCTTTTATAGCAGCTTCGGAAGAGTTGATTATTGTAACTACTCCTGAGCCTACGTCGTTAACAGATGGATATAGTTTAATTAAAGCGACAGATCACTATAATCTTAAGACTAAGGCAAAAATAATTGTAAATAAAGCCTTTACTAAAGAGGAAGGTGAAGAAACTTATAATAAATTTAATAGGGCAGTCACTAAATTTTTAAAGATAGATGTTGAATATTTGGGATGCATATTAGAAGATAAAAAATTAGTACAAAGTGTTAGGCAGCAAAAACCTTTTGTTATATTATATCCTAATTGTGATGCATCTAAAGATATAGAAAAAATAGCTTCGAAACTTTTAGGACAAGAAGTGGATACATCAGATGGAGCAAGAGGAATGTTTAAGAGATTATTTAATATATTTTCATAGGAGGATTTTAAGGTGCTTAATTTTAACTTAAAAGTTAATGATAGAGTGGAAGTAATAATTGGAGAAAAAGCATATAAAGCTCTAATAATGGATGTAGAGGATGACTTTTTAAAAATGAATGTTCCCGTTTGTGACGGTGATTATTTAATGCTTCATTCAGGGGAAAAGATCGAATTGAATACTTACTTAAATGAAAATGGATGCTTTAATTTTTCATGCGAAGTGATTTCAAGAGGTAAAGAAGGAAGCATAATATATTATAAAATCTCAACACCATTTAATATTGTAAAAATACAAAGAAGGAATTTTTTCAGAGTTGGGTTATTAAATCCAGTTAAATATAAAAAGATTACTGGAATCGATGAAGAAGATATTCCTAAGATACCTTATAAAGATGGATTAATGGTTGATTTAAGTGCTGGCGGATTAAAATTTAAAATAAATGAAGAAATTGATAAAGAAGATTTGATCTTGGTTAGCTTAAAATTAAGCAAAATTGAAGTCGAAATTAAGTGTGATATTGTAAGAATTGAAAACACTCCAGATAAAGAAAAATTGTGTGGATTAAGATTTATTGATATTACTCCAGCTCAAAGTGAAAAAATGATTCAAGAGCTTTTCGAAATAATGAGAAGGCAAAGAGCTAATATGTAAATTTAGTGAATTAAATTTTTGATTTTTAAGGCCAGTTTTGTTCTAATGGCTTAAAAGTAAAAATTGAAAGAGTTTGCGAATATAAATTGAGAAATGAGTTTATGGGGAGGTAATAAGGATATGCACGCATTAAAAGACGTTGATGGAAAAGAGCAGATAATACAAGAATATATCCCGTTAGTAAAGTATATTGCCTCGAGGGTTATGTTTGGAAAGAACAAATACATGGAATATGAGGACTTAGTTAGTTACGGTATGGTTGGGCTTATGGATGCGTTAAATAAGTTTGACAATACGAAAGGAATGAAATTTTCATCATATGCGTCTATAAGAATAAAAGGTGCTATGATAGATGAGCTGAGGAAAAATAGACCTATATCTAAAGGGGCAATGGACAAACTGAATAGATACAATAAAGCCATAGATACATTGCAGCTAGAACTATTAAGGGAACCTACTAATGATGAGATTGCAAAATATCTTGGGATATCTATAAGTGAAGTAGGAGAAATTGAAAATTACATAAATTATATTTCGATGGTATCACTGGAAAATGTAATTTTTTCAGATGATGAGGATGTAAACCTTATTGGAATTATAGAAGATAAAAATAGTCCAAGTCCTGATGCTTACTTACAAGATAAGGAGCAATTAGAGATTTTAACAAAGGCAATTGATCTCCTTAAAGAAAAAGATAGAATAGTATTAAATCTTTATTATTATGAGGGATTAACTTTAAAAGAGATAGGAACAGTATTAAGCGTTTCCGAATCTAGAGTTTGCCAATTACATAGTAGAGCTATTAGTAGCTTGAGAGAGTGCATGAGAAAATTGCATTATATTGATTAATATATAATTCACAGTGCACAATTTACAATTCAAATTGCATAATTAAGATTGGACAAAGATATATGTGTTGATTAGGTTAAAAGAGATTGTGAGTTGTAGATAATCGTTAAAAATTTAAGCACTGGAATATAAAAAGTTGGAATTACCCTTCTGATTTAGAGTATTAATTTTTGTTATTTGATTAAAAAATGAAATGTATTTTCGAAGTGTGACCTAAAAATTATAAATTTCGAACTAATAATTGAGCATTGTGCATTGAGCATTGTGCATTGAACAGAGGTGTTTTATGCCATTAATATTACTGATAATAGGATTCAGTTTAATAGTTTATAATTATCGTGTTATCAAGAGAGAAAATAATATAAATAAAGAAAATGATGCATTAAATATATCATTTCAAAGTGTGTTACAAGATAGTAAAGAGGAATTAAATGATTACAAAATGGAAATAGGACTTTTAAGAAGAGATATTGCAGAAAGTCTAACTGAATTACAGGAAGAAATTATTAAAATAAAAAGTGATTTAAAAGAGCTTAAGAATGGTGAAGAAGGATACGAAAATAAAGAAGATCTAGAAATTGAAGATTTTCTAGATAAATATGATATAGATGACAGTATAAATTATGGCGAAGATAGAGAAGATCATAAAAAATCTAAAAGGCTGTACATTGTGGATGATAGTATAATGGATCTAGATGAAGAATATACTGAATCTTTAACAGATACTGATATAGACGAAGAAATTGGAGTGATATCTGAAATTAATTTTTCAGAAAGTGCGGATAGTAACAAGACTCAGAGCATAAAAAGACTTTTAAATGCAGGGTTAACAGAAGATGAAATATGTCGCGAATTATCTGTGAGTAAGGGGGAAGTATTATTAGTAAAAGGCTTATTCAAAAAATAAAAAATAAATTTATATTTCTCATGGATAGGAAGATCTTATTGGGTATAGGGATAGGATTGGTTTTAGGAGTTATATTTATGTTTGGATATAAATATACTGCTAGTCTTTCGGATAGCCAGATAGAGGAAAAGGCTAGAGCTTTAGGTATGATTTATGAAAGCGAACGTAAATCTATTTTGAAAGGGGACAATTAAAGTGATAAGAGGATTCTATACTTCTGTTTCAGGATTAATAGCGCTTCAAAATGATCAGGAAGTAGTAACTAATAATATAGCTAATGTTAATAATACAGGATATAAAAAACGTGAGCTTACAAAAAGTAGCTTTGAAGATGTGATGATATCTAACAGACAAAAGCTTGTAGGAGATAAATACGTTAAAAATGACATTGGAAATTTAAATATGGGTGTAAAAGTTAATGATGTTGAAACAGTTTTTACACAAGGAGCATTTAAATCAACAGATAGCATGACAGATTTTGCTATAGATGGTAGAGGCTTTTTTGTGGCTCAAAATGGAAATAAAGAAGTTTATACAAGAGACGGAAATTTCAAGATCAATAATCAAGGATATCTAATAACAAACGATGGATCACAAGTATTAGGAATAAATAACTCTACAGGTGCAAGAGAACCAATATATGTTGGCGATTCAAAGTTTTCAATAGACGCTGATAACAATATTAATATCGATGGAGTTGGAGCAGCAGATAAGTTATTAACAGCAGACTTTCAAAATTATAATAATTTAGAACCAATTGGTGATAACTATAGCACTATGGATAACCCTATTTATAATGCAAAGGTAAATGTAAGACAGAACTTTCTTGAAAGCTCAAATGTTGATCCATCAACAGAACTAGTAAAACTTATGGAAATAAAAAGACAATTTGAAACAAACCAAAAGTTTGTAAAAATGCAGGATGAAACAGTACAAAAGGCGGCAAGTGAATTAGGTCGAGTATAATAGGATAAGGCAAATTAGAGAAAATAAAATGTTCAAAGTGGTTAAGAGAAATTTATTGATTTTGCCTAATGTAAAGGAGGAAAATTATGTTTAATATTTTTGCTACAGCAAAGAGTGGAATGAATGCGTATCAAGAGAAGCTAGATTATCTTTCTAATGACCTAGTTAATATTTCAACAACAGGTTATAAGAGTACAGATGTTAACTTTAAAGATTTGTTAACTGAATCACTGGATAGAAGAGGAACACCACTTGTGGAAAAAAAGGCGATTACTGGAACTGGAGTTAAATTAGGAGTAAATTATGCTAATAACAAGCAAGGGAATCTCTTAACAACAGGTCAAAAAACAGATCTTGCTATAGATGGAAAAGGATATTTTGCACTTTCAAAGGAAGATGGAAGCATAGTATATACTAGAGATGGTAATTTTAAAATAGATTCGAATGGAGCTTTAGTAGACTCAAATGGAACTAAAGTTTATGTTCAATATGAGAATGGATTTTCAGAGGGAAATCCAGCGTTAGATAGGGAGAAGATGTCTATAGATAAAGAGGGCGGAATATCTATGGAAGTTGATGGACAAGCAACTAAAATAGGTACAATTCCTGTCTTTACAGCTATAGGTGATAAGAGCTTTATACCTATAGGAAATAGTTATTTTGTTCCAAGTTCAGATGCACAAGTTGCACTAAGTAGTAACTATAATATAGAACAAGGTATGTTAGAAGGTTCAAATGTAGATGCAGGCGAGACATTTTCTGATATAGTACTTACACAAAGAGCTTTTCAACTTAGTTCAAAGGCTGTAACTACAGCGGATGATCTTTGGAGTATGATAAATAATATGAGATAATTAAAATAAGAATAATATGAGTTTTAGATAAATTAGATATATGTTTGCTGAAGAGGAAGAGTATAATTTCCAATATATTCAACAATTATATCTAATTTTTTTAGTTTGCAGAAAGTTATTCGCAGAGTATTTTTTTGTAAATAATATTGTAAATACAATTAACGCTTTACAATAATTAACTTTATAAGTAAAATAAATATGTGTGAATTAAGTAATATACTTGTTCTAATATGTCAATTTATATAAGGCACAATCAAAAAAATAACAAATTCATTATTTTTATGTGCCTAATGTACTAAAGTAAAACAAAAAATTTAGGAGGAATTATTTTGGAAAATGTAGTTTACGTAACTGGACATAAAAATCCTGATTCAGACTCTATTTGTGCTGCATATGGTTACGCAGAGTTTAAAAATAAGACTGGTAATATTCCGGCTATACCTGTGAGATTAGGAAATGTAAATGCAGAAACACAATTTATATTAGATTATTTTGGCGTTAAGGCTCCAAGACTTTTAGAAACAGTTAGATTAAAAGTAGAAGATTTAGATATTGATACAATTGGGCCAATAACTTCTAATATTTCTTTAAAAGCAGCATGGAATATAATGAGAGACAATCATTTGAAATCACTACCTGTAGTTGGAAATGATAGTAGATTAGTGGGGATTCTTTCGATTTCAAACTTAACTTCATCATTTATGGATATATGGGATAATAATATATTAGGAAAAAGTAATACATCAATTGAGAATATATTAGATACGCTTTCTGCTACTAGTGTATATATAAATGAGAACTGTAAGACATTCCAAGGGAAAATTGCTGTTACAGCAATGCAGCCAGACAGTTTAAAAGAAATTGTAGATAAAGGTGATATTGCTATTGTAGGAGATAGACCAGATGTACAAGAAGCTTTAATTGATATAAATACATCATTAATAATAATTACAGGAGCACATAAGCTTGCTGAAAATTTACTTTCTAAAGCTAAAGAAAAAGGAGTTACTATAATAAGTACGCCTCATGATTCTTTCACAGCTTCAAGATTATTAATTCAAAGTATACCTGTAAGTCATGTTATGGCTACTAAAGATTTAATATCATTTTCTAAAGACGATTTAGTTGATGATATCAAAGATATTATGGCTGAAACTAGATATCATAGCTATCCTGTAACTGATGAAGATGGAAGAGTAATAGGAACAGTCTCAAGATATCACCTTATTTCAAAGCATAAGAAAAAAGTTATTCAAGTAGACCATAATGAAAGAGGCCAATCAGTTGATGGATTAGAAGATGCTGAAGTACTTGAAATTATAGACCACCATAGAGTTGCTGATATACAAACAAGTAACCCTATATTCTTTAGAAATGAACCACTAGGAAGCTCTTCAACTATAGTTGGAAAAAGCTTTTTTGAACGTAATATAACACCACCTAAAGAAGTTGCTGGATTATTGTGTGGTGCAATAATTTCAGATACTTTATTATTCAAGAGTCCAACTTGTACAGAACAAGATAAAGACATATGTCATAAGTTAGCTAAGATAGCTGGCATTTCAAGTTTAGAAGAATTTGCAAAAGAAATGTTTAAAGCTGGAACTTCTTTAAAAGGAAAGACTGTATCTCAAATATTTAATCAAGACTTTAAGCCTTTTAATATGGGAGAATCAAGAGTTGGAGTAGCTCAAGTAAACACAATGGACATCGATGGATTTATGCCACTAAAAGATGAAATGTTAAGTTACATGAAGAGCGAAGCAGATATCAAGGGCTATTCTGTAGTAATGTTACTTTTAACAGATATATTAAAAGAAGGTTCACAAGTTTTAGTTGCTGGTGAAAGACATGATTATGTTGAAAAGACATTTAATATTGAATTAGTAGATTCAATGGCATTTTTGCCAGGAGTTCTATCAAGAAAGAAACAGGTAATACCACCACTTACAAATGTAGTTAACTCAATGAAATAAATTTAAAGAAGAAAAAATCCTTTAGGGGATTTTTTCTTTTTTTAAAACAATAAAGGTATTGTGCACTAGATACCTAAAATAAGAATAAAGTTACATATGTAAATGCCGAAATGAAGGTCATGCATTTCTTCGGGTTACTGAGGAGTTAGTTGTGAATTTCTAACAGTAGAAAGTTGTACCCATCTCTGCATGCTCCTGTGACAAAGCACAGGACAAGCAAAAACGGAACAACTTCTACTGAAGAAATGTCTACAGCTAAATCCTCTATGTAACACCTCCACAAAAGCATGACCTTCATTTCTGATGTGTACCATAATTAAAAATATATTTTATACTTTAGGTTGGGAATCTAGGTATGAAATACCTGGGAATCAATATAGTGGATTGTGATTCTTTTATCTATTTTTATATTTAGCATGTTCCAAAAGATTCTTATTTAATATGGAAAAGAACTAATAAAAGTGCTAAAGTATTTTATTAAAATGTAGAAAGATTTTAATAAGTGCTTACGCACTTTTATTTTTTTTAGGTGATAGGAATTTATAAGTGCTGCGCACTTTTATTTTTTAATGTGGAAAGATTTTATAAGTGCTGACGCACTTTTTTTTTTAATGTGCATAACTTTTGTAATGGAAAATATATATATTATATAAAGTTCTATATTTAGGAGGAAAAGTTGTGGTACAGGAAAAAGAGTTGACATCTGGTCTTAGCACTAAGGAAGCGGAAAAGAGGATTAAGAACTTTGGACTTAATGAATTGAAGCACCATAATAAAGCATCAGCATTCAAAATATTTCTATCTCAATTTAATGACTTCATTGTTTGGGTGTTAATTGCATCTACTATAATTTCCGGGATAATTGGAGATAAGGCAGATGCCATTACAATACTCATAATAATAGTTATTAATGCAATACTAGGATTTGTCCAAGAATTTAAAACAGAGAAATCTTTAGAAGCGCTGAAAGAATTAGCGGCACCTACATGTAAAGTCTTGAGGGATTCAAGTATACAGATTATAAATTCTATCTACTTAACAATAGGGGATATTGTTATTTTGGAGGCTGGAGATAGGATACCTGCTGACGGATTCTTTATAGAAAGTTCATCAGTAGTCGTTGATGAATCACTATTAACAGGTGAGTCAGTTGGTGTAAACAAAGAAGCCAATCCATATAAAGCTGATGGTAAAAAGACAAAGAAGAATAACGAAGGATTTATGGGAACTACTGTAGTAAAAGGAAAAGGATTATTTAAAGTTGATTGCATAGGAATGAATACTGAAATGGGGAAGATTGCAGACCTAATTCAAAATATTGAAGAAGAAAAATCCCCTTTAAATAAAAGATTAGACTCTCTAGGGAAAGTCCTAGTTGTAATTTGCCTTGTAATATGTGCAATTGTTACTGCAATGGGAATAATTAGAGGAAATGATATAACAGAGATGTTCTTACTTGGCGTTAGCTTGGCAGTTGCTGCAATTCCAGAAGGTTTAGCTGCAATTGTTACTGTTTCACTAGCTCTAGGTGTGTCTAGAATGCTTAAGAAAAATGCGCTCGTAAGAAAACTTCCAGCTGTAGAGACACTAGGATGTACATCTGTAATATGTTCTGATAAGACAGGAACATTAACTCAAAATAAGATGACTGTAAAAGAGGTATATTTAAATGGCAGAATTCATGAACTTGAAAAAGAAAAGTTAAGTAATTATACAAAGTTCATGAAAGCTCTTGTATATTGTAATGACTGTAATTATGATTTTACAAAGAAAAAAATGAGTGAAGCACTTCATGGTGATCCAACTGAAACTGCACTAATAAATATGTTCTTTAATGACGTTAATGATCTAGAGGATTTTGTAAATGATGCAGATAGAGTATATGATATACCATTTGATTCAAACAGAAAGATGATGTCTGTTATAGTTAAGGAAGGAACTAAGGAAAATTGTTATGTTAAGGGAGCTCCTGAGAGAGTAATAGATAGATGTGAATTTATACTAGAAAATAACAAAATAAAACCATTCACATATCAAAAGAAAAAGCAAGTTAGTGATTTTATTACGGCAATGTCATCTAGAGCACTTAGATGTATAGCAGCAGCATATAAGGAAGATAATCTAACAAAAAGTGATAAGTTAGAACAGAATTTAATTTTTATAGGTATAGCAGGAAGTATTGATCCACCAAGAGAAGAAGCTAGAGATGCAGTTTTAAAATGTAAACTTGCAGGAATAAAACCTATAATGATAACAGGAGATCATCAAAATACTGCACTTGCAATAGCAAAATCTTTGAACATATGTAATACAGCAGATCAGGTAATGACAGGTGATGAAATCGAGGCTATAAGTGATTTAGAGTTAGAAGGAAGAATAAAAAAAGTAAGAGTTTTTGCGCGGGTTTCACCTAACCATAAGTTAAGAATTGTAAGGGCTTTTAAGAAAAAAGGAAATATCGTTGCAATGACAGGCGATGGTGTAAATGATGCACCTGCTATTAAGGAATCAGATATAGGAGTTGCAATGGGAATTTCGGGTACAGATGTAACGAAGGAAGCATCATCTATGATTCTTATGGATGATAATTTCTCAACTATAGTTGCAGCTGTAGAAGAAGGAAGAATAATATATGATAACATAAGAAAATTTATAAGATATTTACTATCTTGTAACCTTGGAGAAGTATTAACAATGTTTTTAGCTACTTTGTTCTATTTACCTAATCCATTAAGCCCAATACAAATATTACTTGTAAATCTAGCTACAGATGGTCTTCCAGCAATAGCGTTAGGTGTTGATCCACCAGAGCAAGATATAATGAGACAATCTCCAAGAGAAAAAAAGGAAAGCATATTTGCAAGAGGATTAGTTGAAAAAATAGTAATAAGAGGAACATTAATAGGATTATGTACTTTACTATCATTCATGGTAGGAAGATACTACAAAATGAATTTGGAAACATGCAGAACTTTAGCATTATGTACATTAGTTTTATCCCAATTAATACACGTATTTGAATGTAGATCAGAAAGATACTCCATATTCCAAATTAAATTATTTACAAATCCTTATTTAGTTGGAGCAGTTTTAATATCTATATCACTAATGTGCTCAGTTTTATATGTACCATTTTTACAAAATATATTTCATACAGTAGCATTATCTATTAATCAATGGCTTATAGTCCTATTCTTTTCAGGGATAATAGCATTTATTAACAGTGTATATTTATTAATAAAGACAAAATAAAAAAAGGGCTTAGCCCTTTTTTTTATCTTCTCATCATATTGTTTGCTTGTTGACGTGATTTTTTTATTTGGCTATGATCTATTGGCACTAAGTCTTTCTTAGTTGTAAGATTTAATAGGTTAAATATTTGAACTTCCTGAGAATTTTCCTTCTTACTATCCTTATCACCTGTAACACCCATAACAATAACTTTGTTACCTTGCTTAACAGCAATGAATTCAGGTTTTTTAAACCATCTATTCTTTTTATACCAACACTTAACAACTTTTTTTCCAACTTCAGGCTTTATAACCATTTCAACCATTAATCTATTGAAGATAACATAACTTTTTTCAATAAGCTTTACAGATAAAACAGTTCCAGATATGCTTGTAATTCTGTCACCATACTTTTCCATATAAGCATTTTGGAAATAGTTACTGAATTTACTACCTATTTTTTCTTTAAGACCCATAATAATTACTCCTTTACATAAAAATATCGCTAATAACGCTATTATACTTAAAATACTTTATTATTATACCATATGTCAAATAAAATTAGATAGTTTTTTAATATGTATAGTAATTAATATAAATGTAAGGTTTATATCATATTTTATTGTTTCATTAGTTAATGATTTGTATGTTAAAATACTTATAGAATATTATGTATAATAATGTACATATTTTTTTTATAAGTTATATAAAAAACGAGTGCAATTTGTTTATAGATAAACTAGATTTAATATCATGAAATATATCCAAACTGGAACAGAAGTATGTTATTCATTTCGGTGAGTTATATGCATAAGTTCAGGTCTTAGCTGGTTTATCTATAAGCATGATAAATTAAATATTAAAAATTAGTTAATCATAAAGAGGTGATTTTAGAAAAATGGATAATGTAATACTGCATGTAGATATGGATGCTTTTTTTGCATCTGTTGAGCAAAGAGACAATCCAGAACTTAAAGGTAAGCCTGTTATAGTAGGTGGAATAAGTGAAAGGGGAGTAGTATCAACTTGTTCTTATGAAGCAAGAAAATACGGCGTTCATTCGGCTATGCCCATGTTCATGGCTAGAGAAAAATGTCCGAATGGAATATTTGTATCTGGGAGATATGGAAAGTATGCTAAAGCATCTCAGGAGATATTTGAAATATTTAATGAAGTTACGCCACTAGTAGAACCTGTATCTATTGATGAAGGTTTCTTAGATTTGTCCCAAGGAAAAATAAAAGATGGAATCGAAGCAGCAAGGTATATTAAAAATAGAGTATTTAAGGAAGTTGGTTTAACTTTATCTATTGGTATATCTTATAATAAATTCTTAGCAAAGCTTGCTTCAGAATGGAATAAACCAAATGGAATTAAAGAAATAAGAAAGGAAATGATTCCTGATATATTATTTCCTCTTCCTATATCTAAGGTTCATGGTTTAGGTAAAGTATCAGTAGCAAAGCTAAATAATATGGGGATATATTATATTGAAGAATTATATAAGATGCCAAAAGAATTTTATATAGAGTATCTAGGCAAGAATGGTATTGAGATATACGATAGAATAAGAGGAATTGATGGTAGAAAAGTTGAGTTAATTCGTGAAAGGAAATCTATAGGAAAAGAAAGGACTTTAAAATTCGATACTAAAAATAAAGAAGAATTGAGAGAATACATTAAAGAATTTTCTTTTGAAATTGAAGAGATTTTAAATAGAAAAAATGTTAGTGGAAAAACTGTAACACTTAAATTTAAAACTAAGGATTTTGAAAATCATACAAGAAGTAAAACATTAAATTATTATATTGGCACTCAGCTTGAAATATATAAAGTTGCAGAAGAGCTATTAGATAGTGAGCAATTGAAAGAAGAAGTAAGGCTGATTGGAGTCAGCATATCTTCATTCAAAGAAACAGAAGTACAGCAAATGAGTTTGTTATAATGTATTGTGCAGAACTTAAAGTGAAGCGACAAACACCCGAAATAGAATACATATATGTTCCGCAGCACTAGAAAAACTTCGCTAGGTATGTCTAAATGTGACGTGGTGCCCATTTATGCGTGCTCCAAATTTATTTGGACAAGCAAAATGGAACAACGTCCCATTAAGACATACCAACAGCTCATTTTTCAATGCCTGACTTCACATATATGTATTCTATTTCTTTGTTTTGATATCACTTTAAGTACTTCACCCATACATTTGATTATTTATGACATAGATACCGAACATAAAGAAAAACATATATTTTTAATTATGGAATATACCAGAAAGGAAGGTCCTGCTTTTGTGGAGGTGTTACATAGAGAATTTAGCTGTAGACATTTCTTCAGTAGAAGCTGTTCCATTTTTGCTTGTTCTGTGTTTTACCACAGGAGCATGCAGAAATGGGTACGACTTCTACTATTAGAAATTCACAGCTAAATTCTCAGTAACCCGAACAAATGCATGATCTTCCTTTCGGTATTTATATATATAACTTTAGGTATCTAGTGATTCACAATACCTTATGATTGTGCTTAAAGAGCATATTCAAGAATTGCTCTTAAAACTCCATGTTCTACATTACTTGCAGCTATGTATTTACCATATTGCTTCATGTCTTCTGGAGAATTTTCCATTACAAAGCTATACTCAGCTTCAGCAAGCATTTCTATATCATTGTAATAATCTCCGAATACCATAGTTTCTTCTTTTGATATATTATCAGTATCCATAAGACTCTTTAAAGCAACACCTTTGTTAACGCCTTTATTTGAAATATCAGTCCAAATTGCAGCTGTTGAAACTATATTAAGATCATTGGTTAATTCACTGTCAGTTATATTATTAGTGCCTTCCAAATTACAAATACTAATTTTAATTATATCATCATCAATTTTACTTAAATCATCTACAATTTCTAATGTTGTATAATATTTCTTTATTTCAGTCAAATATTCTTCAGAATAATTTTCAATATATGCACAATTTGGAGAGCATACTACTAATGCATTTGCTTTAACTTTTTTAGCTTCACTGATTACATTTTGAACCATATCTTTAGCTAAAACACTTTTATAAATTATCTCATTATTATCAACAACTAAAGCTCCATTCTCACAAATAAAAGATAAATATCTTCCTACAGGGCCAAAGTTAGTTTGTAGCGTATAATAAGGTCTTCCGCTAGCAGCAACAAGTTTTATGTTTTTTGCTCTTAAACGGTCCAAGATATCAGTAAATCCATCTGGTAAGTGACCATTCTCGTCTAGTAAAGTTCCATCCATATCTGTTACAACTAATTTAATCATAAAATCTCCTTCCAATGCTTCGAATTTAAAATATATACATATAAAATGATAACATATATTTAAGAACTAATAAAGGCAATGATTCTACCATGGAAGATATGTACATATAGATTACATTTTGAAGAATAATTTATAACTTGTTTCACATCCTATAAGTAGAGGAAAATCAAATTATTATTTATGAAGGAGAAAGATGAAAAATATTTTGAATAGAATAAATAGTATTTTTAAAAATATCAATTATCCATTAGCAGCTTTTTTCCTAGTAATAATAATAGGCATATTTACTTTATTTATTAAACCTATTATTGGTATGGCTGATAATGGGGATTTCTATAGAGTGATAAGTTCAAATGGTGTATATGAATTAAATCCCAATGATAGTGATTTATATAATGGATATTTTTATAGGTATTATGGAATTTATAAATACAATAATGATATAGAAAAAAACTTTATATCAACTCAGGGAATTTTTATTAAGATAGCAATTTACATAAGCCAGATGTTTAATAAGAATTTCATTCTAGATATAAGATTCATGTCATGGATGTTTTTATTTGTAGAGGCAATTGGAATTTATTTAATTGTAAAGGTATTAATAAATCAAGTTACAGAAGAAAAATATAAATTAATAATAACTTTAGTAACCATTTTTATATTTTGTGACACAGCATATTTAGCTTATTATAATTCCTTTTATGGGGAAGCTGTTAATATCAGTTTCTTTTTGCTTAGCATAGGAATTTTATTAAATATGGCAGAATTCAATGAGTTCAGCAAGTTGAATATACTACTGTTTGGAATTTCTTCTTTTGTATTTTTAGGTTCAAAGCAGCAACTTTCACCAGTTGGTATTTTAATTGCAGCATTATGTCTTAGAATAGGATTTAAAAATAAGGAAAAATTATTTAAGGGAATAGCTATGGTTTTAGCTATTGGATTTGTCATAAGTTCAATATTGTTCTATAAGCAAATAAGTGGAGATTTTCAATATATTAATGGGTATCATGCAATGAATAGAGGAATCTTATTATATGAAGAAGATCCAGATGAAGTTATGAAATTTTTTAACTTAAATGAGCAGTATTCTTTATTAAAAGATACAACTTTCTATGATGATGTGACTTTAGTTAATTTATATGATAAACAGCTTATAGAGGATTATTATAAAAAATTTACTACAACAAAAATAATCTCATATTATATTGCACATCCAAGGGCATTTTTCAAAATGTTAAAAATAGCTTTTGATAATGGATATTCCATAAGACCTAATGCAATGGGAAACTACGAGAAATCTGAAAACAAAGGCTTTGGGGCTAAATCATATTTTTTTGCATTATATAGCACAGTAAAAGAAAAAGTATTTACAGGAAATATTGTATTATCAATTATTGTGATAATAGGGTATTGTTATTCTTCAGCTGTTAGATACATAAAGGCGAGAAAAATCAACTGTGATACTATGATTTTCAAAGAAGAGGCATATTTTTATATATTTTTAGTTGGAATATCTCAAATTATAATATCTGTTATAGGGGCAGGAGATGCAGATTTAGCTAAGCATGTTTTCATGTATAATATGAGCTTTGATTTAATCTTAATATATTTTATATCTATAAAATTACAAAAGCATCAAGTTAAGATAAAATCCAAAAATAATAAATAGATATATATGTTTCAATTTACAATGCACAATTGTAGCCGAAATTGCTGTAATATTTTTACAACATATATGTTTAAGTTATTAAGCTCATATCTTTACTAGAAATCATAAATATATTTGTAACCACAAGGGTCATAATATGGAGAAAACATTTGAAAATTAGCGCTTGTCACACTGAAAGTGGGAGTAAGCACGAGTGGCGACAACCTGCAATTTAGCACTTTCAGCGAAATTTTTATAGTCCTGTGAAGCAACAATGTTTTTACTTTCGGTTGGCTATATGTATAAGTCTAATTCATACTTGGTTATCTATATATGAAAGAAACAATAAGTAAAATTTGATTTTGTATTCACTTTCAAGTGTTTTGAACTGGAGGAATGATATGTGGAACCAGTTAATGTAAGAAAAAAGGTTGATATCCTAATAACTATACTTATAGCGTATTTCTTTGTTTTATGTTTAAGCTATAAAGTTTTTGAATTAGATAATTCTTTTGAAAATTATATTATGCTCGAAGTTGTAATGATAATAGCTCTTGTAAGTTATTATACTAATGTTACCTTAGCATTGGTTGTTACTCTTGCAGTCGATTTTATTTATATGAGTTACAAATTATATTTAAATTTCTGGGGAAATATAAATATTGATTTTTACTCATATTACTGGATTTTTCTAATTCCAATTACAGCTATTTTAATGTCTTTAGTTTCAAGAAATATTTTTGCTCTTCAAACAGAAAATGAAAGCTTAATAAATGAAAATTCAGAATTAGTCATGATAGATGAAGAAACAAATATTAAGAATCAAAGAGCTCTTTTAATAGAGCTGCCAATATATATGAAGCTTAGCACAAGACATAAAATTCCTGTTACCTTACTTATTGTAAAGATTAAGTTTGCAGAAAAACTTAGAAGTATATTAGGAAAAGAAGGGTATAAGCTTTTGCTGATTCAGGCAAGTCAAGTTCTTGAAAAAAGCTTAAGAGAGGAAGATATTAAATATATAATAGATGATAAGACTTTTGGGTTTTTGACAATTACTGATATGAGTGGAGCTAAAGTTGTAAAGGAGAGATTTAGAGAGAATATTAATAAATATGATTTTACTAAAGGATCTCATTATAAAAAAGTAAAGCTAGATATTCAAATTGGTAGTTATACCTTTGATAATTCTATAAAAGATCCGTTGGAGCTCATTAGACTGGCAGAGAAGGAATTGGAATATGATATACATGAATAAATGCTTTATTTATAAAGTCATAACAATTTTGATTTGCTTTATAGGCGCTGAGTATTTTATTACCCCCATGAAATGTTATGGAGAAAACAACAAAGTACTTATTTTGTATGATAAAAGTAAGGAGTATGGTAGTGAAGAAAATTTATTGAGTGCTTTAGTTAAAAGTCAGTTATCAGAGGAAAAGGAAATTAGCATATCTAAAATAAATATCGATAATCCAAAAGATTTTCAGCAGTATAATGAAATATTCATTTTAAATATAGGAGAAGAAAATCATAGTATAGAGGCATTAAAAGAGAAATTAAAATCATATAACGGAAAGATTAACTGGATAAAAAAAGCTTCGGAACTTTTAGATAAAACGGATTTGAAATTAAAAGCTGAGACTTATTTATATCTTGATAATGTAACTCCATTTAATGATTTAAACAATTTAATCGACGAAGTAGATTATTTAAAAGATAAGGGGATTAAATTTTTTATAGAAGCGGCACCGGTATTTGTAAATGAAAACTTGAAAGCCATGGGCAGATTTTCAGAAGCCTTAAGATATGCACAGGCTAATGGAGGAAAAGTAATACTTAAGTTTCCTATAATTAATTCTAAAGGAGTAAATGGCACAGATACAGGGGGGAAAATAATTGGAGATAAACTTAAAGAGGCCTTTAAGAATTATACTAATTATTGGATTTATCCAGTTGGAATAAATGCTGATGAAGAATTTATCTATAGAGAAGATTTGAAAAATATTTTAGAAAGCACTAATACTTTATTTCTAAATTACAATGAAGATATTAACATTGATATAGATAATTATGAAATCAAAGCTTATACCAATTTTATTCAAAAAGTTGATTTAAACGACTATATTAATAATGAAAAAATAAGCGGTAAAAATGCAATAAAAATAGAAAGTAACTGCAATTTAGAAGAATTTAAAAATAATGTTGATAAAGTTTTAAGTAAAGAAATTAATCTTATTCCAAGTAATAAAATGAGCACTTATATAAAGTTTGAAAGTGAAATTAAGAATGATAATGGAAGAGTTTTCTTTAACAATCAAGAGGTAACTCAGGATAGATTTATTAATGCAGAAGAATATGAAAATGCTGTTAACAAAACAATTAATAAAGAAAATCCAATTAAAGAGGATTTAACTCTTACTAATAGAAGACTGGAAATATTCAGTGGAGCAGCTTTAATAATATTTATAGGAATACTTATAATAAGCAGAAATATAGAAAGAAAAAGGTTTTTTAAATAATGGTATGAATATTTTAGATTATTTAGTTATATATTCACTCATAGTAATATGGATAACAATTTTTATGAATGTGATATTAGTAATAGCCGGATATATGTATTATTCAAAAGTAAACAAGGAATATATGTATGAAGAGCTTGAAAGCTATCCATTTGTATCAATATTAGTTCCAGCTCATAATGAAGCTGTAGTAATAAAAAAGACAGTAATTTCTCTATTAGAATTGGATTATCCAAATGATAAATATGAAATTATAGTAATAAATGATAATTCAAGCGATAATTCTAAAGATGTACTTGAAAATGTCCAAAAAACTTATTATGGCAGAAATCTTATAGTGATTAATACTGACAATATAATAGGGGGAAAAGGAAAATCAAATGCTTTAAACATAGGTCTTCAAAGAAGCAAGGGAGAAATTTTAGCGGTTTATGATGCAGATAATACTCCTGATAAAAATGCTCTTAAGTATTTGGTACAGACTTTGATAAAAGATAAGAAATTGGGAGCAGTTATTGGAAAGTTTAGATGCAGAAATAAGGATGTAAATTTACTTACAAACTTTGTTAATATAGAAACTCTTACATATCAATGGATGGCGCAGGCAGGAAGATGGTATATGCTTAAACTTTGCACTATTCCAGGAACTAATTTTGTAGTTAGAAGAGAAGTGATGGAAGAAATGGGAGGTTGGGATACGAAGGCTATAACAGAAGACACAGAAGTCAGCTTTAGAATTTATAGAATGGGATATAAAATAAAATTTATGCCTCTTGCAGTAACTTATGAACAAGAACCTCAAACTATTAAAGTATGGTTTAAGCAGAGAAACAGATGGGCAAAAGGAAATATATATGTGGTAATAAAAAATCTGAAATATTTATTTGGACTAGAAGCAGGAGTAACAAAATTTGATATTCTATATTATACTTTGGTTTATTTCTTTTTTTTATCTGCAAGCGTAATATCAGACTGCTTATTTTTGCTTGGAGGAGCAAATTTAATTGAACTTCATATTGGAGGCTATGAGGTGATTTTATGGTTTATGGCATTATTAGTATTTGTCTTATCAGTAATGGTAGCAATTTCAACGGAAAAAGGAGAATTGAATGTAAAAAATGTATTGATTATATTTTTAAGCTATTTTACTTATTGCAAAATGTGGGCTATAGTTTCGGTGGCTGGTTTTTACAATTATATAAGGGATGTTGTATTGAAAAAGGAAGCAAAGTGGTATAAGACAGAAAGATTTTCTTAAGGAGGAGCAGCATGAAAGGATATATTTCAAATAAAGTAATGAGGAACAATGAAAAGCACATCTTTGGAGTATTATTTTTTTTCGTGTGTTTTATTTTTTCTACAGCGATTTTGATATTTAATGCAGGTGCTGAAGTATTTGCTGCATCTGAAGGAAATAATATAGAAACAACTGAAAGTATAAAAACTTATAGTTTAAGTAATGACATATCCTTTAATGGAACTTTTTCAAGTCATAGTATATATTTTAATGTAGATAAATGGTGGGAAAATACTAAAGCTGAAGTTCAAGTGAATTTTTCTATAAATCAATTAATTGATAATAGTAAAAATTCCTATATAAAATTATCCGTTAATGGAACGCCTTTTTATTCTCAAAAAGTTTATTACAGAGCAGATTCAGAGGTTCAGAAGTTAACGGTATCTATACCAAAGGAGCTAATAAAAACTGGATCTAGTGAATTAAAAATAGAAGCTTACTTAAGATCATCTGAGGACCCATGTGTAGATGATGTTAATTCAGCTAATTGGTTTGTAATAAAAGATGGTACTAACATAAAAACAACCTTTAACAATATTATTTCCAATAATAAAATATCTGATTTTCCATATCCATTTTTAAAAAATCATGATAATGATAGTGATTTAGAGGATTTATTAATTATAATTCCAGATGATTACACTGATTCAGAGCTTAGTGCTGCATACATCTTAAATTCATATTTACAAAAACTAAATGATAAATATGAAAATAAAATAAGTATAACTAAGTATGGAGATTTTCAAAAAGGAGAAAATACCAATAATATATTTATTGGAAAATTTAATAGTTTTCCTAATGAGTATACAGAAGAAAATGATCAAAGTGATGAATGCCTTATAAAAATATCAAATTCATTGTATTCAAAAAATATAAATATTAAAAACATGATGATCTTGTGTAATGATAATGACAACTTAATAAGAGGAGTTAAAGCACTGGGAAACCAAGAGTTAATATCTCAGTTAAGTGGTGATACTTATAAAGTAAATAAAGATTTAAAGGTAGATACAGTTCCAGATACTAAAAGTGGAAAAATCACTTTTGATAGTATGGGAATTGGAGAAATACAGTTAAAAGGTGTTTTTAGAAGAGAAGCTGGAATAAGCTATAGTATTCCTAAAAATAAGGTTTTTTCTCAAAGAGATAAGCTTAAAATTTTTATGAGATATTCAGATAATCTTGATTTTGATAAATCTTTAGTTACAGTGTACGTTAATAATACACCTATAGGAAGTAAAAAACTTGATAAGGGTAAGGCTTTAAATGATGAATTGGAGCTTAGTTTACCAAATGATATAAGTTACACAAACTATTTAGATATAAAGCTTGGTTTTGATTTAATTTTAAAAGATACATATTGTGAAAAAAGAGAAGAGGATATGCCTTGGGCCCTTGTTACAAGAGATTCATATTTATATATTGGTGATAACGATACGGAAGGATATTATTTTTCAAGTTATAGTGCGCCATTTGTAAAAGATGAAATGTTTAATGATGTTGCGATGATTGTTCCAGATAGTCTAAGCTTTAAAGAGATAAATTCATTAGGAAAAGTCATTGGCTTTTTAGGAAAAGATGTTACCTACAACAATGGAGATTTTAAAGTTATCAGTAATTCAAATATGACAGCTGATGATAAAAAGAAAAATATAATAGTCTATGGAACACCAAAAACTAATAAATTGATTTCAGAAATAAATGATAAATTATGGTTTAAGTATGATGAAAGCTATTCAAAATTTTTATCAAATGAAAAGCTTCAATTAACAGAACCTTTTAGCTATAAGATTGCAAACTTCCAATTTGATATATCAAAATATAACAACCAAAAGGCAATGCTTGTATTAACCTCGCCAGATAATAAAGTATTAGAGGACTCACTAAATTATTTAAGTGTAACGGAGATGTTTCAGAAACTTAATGGAGACTGCGCAATAATAGATGAAGAGGGTAATATTAAAACATATAAAATGAAAAAAGAAACTACAAAGCCAGTTTATGAAAAGGTAGAGGAATTAGGCGGCAATGCCAAGATAATGCTTATAATAATAGGTTTGTTTATAATATTTGCAGTAATTGCTATAGTTCTATATTTATATAAAAACAAAAGCAAAGACAAGAGCGATAAAGGTAAAATAGGAAGTAGAAGAAGACGATACAATAAAAAATAATAAATTATATATTAAGTCAAGTTTTTATTATATAAGTAGAGTGGAGCAGTAGATCCTACTATATGAGACCAATATAATTATTTTTAAGTAAATGTTTTCGGGGACTTGATCGTATTTGAATAAAAATTTAAATATGATAACATAGTAATTGAGAAAAATAATAATTAAATACTTTATAAACTATATTTGTTGTAATGTACAATTCACATTTCACAATGCACAATTACAGCTAAAGTTCTTGCAATATTTTTAGGATTACGATGAAGAATTATTTTTGCAACATATATAGTTTTACCAAAAATAGATAAATGGGGTGATATAATGAAATATGCATTAGATGTGCATACTCATACTATAGCAAGCGGCCATGCTTACTCAACCTTAATGGAAAATGCAAAAGCTGCTTCGGAGAAAGGAATAAAGGTGCTTGGTACTACAGAGCACGGAATTACTATGCCACATTCTCCGCATATATGGTATTTCAATAATTATAAGGTGCTGCCAAGAGAACTTTTTGGAGTTACAATGCTTTATGGAACTGAGGCTAACATAATTGATTATGATGGAAGCTTAGACATGGATGATTTAACATTAGAGAAATTGGACATTGTAATTGGAAGTATACATGATGAAGTTTACAAAGTTGGAAATATTGCAGAAAATACACGAGCTTTTATAAACGTAATAAAGAGTGGAAAAGTTGATATAATTGGTCATCTTGGAAATCCAGGAGTTCCAGTTGACTTTGAAGAAGTAATAAAGTGTGCTAAGGAAAATGATGTTTTAATAGAAATTAACAATAGCTCATTTACAACATCTAGAATTGGAAGTTTAGGTAATTGTACAAAAATAGCATCGCTATGTAAGGAACATGAGACTAAGCTAATAATAAATAGTGATGCGCACTTTTGTACTCGTATTGGGGAATTTACAGAAGCTATTAATATGCTAGAATCAATAGAATTCCCAGAAGAACTTATAATAAATAATGATCCAAAGGAATTATTATTGAGATTAAAGAAAAAAGGTAGAATAAAAGATTTAGAAGTAGAATAATTGCAATAGAAATTAAACAATAGAATGTATGATAAGTTAAATTCTTAGCACTCATACATTCTATTTTCTTCATCAATATTTAATTGAAAACTTTTTTTCACCATCTAATACTGGAAGTATATTTAAATCTATATCGGAAACTTTAGCAAATCCATTTCCTTTTTTTATTTCGGACACGAAAGATAAGACATTAGTTTCTAGTCCTTGAAACTCAATTTCTACATTTCCGTTCATAAGATTCCTACACCAACCAGTTAAATTTAGTTTGCAAGCTGTAAGTTGAATAAAATATCTAAAACCAACACCTTGTACTCTTCCTTGTACTATTGCTGAATATCTAATCATGTGTTTATCCTCCAATTCCTTTATAAATCGATACTTTTGATAAAATATGTTTTTCTCATATCAGGCCTATTAGGTCAATTTGCTGATGAGCAGAGAAACCAAATCTATGATTTGGTGTGAATTAGTTAAGCAGACATTCAAATCTGTGATTTGATGATGGCCGCTTACTCTGTGAATACTCAGTGAGCGCATGCGAGTCGAGCTTCCAATGATGTAAAATAGGATGGCAAATATACTTGTTATTTATTTGATTGTTCCTAGCTATAGTGATTCATATAACCTAACATATATTTCATTCTTTGTTTTTTTATTATATCATAATATATATAAAAATTAGATGACAATCACAAAAGTATTTATAATTTTCAGAATCTTTAGTATAATGTATATGTATTAGGGAATAATATGAATTAATTACACTATATGGAGGTCTTCGTATGATTGAAAGAAGCGTAGTATTAGTTAAACCAGATGGAGTAGAAAGAAATATAATAGGAAATATTTTAAGTTGTTATGAAGATAATGGTTTAAAAATAGTAGCCCTAAAGCTTATGAGAGCTACAAGAGAAATTGCTGAAAAGCATTATAGTCAACATAAAGGAAAAGACTTTTATGAGGAACTTATAACGTTTATAACAAGGAGCCCGCTATGTGCATTAATATTGCAAGGTGAAGATGCTGTAGCAAGAATAAGAAAGATTAATGGAGCAACTAGTCCAACAGATGCAGAAGAAGGAACAATAAGACATAGATATGCTAGAAGTAAGACAGAAAATTGTGTTCATGCATCAGACACTGTAGAAAGTGCTAAAGAAGAAATTGCTTTATGGTTTCCAGAAATATAAAATACGGACTTTAAATCAATGAATAATTGAATATTAGATTTAAAAAGGCCTACTTAGAATAACAATTAGTATTTAAAGTAGGTCTTTTTGTGTGTGGAGAATATAGATAAAACAACTATAATCTATACTCTTATGCGTATACCTCACCGAAATGAATAATATACTTTTGTTCCAGTTTTTGGGTAATTTTGATGGGTAATTCTAAGGCTATAAAGTTGCACCCAAAGTGCTAGCCTCAAAGAACAAGCTTTGAACTAGCACATTTGGAACAGATGGAATTGTTATTTTTTTGAATGTGACTAGTATAAAAATATGGTATAATAAAATAGAATAGCAATGTTAAGTCTGCAAGGGAGGTAATTAATGAAGTTAAGGAAAGCGAGTATTATAGGGGGAATAATTTTAGTTTGTCTCATCATAATAATAGTCATAATACTGTATAATCTGATTGGTCCAGGTGCAAAAGATATTAGGGCATCTAAGGATTTTATGGCTAGGTTATATTCAATTAATGCAATAAATACTGAACAAAATTTAGAATCTATAAAATATGAAAGAAGAAGGACGCTAAATAGTCAGAATGAATTAGTTCATAGAAGTATAGTAACTCAAGGTTTTGGTATAGATTTAGATAAAGATAATAATGTAATAGGTTTTGCAAAAAAAGAAATTCCAGCAAATGCAACAAAAGTTAATTTACAAGATGCTAGAACTTTAGCAGAAGGGTACTTAAAGAACATATATGATGGAGATGTGGTCTTAAAGACAATTAATAGCAATGAGGATGCTAAAAAGCTGCCATATTACTCATTCATATATACAAAGCAAAAGAACGGATATCCGTTTTATTTCGATGAAATAAAATTAAATATTGATAAAGAAAGTGGATTTCTAGATGGGTATTCCAACTCTACAATGCAAAGGGAATGTAAAGATCCTGTAATAAATATTTCTAGTGAAGAAGCAAAAAAAATATCTGTAGATTCTTTTGAAAAATACAATAAAGAAACTGTAGTTAAAGATGAAACTGATTTAGTTTATGCAGATAATAGAATGGAAAAAGAAAAAAATCCAATATATGAAGTCTGTTACATTGTAACTATAGATGGCAAGAATGATAAGGGTGCAAATATTAGTTGGAAGTTTTTTATTAGCGCTGAGAGCGGTGATGTTTTAAATATATTAAAAGATGGCGCTGAAAAAGAAGTTATTACAAATAAATAAAAAGATAGAGGATAATCTGATATTTGATTATCCTCTATTTTTATTTATTTTATAGAAATTTAAAATTTAGCAAATTCATAATATACTTGAGCTATTTAATTATTTGTTGGTGGATGCTGATTGTTACTACCAGGTCCGTAAGAATTATGTGTAGTATTCTTGTTACCACCAGTGCTAGCATTATTAGAATTTGAATTATTATTCTCATTATTATTTTCAGTTTTCTGTGAAGGTTCCGTACTACCAACGACAGGTGGAGCTAGTGTGTCATTATTAGTTACAGGAGGAGTCTCGGAATCTGCTGGGGCATTACCTGAATTTGAATTATTATCTGCAGGGTTTAAATTAGCTGAAGATCCGTTATTAAAATTATATCGATTAGTACCAGAGTGTATTGTGCAATTTGAAGTTGGTTGTGTTCCATCGATGAATAATTCTTCATAAACCCTGCTTCCTCTAAGGTCAAAATTACAGAAAAGGGTTGAAAGTTCACCAGAATCCTTACAAACACTAGCTTTTACTATTCCGCTAGGCTCTTCTATATCTTTTGCCTCTAACTTCGCATGAGCTTTAGCCATTAATTTTCCCCAAACAACAGCGCACCCACTTGAACTACCATGGAGTTCTTTAGGATTATCATATCCAATCCAAACAGAAGCTGATAAGTAAGGTGAAAGTCCTGCAAACCATAAATCTGTGGAATTAGAAGTAGTACCAGTTTTACCAGCAACAGGCATATTGCCCCACTTTGCACCAGTAGCATTGTATTCATTTACTGGTCCTTTTAACATATCATATAGAATATATGCAGCTTGTGGTGAAAAAACTTTTGTTTGTTTTGGCGAAGTATTATCAAGTAAAATTTTACCTGTAGAATCAACTACTTTTGTATAGAGCATAGGCTCCGTATATATACCGTTGTTACCAAAGCTACCATATGCAGCAGCTAAGATAGATGTATTACCACCGTCCCTATCACTTGGAGAGTTATTGAACTGTCCTAAAGCAACAGCTGCCATTGATGACTTCGAAGCAGCGTTATACTTTAGACCAAGTTTTTCGCCGTATTCAATACCAGTTTTCATACCGATTTTATCTTCTGTTAAAACTGCACCAGTATTCTTTGAATGCGTAAGAGCATCTCTTGAGGTCATAAGTCCTGAATATTCATTAGGAGAATTTAGAGGATTATAAGGACCATCTTTTGCTGGAGAATACTTCTTTCCGATTTCAGGAGGTATTGGTGCATCATTTATAGGGGTTGCAGCAGTTATAATTTTTTGATCTATACCAGGACCATATACCGTTAATGGTTTTGTAGACGATCCGATAGGACGCAAATCATTATAGGCTCTATTTATTGATTGCGGACCTTGTTTACCACGTCCCCCAACCATTGCAAGAACATGACCATTTCTGTAATCCATTATTGTTGCGGACGCTTGTAATAAAGGAACGCCATCTTTATCGTAGCTTTCCTTGTTATTAATTCCTAAGTTTTTATAATTATCTAAAGTAGATTGGGTAAAATCTTGAAGCTCTTTATCCATGGTTGTATAGATTTTAAGACCACCATTAACCATTAATTTAGATACTTCTTCATCTGAATATTTATATTTTTCCTTTAGGTCTTCTTTTACCTGAGACACAGCAGGATATACAAACCATTCATAGTTTAATCTATAGTCCTTTTTAATTGATTTAAATACTAGACCACCATTTTTAACATCGTTAGCGGCCTTATCATATTGAGCGTCATCAATATATTGAAGCTTGTGCATCTGACTTAAAACAGTAAGTGTTCTATTAATATAAGGACTTGGATCCTTTTGATTGTTATAAGCGCTATATGAACTTGGAGCTTGAGTAATTCCGGCTAGATATGCACATTCAATCAAAGATAAATCGGGTGTGCTTTTACCAAAATATAATAAAGATGCAGCCTCTACTCCATACACATGACCACCTAGGGGGATTGTGTTCAAATAAGCTGTTAAAATTTGATCCTTCGTTAATGCTTTTTCTAAATTAATAGCTAAATAGGCTTCCTTTATCTTTCTTTCAAGAGAAACATCATTAGTTAAAATTGTGTTTTTAAGTAATTGTTGAGTTAGTGTAGATGCTCCATGTAGTCCTTTTTGTCCAGTAACAAATCTCTTTGCATCTAAAAAAGCTGCACCTACAATTCTCTGAAGGTCTATTCCATTATGTTGGTAGAATCTTTCATCCTCGATGGATACAAAAGCATTTTTTAAGTTAGATGGTATTTTGCTTGAATCTATAACGTAACGCTCCTCATCAGTCTGCATATTATCCATAAAGTCCCCAGCACTATCATATATACTGGAAGGTTGGTTTAAAGTTAATACAGCATCGACATTTAGAGGAGGCGTAGTTTTTATAATAGCAAAAGCATAACCTGCACATACTACTAACATTGCAAGAAAACAAAATATAAAACCAAAACATATGCCCTTAAAAATTTTTTTTGATTTCTTTTTCTTCTTTTTAGATGGCTTTTTTTTTCGTGGGGCATTGTTTGGTTTTTTCACGTTATCATTAATTGCCATTTTATCCTCCTAAAATTACAAGGTATATAATTTAATAATATTCTATATCATTATAGCATAATTATAGTATGATTAAATAAATAACTCAATAATAAAGGTGTTGACAATGCAATATTATACAAGACGAAAAACGCATAAATACATATCATTTATAGTACTTATTATAGTTATTATTGTCATTTTAAACATAACCGTAGTGTTTTTTGATCAAAGGGTCATGCCCTCTGTGACAGAAATAGCGACAATAATGGCAAAGTCCCAAACATTAGATATAATAAATAAAAAAAGTGTAGATATTTTATCAAAAGATTTTAAGTATGATGAGATGGTAAAAATTGAAAAAGACAACCAAGGCAATATAATTTTAATTCAAGCGGATACTGGAAAATTGAATTATATAGCAGCTGAATTGTCTACAGAATGTAATAAAGAATTAAGTGATATGAAAAACACTGCAATAAAAGTTCCTTTAGGCTGGATGAGTGATAAAAGTGCCTTTTATAATGTTGGCCCTAAGATAAGTGTTGAGATAGAGCCTATAGGAAATATAAGTACAAGTTATGAATCTAAATTTGAAAGTGCTGGAATTAATCAAACTAGGCATAAGATATACTTAAATGTTACAGCTAAAATTAGGCTTAGGCTTCCACTAAGGAATCAAGACGCTGAGGTGAGCACACAGGTTCCGGTTTCAGACACAATCATAGTTGGAAAAATACCAAATACAACTCTTGGATTTCCTACAAATGATCAGAGCAAGAGTGGGGATACAAATTAAAGGTATAGATAAACATTATATAACCCAGACTTATGCTATAGCTTACCGAAATTATAAATGTTTTGATTCCGAAAAACTATGAAAATATCGCTGAAGGTTCTAAGTAGCAGGTTGTATCCACTTTAGCATGCAACTTATGATCTTAGAATCATCCATCATAATTTCCTTAGAAACTGGAACAACAGCATAATTCTTATTTCGGCGGCTATATGCATAAAGTCAGGTCTTAATTTGGATATCCACAGAAAAAAGGTTATAAGAATTCGCCTTATAACCTTTTTTCTATATTTGATTGAACAGCTTTATATATTTATTTTTATTCCCAATTAAATACGTAAGGAACATTTCTATAATAATCACCATAGTTTAATCCGTATCCAACTACAAATACATCGTCAATTTCAAAACAGCAGTAATCAGGTTGTATATGTACTTTTCTACGAGAAGGTTTATCAAGAAGAACACAAGTCTTTACAGAAGCTGGGTTCAAACCTTTTATGTAATTATAAACGAAATCCATTGTAATTCCAGTATCAACTATATCATCAACTATAAGAACGTCCCATCCTTCAATATTATCAGAGATATCATTAACTACTTTAACAGACCCAGAAGATGTTTCGCTATGTCCGTAGCTTGATGTAGTCATAAATCCTATTTTAGCATCTAAATCTATAGCTCTAGCTAAATCAGCAGCATAGATAAAACTTCCACGAAGTAAAGATAAAATGTAAAGTTTTTTACCTTTATAATCTTCAGCAATAGTTTTCCCTAATTCCTTTATTCTTGTATTAATTTGTTCTTCAGAAAAAAGAATGTTACGTTTCTTATCTTCCATGTTTAAAAAACTCCTTTTATATTTATTTTTCAAATGTACACATTTCCTTAAAAATACACAGCTTATTATTAGCATATAAGTTCTAAAATAATATAATTCATTCTATTTGGTTTATAATAACTGATAGTTTAAATTTATTTTTGATGAATTTAATTTTTTAGAATACATAATATATATGTTGCAATTCACAATGCACATTTCACAATTACGGCTAAAATTCTTGCAATATTTTTAGAATTATGATGAAGAATTATTTTTGCAATATATATATGATTACAGATAAAATATTCATAGGTATTTATAAATTGTTGCATATTTTTCAAGTTATGTGATAATTTACTCTAAATTTATAAAATGTATATTGTCAAGTGTAGATTATTAAAGTTATAATTAATGAATTAATAGTATAAAATTATATGAAAGTTGTCAAGATAGGGATATGAGGAAAATAGCGAGTTAAAGATGTAATGAAAAGTTCTTATGTGCAACATACAGGCTCTTTTCTAATATGTATATTTTGCGTCAGGAAAGTAGGAAGGTTTAACGCATAGAGAACTATCAAGGTAAATCTAACGATGCAGTATGACACGAGATAGATAAACATACTGGTTTGTTATTTTCTTAAATATCCCTTGGCTAATGTGAGGTGTTTATATGATATATGGAAATATTGAAGGAATTAGAAAATCTTTAATAGAAGAGTTAGAGAATATTTATTCTATAAGAAATTTAAAAGATGAAATATGTAATGAAGAAATTTTAAATATTATTTCTAGAGTTTCTAGTTTTATTGAAAGAGAAATCAGTGTAGCTATAAATAGAAAAGGTAATGTCACATCTGTTGCAATTGGAGATTCTACATCTGTTGAGGTTCCAATAATAGATATAGATGAAAAGAGATTATCAGGTGTTAGAGTTATACATACTCATCCAAATGGTTACTGTAATCTTTCAGCGCTAGATTTAACAGCTCTATTAAAATTAAAGCTAGATGCAATTATATCAGTGGCTATAACAGATGGTAATATAATAGATTTTTCTTTGGGAATGCTTAGTTTATATAACAATAAATTAGAAACAGAAGAAAAAAGTAATCTTTCTTTAAATGAAATTATGTCTATAAATATTTTAGATAGGATAAGATTTATAGAAAATTTAATTAAGAATAATGATGTCATAGAGGAAACAGAAGAAAAAGCAATATTAGTTGGTTCTGATACAAAAGAAAGTCTAGAGGAATTAGCAGAGCTTACAGAAGCCTGCAACATACCTGTTTTAAAAACCGTATTCCAAAGCAGAAGTAAAATTGATGCAGCATACTTTATTGGAAGAGGTAAGGTATTAGAAATCGCCTCTATGAGACAGGTAGAAAGAGCTAATGTAATAATATTTGATGATGAGCTTTCAGGATCTCAAGTTAGAAATTTAGAAGCTGCATTAGGAGCTAAAGTAATAGATAGAACAACATTAATATTAGAAATATTTGCAACAAGGGCTAAAACTAAAGAATCAAAAATTCAAGTAGAGCTAGCTCAGTTGAAATATAGATTAGGTAGATTACAGGGACTCGGAACTATATTATCTAGAACAGGTGGTGGTATAGGAACTAGAGGACCTGGAGAAAAGAAGCTTGAAACAGATAGAAGACATATAATGGAAACAATATATGATTTAAAAGATGAGCTTAAGAAAATAAAAAGAACTAGAGAAGTACAAAGAGAAAAGAGAAGAAAAGAAAATATTCCTAAAGTATCTTTAGTTGGATATACTAATGCAGGAAAATCAACTTTAAGAAATACACTTTGTGATTTGGCAGCAAAAAATGAAAATAAAACTAAGGAAAAAGTATTTGAAGCAAATATGCTTTTTGCAACATTAGATACTACAACAAGAGCTGTAACTCTAAGTAAAAAAGGAGTAATAACTCTTACAGACACAGTTGGTTTTGTAAGAAAATTACCACATGATTTGGTTGAAGCATTTAAGTCAACTTTAGAAGAAGTTATATTTTCAGATCTTCTATGCCATGTAATAGATGTATCTTCAGATAGTGCAATAGATCAATATAATGCTGTAAATGAAGTTTTAAGTGAGCTTGGGGCTATAGATAAAGAAACAATATTAGTTTTAAATAAAATAGATAAAGCTACTGAAGAACAAAAAGCGCGAATTAAAGAATTTGCAGTAGGAAATTTTGATGTAATAGAAATTTCGGCTAAAGAAAAAATAAATTTAGATAAATTGCTAAGTTTAATTGAGGAAAAATTGCCATATAATTATAGAAAAGTAGAGTATTTAATACCTTATGAGAAAGGCGATATTCAATCTTTCTTACATAGAAATGCTAGAATACTTGAAGAAGAATATAAAGATAATGGAACATATATGGTAGCAGAAGTAGATGATGAAGTTTTTAATAAAACTCAGGAATACGCTAAGATATAAGGTTAACTGATTAAATATAATAATAAATATAGTTCTTCCGTAATATACTTAAATAAGAATTGTTATAGGAGACTATAGTTTATGGAAACAAGTGGACCATTAAATCAATTAGATCCTAGAAGCGCAAGATCCCTAAGAACTGCTCAGAGGGTATTGAATCAGGGAAGTACAGGTGCTAATGCGACTGATGCCGCTGGTAATGAAAATGTATCATCGGATTTAAATAATGAACTAAGAGATATGCAGAATCAAGTATTAACACAATTATCAAACATGAGTACAGCAATAGCACAAATAAGTGCAGCTCAAACTAATGTTGCTTCAATTAGAGTCGAGCAGATAAGTTTAACTTATTTTACTAGAGAGGTACGTCCTTTACTTGATGCATTATACTTTATCTCCATATCATCTTTAAATATAGCAGGAGTTGCACAGGTAATACAAAGTAATACTTTTGGTGAGAGAAAAGAACTAAGGGAATCATTGGAGCTTGTTTATGAAATGAATCACGAACTTAATCAGATATTAGAGTCATTAAGCAGGCGTTTGAAGATTTACATACATCAGATAAAGAAAATGGATAAAGATTGTCCACCATTTGTAAATAGAACAGAAGATTCTTAGATATTATATTTAAGAATCTTTTTTTATTCTTTAGGAATTTATATTCCAATAAAATCTGTGGATAATTTAAAAAAGGTTGATTGACTAGTTTTTGTATTTTAAAAAGAATAAAAAAGAAATCTTATTCGCCTGCATAAAATGTTCTTATATGCAGCAGAGCTGCTATTTCTGATGTGCAGATTTTTCTCACATGCGTTCGAAAAGGCAGATGCGTGAAAAAATCTACACATATGAAAAGAGTGCGAAGCACAATACGGAACTTAACCACAGTCGCCTGCGATTTTGTTCTTTGAATATTATGGATTTGAGTAGTACTGTAAAGTAGTACCTTTAAATAAATATTTCTTTAAGTTATAATGTTAGTAAGTTTGTTATAAAGTAAAACTTTGATTGAGATGTGATTAGGCTTTATCTAAATTTTAATTGGACTTATGCCTTAAAGGGCAGGAGATTCAGAAGCATGCAACCGTTATTTTTTAGTTAAAATGAATAAATGCCTTGGGTGATATCCATCTGATAAACAAAGTAAACAATGTCTTGGTAAAAGAAGGTGAAATTAAGTGTCAAAATCCATATTAGAATATCAGAAATCCTCTGAAAAGTTAATAAATGTATTGAAGACCAATAAAAAAGTGTTAGCTATATTTGCATTTGGAAGCATAATTAGCGGTGATCTTTGGGAGGAATCTGACATAGATTTATTCATTGTATATAAGGATATATTTGATAATGTTAGAGATATATATTCTGAAATACTAGGGGTACCGGTACATATAAAGGTCCTAAATAAAGAAAGCTTTTTAGAACTATACGAAAGTAATGGAAATAAAGGAGTTATAAGGAACTTGCTAATATCTTCTAAAATAATATTTTCAAGAGATGATGAAATTGAGAGCATTTTTAATAAAGCCAAATATAGTTTAGATAAATATAGAGAAACTTGGAACTTGGTATATTTAGGCAATGTCATAAAAGATATTAGAGTAACTAAAAAGTATTTGCAAAACAATAGTGTCTTTACATCTTATGAAGTTTTAATTAGAGCTCTAGATAGTTTCGCTAAGTTATATTTAAATTTAAATGGATACACTGTAAGTAAGGACGCAGTAAAAATGGCTATAAACTTAAATAATAAATTTAATGTTATAGTTGATAATTTGTTTAATGATAAATGCGCAAAGGAAAATATACAAAACGCTGTAGATTATATTGAGAATTTTCTAGATGAAAATATAAATGAGGCAGCTAAGTCTTTATTAGATTATTTATATGAAAAAAATGCATTTTTAAGCTCCTTTGAGATAAAAAATAGTGATGAGTTCAAAGAATTTAATATAAAAATAGAAGATATACTAAAGGAATTATACAAGAGAAAATTAATAATGAAAGATACTAAAAATTTGGATTTGCCTTCTAATGAAAAATTAGTCAGAGAGAATGTGTATTCATACAAGAGTTATGAGGCACAATCAAAAAAATAGTCTTACAATCAATTAAAGGAGAGTTTTATGGATATTTATAAAGATTTTGCGTTTAAAGATAATGATATCCCTAAGTATATTCAAGTAGCCAATTATATAAAAAGTTTAATTGATAAAAGAAATATAAAAGAAGGAGACAAACTTCCAACAATACGAGAGCTGTCAAAAAAATTAGGCGTAAACAATGTCACTATAGTTAGTGCATACAATAAGCTTAAATCAGAAGGTTATGCCTATCAAAAGGTAGGAAGCGGTAGTTATGCAAAAAGAAAAGAAGTTGCTTCAAATTTTAGAAAAGAATATTCAAATACATTAAAAAAGATATCCATGGGAGATTTAACTAATGTAATAGATTTTACAGGTGAAACTACAGGGGAAGTGTTATTCCCTATTGATGATTTAAAAGGAATTATAAATGAAGTTTTAGAAAGAGATGGAGCAAATGCATTACTTTCAGACAACAGAAATGGATATACTAATCTTATTTATACTATAAATAAAGTATTTTGGAATAATAAATTAAACGATGAAGACATAATAATTATATCAGGTGCTCAACAAGGAATTGATATTGCATCTAAAGGAATATTAAATATAAATGATAATATAATAGTTGAAAAGCCAACATACGTAGGAGCATTATCAGTATTTAAATGGAGAAAAGTTAATTTGTTTGAAGTGCCAATTGATGAAGATGGAATAAACTTAAATAAATTTGAAAAGATATTACAGAAAAACGAAATAAAGTGTTTTTATACAATGAGCTATTTTCAAAATCCAACAGGAGTAAGTTATAGTATAGAAAAGAAGAAGAGAATTTTAGAACTTGCAGAAATTTATGATTTTTACATAATTGAAGATGATTATTTATCGGAACTTATATATGAAAATTCATTAGAATATGTGCCGTTTAAATGGCTTGATAAAAATGATAGGATAATTTATATAAAAAGTTTTTCGAAAATATTTCTTCCAGGAATAAGATTAGGATACTTAGTTGCACCAGAAGTATTCAGTGAAACTCTTCAAAATTCAAAGCACAATACAGATATAACTACTTCAAGTTTAATGCAGAGAGCCTTGGAATTATATATTTCGAGTAATAAGTGGAAAAAGAATATTAAAAATCTAAATGATGAATATATAAAAAGGTATACGCATTTAAAAACAATTCTAGATAGTGAATTTAAAGATATGTTAACCTACAATGATCCAAAAGGTGGATTAAATTTTTATATAACTTTAAAAGATGAATTTAAGATTAATACTAAAGAACTTTTTATAAAACTTAAAAAGAAAAATGTATATATTACTCCAGGGGCCATGTTCTTTACATCACAAAATGATGGACAAGATTCTTTTAGGATAGCTTTTTATCAAACCGATAAAGAAAAGATTGAGAAAGGTATGAAAATACTTAAGGAAGAATTAATTTTGGCTAAGGAACTTAGAGGTGACAAGTTAAATTAACTAGTGAGAGATTTTATCGGATATCTAGTAGCTGTAATATTCCCATATTCTATTAAAGTGGGAGATAACAGTGGCACGACCCTAGATAAGTTCAACTAACCTTCAGTGGGAGATTTACCATCAAGGGGCACCTAAAAACTCCCTCTGAGGCTAAGTTTCACTTCATGTTAATATTCTTAAGAATTTTAGAATATATATTTTAAACAATATTAGAATATATATTCTGTACAATATATATTCTGTACAATATATATTCTTCAGAATATGCAGTGAAAATGCAGCATAGGAAGTATTATAATATTCTAATTATTTAAGTATGTATAAAGTTGTTTTAAATCAATATGCGTACTATATATTCTGATTTTAGATTGAAAAGGAGCTAGATTGATATGTCGTACATTACAGTAAAAGACTTTGGTGAAGATAGATTTGAAGAAAAGAAGTCAGAGTTTATTGGTTATGCAAGAAGAGTGGAAAATGAAGAGGAAGCTAAAGCTTTTATAAATGAGATAAAGAATATGCACAAACAGGCAAGGCATAATTGCTCAGCATATATAATCGGAAAAGACATGAATATTCAAAGGTACTCAGATGATGGCGAACCACAGGGAACAGCAGGAATACCAATTCTTGAAGTGATGAAAAAAAGTAGAGTGACAGATTGTGCAGTAGTTGTTACGAGATATTTTGGCGGAATACTTTTAGGGGCAGGTGGTCTAACTAGAGCCTATACAAAAGGTGCTAGTATTGCAATAAAATCAGCTGGAGTTGTGGAAAAAGTTGAAGGCTTGAAATTAAGTTTTGAAATGGAATATGATCTTTTTGGAAAAGTTCAATATACATGCGGTCAAAATTCTTGGCATATAGAAGATACTGAATACAGCGATAAAGTAGTTGTTAATATATTAGCTGAAAAGCTAATGGCTGAAGATATAGAAAACGAGATTGTGGAAGTTACTAATGGAAAAGTAATAGTTAGAAAAAGTGAAGAAGACATATATTTTAAAGAAGGAAATAGATTATATTTGAAAATATAAAATGATAAGTTTGTATTTGAATTCTAATGGACTAGGGCCAAAATTGTGTTAAAAAGCTAGAGACTTGGCTGTAATATAATTTTATATTTTAATAAAGCTTATAGAGAATTATTTGGTGATAGGATAATTGTGAACTTATGTAAAATGTGGTATAATAGCTGTTGGATTTTGTATTTTAAAGAAAAAATAATTAATTAAATGAATAACTTGTAATAAGAATCGGTACAAATAGATATTATATATATTGTTAACATGAATCTATATTTAAAACTTTAGTAAGTTAAGTGCTAAAATAAGATCAAGATGTAGGGACTTAATTGCAATATATATTTATAAAAATAGAGATAATTATTACGAATAAAGTAAGGAGGAAAACATATGTCAGGACACTCAAAGTGGCATAACATTCAAGCGAAAAAGGGCAAGACAGATGCAAAAAGAGGTAAGATTTTTACTAAGATAGGTAAAGAAATTGTGATGGCTGTTAAAAATGGTGGAGCTAACCAGGATATAAATGCAAAATTAAGAGATGTAGTTGCAAAAGCCAAGGCAGCAAACATGCCTAATGATACTATTTCAAAAGCAATTAAAAAGGCATCTGGGGAATTATCATCAGTTAATTATGAAAATATAGTTTATGAAGGTTATGGACCTAGTGGAGTAGCTGTAATAGTTGAAACTCTTACTGATAATAAAAATAGATCTGCTGGAAATGTAAGAAGTGCATTTACAAAAGGCGGCGGAAACATGGGTACATCAGGTTGTGTATCATTTATGTTCCAAGAAAAAGGTGAAATTGTCATTGAAAAAGAAGATAAAGATGAAGATGAATTAATGATGATTGCTTTAGATGCTGGTGCTGAAGATTTCGCATCAGAAGAAGAAGTATTTGTAGTAACAACTGCACCTGAAGAGTTCGGAACAGTTAGAGAAGCATTAGAAGCGCAAGGCATTGAATTCTTAGAAGCTTCAGTTAAGATGATTCCAGATACATACACAGCAATAGATGAAGCAGATGCTAAGAAGTTCCAAAAGATGTTAGACTTACTTGATGATGATGATGATGTTCAAGAAGTTTACCACAACGCTGAATTCCCTGAAGGATGGGATGAATAGGCTTCCAAACGCCCATGACTTCTACTTCTTTGGAAAAGTTATAATATAGGAAACTATATTTGACTAAGGTATACATTGATTTTTAGTCTTTGACTATGATATATGTTCAAAAAGACAACTACTATTGAGTGAAATTAATAGTAGGGGTCTTTTTTTGTTGTTAAAAGAATTATTAAAGAAAATCAAAAAGATATATATCTATGTTGGAGAATATTGACAATATACTTATATTGGTATAATATGAAATAAACTTCATGTGAAGGAAACTTCATATAAATTGGAGGTATATAAGTGAAAAATAGAATAAAAGAATTCAGAATTTCATCAAATATGACACAACAGCAGCTTTCTGATTTGGTTTCAGTTTCTTCAAGAACGATTATTTCCCTTGAAAAAGGGCAATATAACCCATCGCTTATGCTGGCGTATAAGATAGCTTGTGTTTTTGATACTAGTATAGAACAATTATATTGTTTAAAGGAGAACTTAGAAAATGAAGAGAAAGATATATAATAAAAAGAAATTTTGGAGTGGTATAGTATTTTTAGTGATAGCGTCAATTAGCATTCCTGGTACTATTATGAGATTCGGTGATATAGATATTTTAAGAAGTATCAAATATATTATAATGGATATTTTTTGTGTGCTATTTGGAGTAATAGAATTATATAGAAGTTTAAGTAGTAAGTGTACAAAAGAAGATATAAAAAATGATGATGAACGAGAAAATTATATTAATATGAAATCGCAAAGCAGTGCGTTTAAGATTTTATTTATTATTTGTATTGCTATTACAATGTTATCTGTGATTGGACTGGCAGTAACAAAGAATATTATGTTGGTTGGCTTTTTTATTGGTATAGGAATTGTTCCGACAATTATGGTGATTATAGAAATAGCTAGTTATATATATCATAACAAGCGAAATTAATTGTATAACAACGTATTCACGTATTGAGATATTTTTAAGGTCAGTGAAGGTGTAGCATGAAATGTTTTAAAATCAAGTTTGAGACAACAGAAAAGAATGCCCCATCAGACCAAGAATAAGCGTTTTTTTCTAACCAAATAAAAATCTAATATCCCTAGAACGTTTTCGCGAATTAAAACATTAAAATTAATAAATTATAATCTATAGGCGAGATGAAGAAAAAAGATTATTAATAAGCGACATTGAGGAACTTATTAAAGAACTACGACATAACGATAAATATATAATAGAAAATTAAAAAGATATGCATCTATATTAGAAAGTATTGAAACTATAATAGACGAAGTTTAGAAGGAATATTCAAATCATATTTGTTGTTTATTAATATAAATCAATATTTATTAAAGATACAAGTAGAAACTATATATGTTGAATGTTGTTAACAATATTATTCAATAGTTGTAAATTTTTTGTAAACATGGTATTATGAAATGGAAATATAGATGGCAATTATTCTAAGTGCTTATATGAAAAGTGATAAAAAATATAGGACTATCCAGTAAATAATTCCTAATAATATTTTAGAAGAAAAAGTTTTAAACAAGATAGACCAAATAATGATCATTATGGTATAATTACTACGGCATATATTGGCTGTATTTAATATGTTATGCAAGAAATAAAAGAAATAACAAGTATATTTTGTCATAAGGAAACTTTGATCCATATATTTTAATTGGGCACTTTATATATGGTGAGTTAGTAGTGCAACCGACCTTTATATTTTATAAAGGCCGGTTTTTATATTTTTTAAAAGAATTTGTAATATACTTACAAATATAGTGGAGATATATTGAAGATGTACTTTTGCTAACTATTATTAAAATAAGAAAATTAATTTTTTATTATCTTAATATAATTTTAATTAAATATTTTTGAAAAAATGAGAATAAAATACAAATTTATATACAATAACGTTTACAAAAAAGTTAAATAATATTAAAATATACAATGAGAGGTGATTTTTTGGATTATACATTAATATGTATTTTGGGACTAGTTATAGGTAGTTTTTTAAATGTTTGTATTTATAGAATTCCTATAGAAAAATCAATTGCATTCCCACCATCACATTGTACAAGATGTAAACATAATCTAAATCCGCTAGACTTAGTGCCTGTATTTAGTTATATTTTTCTTAGAGGAAAATGTAGGTATTGTGGTGAGAAAATCTCTATAAGATACCCTTTTATAGAAATTTTAAATGGATTGATGTATTTAATTGTATATGTAAAGTTTGGATTAGATCTAATCACTATAAAATATTGTATTTTGGTATCTCTTTTAATCGTAATTAGTGCTATAGATTTTGATACGCAGTTTGTATTTACAAGTACTACGATTTTTGGAGGAATAGTCGGCGTTTTATTTATATTATTACAATATGTTTTATATAAGAATAATGTTCTAGATTTAATTCTGGGAGGAATACTAGGAGCAATAATTATAGGATTAATAGTGTTTTTAACAAGGGGAATGGGTGAAGGCGATATTGAAATTGCCGCTGTGTGTGGATTGTTCCTAGGAATTAAAGGAATTTTATTAGGCTTATTTCTAGCAATTGTGCTAGGTGGAATAATAGGAATAATTGTTTTGATACTAAAATTAAAGAAGGCAAAAGAAAAAATAGCATTCGGGCCTTTCATAGCAATAGGAAGTTTGATTTCAATGTTCTACGGAGCAGAGATATTAAAAATGTATTGGGATTTGTTATTGTAAAGATACACTTTTTTACAATAACTTTACTTGTGAAAATTATATAGCAAACTTATACTAATTATAAGGTGCTATGCCGCATTTTATACATAATTCATAGGAAAGGTGAGACTCAGAATGGCAACTGAAAAAAGAAGACTAGGTAATATTCTTGTAAATGCGGGAAAAATTACAGGATATCAATTGCAAGAAGCATTAAAGTCTCAAAGGACACTAGGGAAGAAGCTAGGAGAAATACTACTTGATAGTAAGATTATAACTGAAGAAGATATAATAGAAGCAATAGAACAACAAACAGGAATTAAAAAAGTAGATTTAAATACAATAAATTTTGATAGAAAAGCAATAACTTTAATTCCTCAAAATCTATGTGATAAATACTTATTAATCCCATTTGGATTTGATAATAATAAGATTAAAGTGGCCCTTGCAGACCCACTGAATATCTTTGCTATTGATGATGTCGCAATATCTACAGGGTTTGAGATAGAGTCGTTTATATCTAAAAAGGATGATATAAAAAAATTTATAGGAATATATTATAGTAGTCAGCAGGTAAGTAACGCAGCACTTCAACTTGCCAAAGAAAGTGAAAAACTAATTAAAGTTTCAAAGTCTATGACGGCTGAAGATATAAATGAGGTTAATAGCGCACCTGCTGTTAAAATGGTTGATTATATGTTTAGGAATTCTGTAGAGCTAAAGGCGTCCGATATTCATATAGAACCTTTTGAACATGAAATCAGAATTAGATATAGAATAGATGGAAAGTTAAAAACAATTAATACACTTGGAATAGAGAGCTTAGGACCTTTAGTAACAAGAATAAAAATTATGGCTGGTTTAAACATAGCAGAAAAACGGATACCCCAAGATGGAAGAATAATGACAAATGTGGACGGGAAAGATATAGATTTAAGAGTATCTGTACTTCCAGTAGTTAACGGCGAAAAAATAGTTATAAGAATTCTTAATACTGGAGGTTCAGTATTAAGTAAGAATAAACTTGGAATGAGTGAGGAGAATATTAAAAGATTAGATAGAATAATAGCTAATCCTCATGGAATAGTTTTAGTTACCGGACCTACAGGAAGTGGTAAATCTACTACTTTGTATTCAGTACTTAAAGAATTGAACTCTAGTGATGTAAATATTATTACAGTAGAAGATCCGGTTGAATTTACTATGAATGGAGTTAATCAAGTAAATGTAAATGAAAAAGCTGGTTTGACTTTTGCAAGTGGTCTTAGAAGTATTTTAAGACAAGATCCAGATATAGTAATGGTAGGGGAAATAAGAGATGAGGAAACAGCAGAAATTGCTACTAGAGCCGCTATTACAGGACACTTGGTTTTAAGTACACTTCATACCAATGATGCTCCGTCATCTATAGTAAGACTTATAGATATGGGGATTAAGCCTTATTTGGTTTCAACGTCTGTTATGGGGGTAGTAGCTCAAAGACTAGTTAGAAGAATATGTGATAAATGCAAAGTTCCATATGAAGCAAATCCATATGAAAAGGAACTTTTAGGGCAAGATATAGACAAGCCACTTATTCTTTATAAAGGAACTGGTTGTGGATATTGTAATGAAACAGGATATACAGGAAGAATTGGTATTTATGAAATTATGGAAATGACTAGACAGCATAGGGAAGCTATAAATTTAGGTGGAAATTCTGATGTGATTAGAGATATTTCGATAGCTAATGGAATGAAGACCTTGGAAAGTGAATGTAAAGAATTTGTTTTAAGAGGAATAACGACTATTGAAGAACTTTCAACAATTGCAATGGTTAAGAAATAGACTGCTAGGAGGTGATTTTATATGGGAAAATTTAAATATAGAGTTATGAACTCAGATGGAGAGAAAATTGAGGGACATTATGAAGCAAATTCAAAAGAAGAAGTTATGGATTTTGTTTCAGGTAACGGATATTATCCTCTAATGATAGAGGAAGTATCTGAAAGTGCCAATATTGAACTTAAATTTAACAGTAAAGTTAAGCTTAAAGATATTTCAATATTTTGCAGACAGTTTTATACAATGTTAAATGCAGGAGTTCCAATTTTAACATGTTTAGAAATCTTGTCAAATCAAATTGAAAATAAAAAGCTAAGAGAAGCAACAAAAGATATAAATGAAGAAGTTGAAAAAGGTGGAGTTTTATCGGATGCAATGAAAAAATATAAGGATGTATTTCCAGAGCTTTTAGTATCCTTAGTAGCTTCAGGAGAAGCAAGTGGTAACTTAGATGCAATAATGCTTAGAATGGCAACACATTATGAAAAGGAAAATAAGATTAATAATAAGGTTAAAAGTGCTATGATTTATCCAATAGTACTTGGAATAGTATCTATTTCAGCAATTGTATTTATATTAACATCTGTAATGCCTACTTTCACAGAAATATTCAAGGAAAGTGGAACAGCGCTACCTTGGTCTACTAGACTTTTGTTAGGGCTTAGTGACACTATTAAAAATAGTTGGATTTTTGTGATTATTCTAATATGTGTATGTGGATTTGGATTAAATATTTTCTTGAGGACAGAAGATGGAAAAATGGCTTTAAGTAAACTTAAATTAAAATTGCCAGTACTTAAGAAGCTAAATCAAATGATTATAGTATCAAGATTTACGAGAACATTATCTACACTTATAGCAAGTGGACTACCATTGGTAGAAGCTTTGAAAATTGTTTCAGAAGTTACAGGAAATAAAGTTTCAGAGAAGGTATTGTTAAAAATAAGGGATAATGTAATGAGGGGCGAAAGTTTATATGCTTCAATGAGAGAAAGTGAAATTTTTCCTGCAATGCTTTATTCAATGATTAAAATAGGTGAAGAGACTGGTTCTCTAGATGATATACTAAATAAAACAGCAGATTTTTATGATGAAGAACTTGAATCGATAATTCAGGCCTCAGTAGCACTTCTAGAACCGATTTTAATAGTAGTGATGGGACTTGTAATTGGATTCATGATAGTATCTATAATGCTGCCACTATTTAATTCTTATACTCAAATTTAATAAAAATAGTAATTAGTGCTCTAGGCAAAAGTCAAAGGGCATTAACATATAAAAATAAAAAATAGGAGGTTTTTTAATGATTAACTTATCAATCAGAAAAAAGAATGAATTGGCTAAGAAAAAGAAGAAAGGATTTACGTTAATTGAATTAATTATCGTTATCGCAATTATTGCAATATTAGCAGCAATAGCATTACCTAGATTTGGACAAATAAGAGAAAATGGTAATATAAAGGCTGATATAGCAACAGCTAAAAATATTCAAACTGCAGTACAAACAGCTGTAGCTAATGGAGACATTACGCTAAATAGCGACGGCAATGCATCTGTTACTGTAGGAGATGTACTAGATGGAAATGTGCCCAAAGTAAAGGCTAATGGACATACTAGTGGAACTTTTACAGCTTCTGTTAGCAATAATCAGGTAATAGTATCAGCTGATGGAATTCAAATTTTTCCAACAGCAAACGCACCTTACGATATATCATAGTATTTGTTAAGGGTTAATTTATAAGAAATGTAAAAAGGCTTAAGAAAATTACTTTGAATTTTAAATTTTATGGGTAGAAATCAATGAAATTGATCTACCCATAAGAATATATAGAATTATTAAATTAATATTAATGCATAATGTAAAGTTAATAAAAAATAGGAAGGTATACTAATGAAATTTTAACAATTAATATTGTAAGATGTTAATTTTACATTGTACATTAAAATAGAAGAACTACATGGTTAATTATAGAGGAGAAATAAGGTATGGGGATAATGAAGAAAAAAAATAGTAATTCTGAATTAGATAAAAATAATACGGGTATAGAGAATAAAGAAAAGAAAAAATCCATTGATTTTAAAGCTTTAGCCAATATGGATGTAGGAACTTTAAAGGTTAAATTCTCAAAAAACTTAAGAAGAATAAATAAATTAAGCACACCAAAGAAAAAAAGAAGAGTTGTTGCTTTTGACATTGGGAGCTCTATGATAAAAATAGTTGAGGGAATGTATTATAAAAAGGAATTAGTTATATACAAATATATATCTATTCCAACGCCAAAAGATGCAATTATAGATGGGGAAATAAGAAAGTCAGAAGAACTGTATGGGAAGTTGAGTCAAGCACTGAAGCAAGGCGGAATAAAGGCTAAAGATGCAATATGCACAACTAATTCTACGTTAATTATAAATAGAGAAATCTTAATTCCAAAAGTAGAAGCTGAAGAAATGGATACGGTTGTAAGATATGAAATTCAGCAATATTTACCTATAAATTTAGAGGATTATATATTGCAAGTAACTATCTTGGGTGAAGAAGATATAAATGAAAGCACAAGACTTAATGTTCGTGTTATTGCGTATCCGGAAAAAATAGCGAGAGGATATTATAATCTTTTGCAAAAACTAAATTTAAAGCCATATGTTTTAGATGTAAACTACAATGCAGTAAATAAATTTATTAATTATACAGGTATAAACAATGAATTTGAACATAAATCGAAAGAAGCAGTAGCATTTATTGACATTGGTGCAAGTTTTATTGATGTTAATATATATAAAGATGGCCAGTTAGATTTTACTAGAATAATAAAAGACGGTGGGAATAATATTGATGAAATATTATTAGAGAAGATTGGTGTAACTAGCGAAGTGACGAGTTTTAAGCAGAAAAATTTAAATTTAAGTGATGAATTAGAACCAATAAACATTCAAGTCAAATATGTAGTAGATGAGTGGATGGATAAAATAGAAAAAATAATCCAATTTTATAAAAATAGAAATATGGGAAATGAAGTAAATAAAATAATTATTTTTGGTGGTAGTTCTAAGATAATAGGAATGGAAGAATATATGACAGAAAAACTTGGAATTAAAACAAAAATAAGTGAAATAACTAAAATAGCCTTCAAATCAAAAGATGATGGGCATCCTATTGATGATTTCATAAATGTAATAGGTTCAGTTATAAGAGTTGAATAGGAGGCGGTAATTGTGAAAGATTTGAATTTTTTTAAACCATATTTAGGACAAAATAAAGAAAAAATTAATTATCAAATATATGTATATGGAATGATGATAATAGTTGGACTTGCTATAGTAATAAGTTTTGGTATTAATACAACGAAAATGATGTTCTTAGATAAAAGTATAAATGAATATAATGAAAAATTATCGGCTCCAGATATACAATCGCAATTAAAGGAAGCTGAAACTGTAAATAAACAAATAGATATATTAAAGAAATATGATAAAGCGTTAAATGATGTTGCGATCTCTGTTAAAGGTAGAAATAATGTTTCAGAAGAACTTCTAAAAGATATAAGTTCAACTTTACCAAATGAAGTTTTATTTAAGAGTTTAGATGTGGTAGAAAATAATATATCTATAAAAGGTACATCGACTAGCAGAGAAGCAGTTGCAGAATTAGAACGTAAACTAAGAGAATTACCAATAATGTCAGATGTTTATGTAAACTCAATAAACGTTCAAAGTTCAGTAGAGGGAGAGTTCTCCTTTGATATAAAATGCGTGTTAAAGGATGTTGGATAATATGAAAATAAGTAAGAAAGAAAAAACAATGTTATGTGTATTAGGAAGTATCATAGTAGGCTTTTTATATTATCAGTTTATTTATTTGCCACAAGTAGACCAGCTTCAGCAAAAGGTTAGGAAAGAAAATGAGCTTAAACAAAAATATGATACGGTAATGAATACAATAAAATCAATGGAAGATAAAAAAAGTGACGTAAAAATCTTAAATGCTAAAATAAATGATGAAGCTCTACCTTTTTATCCAACAATAAATCAAGAAAAAATAATAATAGAGTTAGATAAATTATTAAAAGACAATAGTTTAAAGGGGAGTGTAACTTTTCAACCAATAGTTTCAAATAGTGTAGAGAATTCCAAAAAAGAGGCAAAATCTTTAGCCGAGAGTTCATTGCAGCCTATAGTTGATCAATATAATCATGCATTTGGAGATTCTGAGAAATCTAAACAAAGTGATGACAAAGCTGTAAATAATCCTACAAATAGTGATGCTAATAACAAGAATTCTAATAATAACGGAGCAAGCAATGCAAATGCTTCAAACAATTCCCAAGATAGCAGTAACAAAGATTCAAAGGATGCTAAGAAAAATACGGTGCAGTATCTTAAGTGTGAGGTGAATTTTGAAGGCAAGTATGAAGATTTAGATAAGTTCTTAAATGCAATTGACGAAAATGAGAAGAAAATCGTAGTAAATTCTATAAATTTAAATTCAGATACTTTAGATGGAGTAAAAGGAAAAATAAATCTAGAATTCTATTCAATTCCGAAGATTAATGACGAATTAGAAGGGTATTTAAAGTTAGATTTAAATGGAAGCTATGGAAAGAGTGTTCCGTTTGGTGCAGGAACAGCAAGTAGCACATTGGCAAGCAAAACAGTAGCAAGTGGGCAGGAAGAGAAAGAGCAAAGTGATTTTATAGCTTTAGTAAAACCTACAGCTTCTGATCTTCCAACGATAACTATTGGTAAGGCAAAAGACGATTTAAGAACATCTTATGTTTATGCAGATAGTAATTCAGTAGAAAATGCTGAAATGATATTAACACAAGATGGAGACAAGTATTATTATAAATATAGGACTTCAAAAGGAACATTTCCAGCTAATTATGATGACCTGGGAGCAGAATTTGCACCAACATCTAAAAATATGGTGCTAGATATTTTAAGTAGGAGCAGGTTAGATGCAAATGATAATTCAGGAATGAAACTTAAAATTGTTAATAAAACAGACAAGTTGCTAAATGTAAATATAATTGGAGAGGATTCTAATAATCCACGCGTTACAATTGAAGGTGATTTAAATAATATAAGTGTTAATAATAAGTAGGTGAGGATTATGAAGAATAATTCTAAAAAGCATGAAGGTTTTACCCTAATAGAAGTAGTAATAAGTATAGCGATATTATCAATAATCTCTGTCGCTCTGTATGATGGATTTGTGATTATTACAAAGCAAATTAGGGCAGGGCAGGTAAAACAATCAGTAGCGTTAGAAGGAAAGAACATACTTGAGAAAATGAAGGCCACGGATTTTGTAGTTCCAAGTGTTACTACAGATGCTGCACTTAAGATTGATGATCAAATAGAACTGCAAAAAGAAGAAAATGATGATGGGGATATTTTTTACACTAGATATCTAAAGGAAGATTTTTCAGTGTGTCCTAGAGAAGTAAGTAAGTATGTTGAAAAAGTGACTTTAACTCCTACAGGCGTAACGTTAAATGATGAACAAATAACAGATGAATTAAAAAACACAAACAATATTAATTATAAATTTTATATAGGAAGAGAGTTAAATGTTACAGGGGTTGAAGATTATATTAAGCATAATATCACAGATATTACTCCTAAAATTTTAGAAAGTGATTCAAATAAAATAGCAATTTATGTTTATTTTGAAACTTCACCTAGCTCAACAAGGGATAGAGCTATAACAATTAAGGATTCTAAGGGAACTACACTTTTAGAGACAACTGAAACTTTAACAGATACAACTTCTTCAAAAGTAAATTTATGCATGAATTTTAATTATTATAAGAAAATTGATAATACTGCTTTAAAGGATGTAGAAATATATGTTTATAATAGAACTGGAAGTGCCGCAAACATATATTTGCAAAAAAATAGTACTCAAACAGCAAACGTAACAGTATGTAAAGGTGAAATAAATGTATATGACAATCGTTCTGAAGATTCAGATGAAGATGAAATGGGAACTTTATATGATGTTAAACTTGAAATAAGTGATTATTCTAAATATAAGAACGATGAAATTCATGAAGATAAAGATAATTTATTTACAGGATATTCTAAGAAAAATATACACTAATAAAAGAAACTGCTATGCTGTAATTAAGAACTTAAATAACATTGTTAAAGTTTATAGAAAGGGGTGAAATTTTGAAGAGGAAAAAGCAAGGTGCTGGTTTGATTACAGTAATAATTGCATTCATGTTTGTGTTTACAGTAGCAACAGCTATGCTATCAATGGTAGCAAGTAATTATAAGGCAAGGGTTGTAGAAAGTAAAAGAATTGAAAATCTATATGCTTCAGATTCTGGATTAGATGTTGCATATAATATAATTGCAAAAACTTTTGATGCTGCAACTAAATATGCAAATTTAAAGGTTCAGAAAATGCAAAGTTTAACTGAAACTAGTACAGATGATGGAACGAGTATATATAACACAGATTATATAGAGGTGCAAAAGGAAATCAAGTCTTTAAAAGACAGTATTAATGATTTACAAGAGGAAATTAATACATTATCAGACTGGAATAAAAATCACCCTGATCAGCCAAGAAGCAAAAGTGAACTAGAGAGACAGATAGCGCAAAAGAAAGCTTTAATAAAGGATGACGAAAATATTAAAGAGATTCTTTGTAATGAAGAATTTAAAAGAACTTTTAAGAATTTTATAGCAACGCCGCAAGTGCCTGAATCTGAGTTAGGACAACATGAGAGTGCACCTAATAAACTTAGACAGTCAATAGAAGGGTATGGAGAACCTAAAAGACCTGGATATGTTGATGAAGTTAGATTGAATACTAATACAAATGATATTGATTTTACGGATGAGAAGGTGGAATTTGGGATACAAAATAATAAGTCACCAGAACTTACGGCAGATATTGGCGAAGTTACGAAGGTTTCCAATGATGATCCACCTCTTGAAATTAGTGATGATCATTCAGCATCAGTAAAAAATCTAAGGATTGTTAGAACAGGACAAGAGGCATATAACAATTTAACTGTAACTTCAGTTTTTTATAGCGAAAAAAAAGAAGAAAAAGAAATTAATCAAAGGCAACTTAAAGCAACTTATAAAATTATAGTGCCTAACTACAAAGATATATATTTTCAAAATGCTAATGAGGGATTAAATGATCTAGCCACTAAAAATAGAGCAATAACAATTTATGGAGATATGAAAGTGAATAAGGTAAATGAATTAACTGTTGGTGGAGAAGTGTTTGTTCAAGGTAGCAATGATCAAAGCTTAAGCGATAGGGTATATGGAAAGTACTTTGGCGGAATAACCGTGACAAATAGTAATGGCGTTAAATTTAAAAAAAATGTTATTACAAGAGGAACTTTTAATCTTCAAACACCCACAACAGCAACAGATAGTAATAAACGAACAACAGAAATTGATGAAAGCTTATATGCTAAAAATATATATGTAGGTAATATTAATAGTACTGAAATTCCAAATCAAAAGAGCCAATTAACCATAAATGATGCTATAATAAACAATGATTTGACATTAAATGCTAATAATGCAGGGATAACAATAAATAATTTATATGGAATCAATGATATAGATCTTAGTAAAAAAGCAGAATCATCTAGTAGCATAATAGTGAATTGTGATAGTAATAGTAACTCAACAATTGATCTTGAAGATTCAGTATATCTTATGGGGACTGCACATATTGCTGCTACTAATGAAAAAGGAGAAGATTATCAAACAGCAGAGTCTGGAGCAGTTAAAGGAAATTATATAGCTTACGCTATTCCTTTAAATGAGGCTGAAAAATTTGCGTATTATAATCCATTGCAGTTATTGGAACCATCCCTATATACAACAGGACCAGCACTTACTGTAAAGAAAGATCACTTTATTGATTATTGGAACAAACCAAGTAGTAATCCATCTTCAGGTGGGATTATTTGGCCAGAAGATAATATATATTCTATTGGAGTTATAGTCTGCGAAACAACTGATGAAAATGGAGAAAAAAGAAACGAAGTAATAAAAGGTAAGAGTACTGAAGATTCTGAAGTAAATGGTGTAGTAAATTCAAAAAGAGAAGAATTTGCAAAGTATGATTATAAATTCGGACAAGAGGCGAGTTTGTCAGATTATACCGATTCGAATATAATGAGTTTTGATTCGTTAATTGACACTAGCAAAATTCCATCAAAGTATAATTTGACGGATGGAGAATATGCAATTTTCAATGGGAGCAGTAGTAAAGAAATAAAGATCACAAAATCAGCTAGTAATGATACGTCAATAGATATGACTACTAATTCTAATGTGATAAATATACAGGTGGGAAACACTGGTGTTTTAAATGCCATTATAGCTACAGCGGGAAAGGTTTCTATCGAATCAGGAGTTACTATTAATGGATGTATCATTGCTAAAGGTGATTTAGATATCAATGCAAGCGATGTGACAATAAACTATGATCCTGGTGTTATAGAGAGAGTTCAATCACGGAACTTTAATGATTTTAAATATATCTTTGGTGAAAATGTAGATATTACTTCTACTACTGGTGATGGTACATCAAATTCAAATGGTTCGGCTAATTACGATTTGAAAAATTTTTTAGAAAATAAATTATGGAAAATGATCAATTAAGAAGGTGGATGTTTAATAATGGAAAAGAAAAAGCCTGGTTTTACATTGATAGAAATGATAATTGCATTAGCATTAACAGTAACTATATTAGGAATTGCAGGTTCAATGCTTATTACTGGAAATAAGGTTTTTTCTGATTCAGATATTAGATCAACGCTGCAAATAGAAGGACAAGCAATTCAAGAGAAAATAAGTGATGCTGGGATGCAGGCTCTTAGTGTAGAGTCTTGCAAGTATGGGAGTCTAGAAATAAAAGATCAAAAGTATAATAGTGACATTATTATGTCTAAATTAATAAATATTAAAGGCGAATTTTCTGAAGATGGAGAATGGATAGATCTATCACAAATTTCATTCAAATCATCTAGAAATAATAGTGAATATGATGGTAGTATTGATACTATAACAAATACTGAAACAATTCCTATTAGTTACAATAAAGATTTAAAGAAATTATCTATAGGCTCAGAAATCATATCAGAAAAAGTGGAAAGTATAAGAATACATCCTGAAAATATAAATGATGGAAATTCGACTATAGATGAAGCCAATTCAATAGAATTTCATATTGTACTAAGTAAGGCAAGAGCTTTTAGTAATGTTACCTACCCAATTGATTTTACAATTAAATTTAGAAATAAAGGAACCACTTAGTATGATATGAATATATTCATTAAAGATAACTCGATAATAAACATAATGAAAGAGTCAATTTAATTTAGACTTTCAAAACTAAATGAAAAAGGGGGATGATGTTATGAAAAGAATAATAAAATTAAACAAAAGGTTTATAAGTTTCTTTTTAGCTGTAATGATAATATGGTCAATGGGATTTACAGGAATCAAGGCATCAGCAACAACAGACACTGTTAATGGAGATTGGACTGCTGAGAATGTTACTTGTACAAATACAAGTGAAGCTCAATTGATGGTCAGGGTTGGAGATATAGATAATTTTGGATTTGGCTGGTCACCAGGATTTGATCCTTTTTCAGGTAAAGAAACAGATACACATTCATATCCTTTTTATCCTGAATCAGATGATAAAGATGGTACAGACAGAATTATGGTAGTATCAGGATATGATTATAATGGTAGATTTAAAACAACTGGTGCAAATAGAGATGGATATACTGAAACAACTCAAAGAACTGATAGAACTATATATAAAAAAAATGGTAGCTATACAACTAATTCTTGGGGAGCAATAATATATAGTACAGAGAATGATAATAATGTCAGACCAATATATATTACCTATGATTTAACCAATATTAGTGTTAAAAATGCTACAATTCAAATGTTTGTAGATGATTTCCAACCTGGAAAAGCTCATGGTATAAGTAGTGGAACTGTAAGCTATAAAGCTACAATAAATGGACAAGACTTTCCAGAGTTATCAAATATAATAAATAATTTAGATCAGTCAGGACCAAGAGGAAAAATGATAACTTTTCAAATTCCTGAAAGATTTTTGAATTTAGTTAGAACAGGTCAAATATATATAAAAATAGATGATACAACTTCGGGGCATACTGGTGATGGTTATGCAATAGATTTTGTTAAGCTCTTAATTAACAAAACAAACTCTACAACTAATACTGCTACAATAACAGGAAACGTTAAAGATTCAAGTAATCATAATATACAAGGGGCAACAGTTTCAGCAGGTGGTGTCGTGACTGCAACAACAGATTCAAGTGGAAATTACACACTCAATAATGTACCAGCAGGACAAGCTATAGTTACAGCTTCAAAAACTGGATATAATACAGCAACTCAGACTATTCCAACAGTAATTTCAGGAGGGGGATATATAGCTAACTTTACGTTAACTTCAGCAACTCCACCAAATGCACCAACTATAAGTGCAACGCCAACAACGCCAACAACAGGTAAAGTTACTGCAACTATATCATATTCAACAGATTCTTCTATACAACAATATAGAGTGAATATAGGAGAAGTAACAGGGGAATGGAAAACTTATAATGGTAGTTTTGATGTCACACAAAATTGTACAATTGAAGCTCAGGGTATAAATCAGTATGGAAATGCATCTCAAATAGCAACTTATACAGTTAGCAATATAATTACCAATACTATGCCACAAGTAAAAATAGATGTACGTGATGCTACAGGTACATTGGATGAATATTCTGCAAGTTCAACAGATACTCGATCAAGAATAGATAAGGATGTAACGAGTAGTAATTATGTACTAAAAGGTGATTCTTATGCAGATTTTAATATAAGTAGCAATAGTGCAAATGCATTTCAATATTCTATAATAAAAAACAGCGGGACCCAGACTAATATGCCTTCAAGTTGGGATGGTACTGTTGATTTACAATCACAAAGTGGAAATCAAGATGTTGTTACTGACGAAAAAGGTTATCTTACTCAAAGAGCATATGATGTTAATCACATGTTGACTTTGACAGATACTAAGAACTGGAGTGACCCTACTCAAGTATTTAAATATCCGTATCCAGAAATAGGATATAAAAGCGCAGATACATCGGCAACTAAAGATGCTTATGGTTATCAGGAAAATGTAGTTCCATATAATATAACTGATGTAAATGGAAAAACAATTACTGTAAATTCACGATGGCATAGCAATACAGTATTTATGAATAATATGGATATATTTGGAGCATATAAGGAAGCATCAAAATTCTGGGGATATATTAAGGTTCCAAAGGATGGAAATTATATATTTGGAGCGGTTTCAGATGATGGTTGTAGAGCATGGATAACAGCTAATGGATCAACACAACAAATAGTTAATATGTTCTATCCTCAGGGAGCAACTTTTGGAAGTAATAATATTTCTTTAAATTTAAAGGCAGATCAATATTATCCTATATATCTCGAATATTTTAACTGGGGAGGATCAGCTGCTTTTCAATTGTATTATACAAACAGCAGTTCAAGTCTAACTAATAGCAATAAAGTAGCAATTACAAAAGATTGGTTTTATCCGTCTAAGAGTACTACACCTGGTGAATATGATCAAACATTATTTACAGGAGGCAGCGGAATAAAGTTACCAGATAGTCCAGGACAGTATTATATAGCGTACAGAACTGTAAGTAAGAATGCAGATGGAAGTATAAATACTAATATAAATGGATATAGGGAAGGAATTTACGGACCGTTTGTTGTTAAACCTATGGCACCTTTATCTTTGAATAAAGCATATGATAATCAAAATGCATATGCAGGAAGAAGTTTTGAAATAAAATATACCATAACGCCTAATGATATTCCAGTTAATGATTTTAGCAGTACAGTGCAACAGAACCTACAGGTAAGTAACATTAAGTTTAATGAACTTTTACCAACTGGTTTAACTGTTGACACATCTAAAATAGATAATAGTAAAATATCAATAGTTACAAATGGAAATGGTATAAGTGGTAATTTAGTTCAGAGTATACAATATAATAAGGATAGTACAGGGACTAAATACACAGCCCAGCCCATAACTTTTTCTATTTGGGTAAAGTCGGATACAAAGAATACTTATAATATGTTAGGGCAAAATTCTTATATAGCTTATCAGGATATAGATGGAGGAAACAGAACAGCTAATTTTAATGATTTGGCAATTGACGTGAATATGTTAACTGCTCCAGTAATAACATCACCAAAAGATGGAACAAGTACAAGCGATAATAAGCCAACAATAAGTGGAACAGGTGAGGCAGGAGATACAGTAACTGTATATGATGGAACAACTGCAATAGGAACAGCAACAGTAGACAGTAATGGAAACTGGAGCTTAACGCCATCAACAGTATTGACAAATGGAAAACATGAAATAACAGCAAAGCAACAAGATGCAGCAGGAAATGTAAGCGAAGCATCAAATACAGTAAATTTAACAATAGTGATATCAGCACCAGTAATACCATCAGCACCAGTAATAACATCACCAACAAGCGGAACAAGTACAAGTGATAATAAGCCAACAATAAGTGGAACAGGTGAGGCAGGAGATACAGTAACTGTATATGATGGAGCAACAGTAATAGGAACAGCAACGGTAGACAGTAATGGAAACTGGAGCTTAACGCCAACAACAGCATTAGCGTATGGAAGTCACTCAATAACAGCGACTCAAGCAGATGGAGCAGGAAACACAAGTGAAAAGTCAAATACAGTGAATTTAACAATAGTGATATCAGCACCAGTAATAACATCACCAACCAATGGAACAAGTACAAGTAATAATAAGCCAACAATAAGTGGAACAGGTGAGGCAGGAGATACAGTAACTGTATGTGATGGAACAACAGTAATAGGAACAGCAACAGTGGACAGTAATGGAAACTGGAGTTTAACTCCAACAACAGCATTAGCGTATGGAAGTCACTCAATAACAGCAACCCAAGAAGATGCAGCAGGAAACACAAGCGAAGTATCAAATACAGTGAATTTAACAATAGTGATATCAGCACCAGTAATAACATCACCAACCAATGGAACAAGCACAAGTAATAATAAGCCAACAATAAGTGGAACAGGTGAGGCAGGAGATATAGTAACTGTATATGATGGAGAAACGGTGATAGGAACAGCAACAGTAGACAGCAATGGAAACTGGAGCTTAACTCCGGCAACAGCATTAACAGATGGAAATCATGTAATAACAGCAACTCAAGCAGATGGAGCAGGAAATACAAGTGAAAAGTCAAATGAAGTAAATATAACAATAGACACTGCAGCACCAAGTACTGTTTTAAAGCATGGCTTATATAATGGCAATGGTGTTAATATAACAGAAGAAAAAGATTTAAAAGATGCAAATGGAAATCCAGTAACAAATGGGATTCCAGTAACAAATGGAATTCCTGTAACAATGGCTATGATAGTTAATGTAGGATCATCACATCCAGTAATAAATTTGAGTGTAGATAATAATTCAAAAATTACAGTAGATAATACTTCATTTAAAGGATATGACATTTCAGGAGGCTCAATTGGAAGTGTAACATCATTAAGTATAGATGAAAGTGGAAATATTACAGGACTTTCGGCACAAAAGGGGAATATATATCTAATAGTATATACTATTACTCCAAGAGGAAGCGATAAAGTTGCTTTAACAGCAACAGCAGATAGTACAAGTCCTGTGCCTGTTACTTTAAATATTAAAGCTCAACCAGATTTATTCTAAATAAAGAATAGGATGTGCAGCAAAGTGGGATTTTTCATCCTACTTTGCAATATCTTAGTATTTATAGAAAGAACCTAACTTAGTTCCTATACATGACTTTTGAAGTATAGAAACTACTAAGTAGAAGTACCCTAAGGTACAATCAAAAAAATAATAGATGATTATACTGGTCTATTATTTTTTTGGTTGTTCCCCAATATGAATCCTATTGGAGTTCTTATTTTTTACAATATATTATCAGAATATAATATATTGTAGAAGATTATTAAGGAGTTAACTTAAATGAATAAGAAAATGATTTTTAATGAATTTATAAGATATATCTTTGTAGGTGGAGCTGCTTTTATTGTAGATGTACTAATCTTGTATGTCTTTAAAACAAAAGTATTTTTTGAATTAGACGATATAGGGATTTATATATCGACTGCTTTAGGATTTTCAGCAGGATTAGTTTTTAATTACATCTTTTCAGTAATTTTTGTTTTTAAAAGTGCTAAGGAGCAAGACAAAGGAAGAAATATATTTTCTTTCTTTTTATTTTCACTAATAGGGATAATAGGGTTGTTTTTAACTGAAACTGGAATGTATGCAGGAGTAGATTTATTTCATATTAATTATTTGATCACAAAAGTTATAGTTGCAACAATAGTACTAATATGGAACTATGTTGCAAGAAAAATACTAATATTTACATAATAAATACAATTAAAAATTGGAGGAAGAGAACGCTTGGAAAAGGTTATTATAATTGGTGCAGGGCCAGCAGGACTTACTGCAGCATATCAGTTATTAAAAAATACTGAAATTAAACCAATAATTATTGAAGAATCAGAATTTGTTGGAGGTATTTCAAGAACGGCTGTTTATAAGAATAATCGTATGGATTTGGGAGGACATAGGTTTTTCACTAAAAATAAACAGGTAATGAATATATGGAAAGAATTAATGCCCATTCAAGGGCATTCTTCTAAAGATGATATTATATTAAATAAAAAATTAGAGTTAGAAGAAAATGGACCAAATCCTGAAGAAGATGAAAAAGTTTTATTAAAAAGAAGTAGGACTTCGAGAATATTTTATCTTAGAAACTTTTTTAATTATCCCATTACCTTAAGTTTTGAAACTTTTTATAATATGGGAATACTTCGTACAATTAAAGCAGGTATTGGTTATATCAAAGCATGCTTAATAAAAAGAAACGAACTTTCCTTAGAGGATTTTTACATAAATAGATTCGGACAACCATTATATGAAATGTTTTTTGAAGATTATACAGAAAAATTATGGGGCGTTCATCCGTCAAAAATTGAACCAGACTGGGGAGCTCAAAGAGTTAAAGGATTATCATTATTTAAAGTTATTTTATCTGTATTGACTAAGCCTTTTAAAGGTTCAAAAGAATGTGAAACCTCATTAATAGAAGAATTCTACTATCCTAAAAAGGGGCCAGGACAGCTTTGGGAAGCTATGGCAGATGAGATAATTGAAATGGGTGGAGAAATTATTTTTAATTCAAAAGTTAATGTGATTGATGTTAAAGATAATAAAGTAGTAAAGCTTAAGGCAAAAGATATTGGTGGGAATGTATTGGAATATAATAATATTAAAGCTGTATTTTCTTCAATGCCTATTAAAGATTTAGTTAAATCTTTTGGAAATATGCCAAGACAAGAAATAAGAAATATTGCTGAAAATCTTCCATATAGAGATTTTATTACAGTAGGCTTACTTTTAAATAAATTACAATTAGAAAATAAAACAAAAATCAAAACTGTTTCAAATATTGTCCCAGATTGTTGGATATATATTCAGGAAAGAGATGTTAAAATAGGAAGATTACAAATTTTTAATAATTGGTCACCATATTTGGTTAATGATTTAGAAAATACTGTTTGGATAGGTCTTGAATATTTTTGCAATGAAAATGATGAAATGTGGAATATGAGTGAAGAAGCTTTTATTAATTTTGCTATAGATGAGCTATGTAAAATTAACATAATAAATAAAGATGATGTTTTAGATTCTACAATTATAAAAGTAAAAAAGGCTTACCCTGCATATTTTGGAAGTTATAAAAATTTTGATTCTATAAAAGACTATATAAATTCTATTGATAATTTATATTGTATCGGAAGAAATGGTCAACATAGATACAATAATATGGATCATTCAATGCTAACAGCAATAGAGGCAGTCGATTCGTATATAAATAATGGAATTAATAAATATAAAGTTTGGGAAGTTAATGCTGAAGAAGAATATCATGAAATTAAAACTAGTTAGTAGGGGGAGAAGAGGGTGAATAAAAAAAGGATTAATAAATACATACCAGAGATTTTAGCTTTAATACTTTATATGGTGTGCATGATAATAATTATGTATTTTCATGAACCATGGTTTGATGAAGCGCAGGCATGGTTAATTGCAAGAGATGCTTCTTTAAAAGAAATATTATTTGTGTTGCCACATTATGAAGGACATCCTCCTGTCTGGCATTTAGTACTTCTACCTTTTGCTAAATTAGGTGTTCCGTTTGAATTTAGTATTAAGTTAGTATCGCTTACATTTTGTTCTATAGCTATGGGATTATTTATTTTTAAAGCACCTTTTAAAAGAATAGTTAGGTTAACAATACCATTTACTTATTTCTTTTTTTACCAATATGGTGTGATAAGTAGGCCCTATTGCATATTAATGCTTGGATTTATTCTTTGTGCTATGTTTTACAAGACTAAAGAAATAAAGCCATTTAGATTTATATTAGCTTTAGGTATACTTTGTAGCGCTAGTGCCTATGGAATAATACTTTCTGCAGGAATTGCTATAGCTTGGTTAATTGAAATATTTTATAAGGACTTTTCAATAAATAGTATAAAGAAATTTTTTTGTGATGAACGTTTTTTTGCTCTATCAATATTATTAATATTTAATTTAATGTTAGTAATAAGTATTATTCCTAAATCTGATACTTATGCGATGTCTAATGTAGTGAAAAGCAATGATTATATAAGTAGATTTATTTATATGTTTTTTGTATTACCAGGAGATGCTACTTATTTAGATATTTGCAACTATTTTGTACCACAACTTCAATTTGATAGTTCTACTGCATTGGGCATTGTTGGAGGTGGGATGATTAGTATTATATTAATCATATTTGCTAAAAGAAATAATAAATTATTAGTATTATTAATACCGTATAGTTTTGTTGGAGTTTTTTCTACATTAGTATATTTTAGTCCACATCATATAGGCATTATTACAACATTTTTTTTATTTATAATTTGGATTTGTTACGAAGGTGAAAAAAGGAAAAATATTAGCTTTCAATTTTTAGATAAATTAATTAGAGAGGAATCAGATATTAAATTATTAAATAGTACTCCAATAGTTTTATTTGGAATTATAATTTGCATATCAATTATTTGGACAATAATGTCATCTATGAATGAGATCTATGTTCCATATGGAGTGGGTAGAGATTTAGCAACGTTTATAAAAGAAAATAATTTGAATAAATATAATATTATGGCACAGTGGAAACAGTATACTAATAATGAAACTAAAAAAATAGTAGTGGATACAAATTTAATTGGTGGTACAGAAGCATTACCATATTTCAATAAAAATATATATTATAATTTAAATAATAATATACCTAATAAATGTTTTGTAACTCACATGGTAGCAAATAATGATGAAAACATTAAGGCGTGGAAAGAAATAGGCTTCCCTGATGTTATTATAGGATCACCTGATTTACGAATTGTATTTGGAAATTCACTTAGTTACAAAGATTATGTGTGCGTGTATGATGCAAAAGGAAACTATATTTGGAAATGGGGAGTAACTGATTATGAGTATTTGGTTTATATTAGAAAAGATATCATGGATCAATTTCCGAATTTGAAAGAGATAGAGCCCTAATATCTTAGGATGAGCATTTATTGCGCAAAAAATTGAAAAAGGGGAAAAGATATTGATTATACAAAGTATGAAAGGAATTGTTAAGAAAAATTTTTTGGGATCAGACACTTTTATGGTCATGCTAATAATAGTTTTTTCGCTGACTATTTTAAGTCTTATTACACTTGCAAATCCAAATGTTTTTCTAGTGGATGATAATATACTTCAATGGGAACCAATTATAAATAAAAGTTTTGAGAACCTTTTCTCAGAAGGATACATTCCTTATATAGACTTTTATCAATACAAAATGTTTAATATCCTAGATTCCGGATACTATTCAGTAAATAATCCAATTATGCTGATGTCATATGTTATTGGACGATTTATTTTTGCATCACGCATAGGAACAATTTGTATATATATTTATATTATGTTTATCATAGGGAACGGAATTATGTATTTACTAGTGAGACGACTTGGAGTTTCAAAGGCAAATGCTTGTATTTCAGTGTTGGCGTATAGCTCAGTTTCGCATTTTATACTTTATGGATTTTACTACTTCACTTTTAATAACTATTTTTTTATACCATTTTTGCTTCTTGTGATTTTAAGTTTTGATAAAAATAAATTTGAATATTTTACGACTGGTATTTGTCTTGCATTTAGCTTGCTTTTGGGACATATTCAATATACATTGTACTACTATATGGTATATGCGATTATTATGGCATTTATGGCGTTTGCATACAATAGGCGTTATATTGTATTTATGATAACTAATGTAATTACTGGAGTTATTCTTTCGGCGCCGCAACTTCTAGCGCTAGTATTAATATCGGGCAATCGTTCAGAGGTAATACAAACAACAAATGATTTTTTAAAAATTCCAATACATTGGGACAATATGATTATATTTTTTGCAATGCCTCTATATTTACTTGGGGATAGTTATCAAATGATTTCTTCGGGAGGAGCTTTTCGTGACCAGTTAGATTATTTATCAGTAAGTTTTGGTTATTTCGGGGCCATAATACCTCTTTGTGGTATATTTATTTTAAATTATTTTAAGAAAATACAATGTTTTATTTATGAGAGTTTAAGGACAAACATGCTAAAACTAAGTGGAAAATCTGTGAAAAAAAACATTTTTTTTGAATTTTTCTGTTATATAAGTATATGCTTTGTGATAATCTGGGTTGTGAGTACATCTGACACCGATGTTTTGAATAAATTGATTTGTTCTATATCTATCACAATCATTGCATTTGCTTTGATTTTTATGAGAATTTTAAAAAGAAATGAAATAGAGAAGTGGCAAAAAGTGATTATTGCTTTTCTAATGATATATTATCCATTTGTTACTGCTTTAATTTCAATATTCTATTTTATAAAAGAGAAAATATGCAAGGGAAATGCTTTTCCTCTATTTGACAGTCATAATGTAGATAAAAAAGCTGAGGGCTTTAATTATCATATTACTATAGCATGTACAGTAGCTTCATTTTTTTTCATTCTTTTTTCTTTAGGGAAGTTAGGCATCATTGCAATTGCGTTATCAAAAATTCCTATAGTAAATAGATTTAGATTCCTTTACAAATGTGTGTTTATCTTTATTCCTCTAATGATAATATCAGCAGCTTTTGCACTTAATAATATTAAGAAAAAGCGAAGGAGTATTATTGCTTTTATAGTTGTGCTTTCTGTTATTGGAATTTTAAATTCATGCTATTTGACGAATAGTGGCCTTCATACATATTTTAACAATGAAAGATATCCTTATAATAATGGGAAGGATTATGTTAAAAATGTATCTTCGAGGATTGACAAGATTGGTGCGGATAGAAACAACTATAGATTTTTAGCAGTAACTGAAGGGAATAAATCATTCTCGGAAGATTCATACATAGAAAGTTCTTCAGTGGATTTCTATGATAAGATGACGAAAAACATGAGCACTATGGTTGGTGTATTTACTTTAGCGGGTTATGATAATGCTTTTACCAAGATGAGTTATAATCAGAGTAACTTAATATTAAGTGACATTAACCTTAATAATATGTACACAAATGCAGCAAATGGTTACGAAGTATTTAGTAAATTGGCCAACCTTTCCGATAATGATCCTAAGCTTAGAGAATTTTATTATCAGTTAAATGATAATGCGGTAAAGTATTATTTATTTGATAAAGATGCAACAAATAGTTTAAATGCATTCAAGCGATTATGCAATAAGATTCCAGAAATTAGGATTGTTCGAGAAGTTGATTTCGTTAATAATACAGTTCTTATAGAAATCGATGGAGTTGATTCATTATGTAAAACAAATAAGGGCAAAAGTATTCCTTTGAGCAGCAAGATGGCTGAGCTTAATTTTGATCTAGACAACGAGCCAATAGAATATATTACACTTTCATTTACTTATGACAAGAATTATAGAGCTATATTTACCGCTCTGGATGGCAATAAGAAAGAACTTAATATAGTGTCCGATGATTCCGGTTACACAAAAGTAATTACACAAAATGTTGGAGAAGGCACAGTTACATTGTATTATGATAATAAATTGGATAATCTGGTAATGCTTTTTTCGGTAATAATTTGTATTTTGCTAATGTGCACTATTACCATAATGATTATTAAACATGCCGAGAATAAAAATAGCAGATTAACTAATTTTTCTAGAGGTTGAGCTAATTATAGAAAAGTAAAATTTTAATTAATAAGAGAGGTTTTTAGATTAAGGATGAATATAAGGAAGCTGTTTATGCAGATGAGTAAATTTTTGGCGATTTCAGGTACAGGATGGCTAATAGATTTTTTAATTTATTTATTGCTGACAATAAAATTAAATTTAGATGTAGGATATTCAAATTTTATTAGCGGAATACCTGCACTAACTTTTGTATTTTTGGTTTCCACAAGAAAAATTTTTGAATATAAATCTGATGGACATAGTTTGAAAATGAAGTATAGTATATATTTTCTCTATCAAATGATCCTTATTGTGATAATATCGCTATTTGGTAAAGTTTTATATTCAATTATTAATGTTAGTAGTTTTTATAATATTGTTATTATAAAAAAATATTCGAAAATTATAACAAAATTAATAATAACTCCAATAACAATGGTATTAAATTTTTGCGTAATGAAAATTTTATCTGAAAAATATTAAAATATATTCTACAGGAAAGGATAAAACGATGAAAGAAAAAATATTATTATTTATTCCAGGATATAATTGTGAAAAGCAAATTGTTCGTGTTTTAAATCAAATTGATTATAAGATGTTACAATATGTACATGAAGTTATAATGGTTAATAATTTAAGTATAGATAATACAGAACAAAAGGTAATAGAGTTCATTAAACAACATCCGGATGTTCCATTAAAACTTTTGAGAAATAATTATAACTATGGATTAGGCGGTTCACATAAAACAGCATTTAACTATGCTATAGACAATAAATTTGATTATGTAATTGTGTTGCACGGAGATGATCAAGGCAATATTTATGATTTAGTTCCGATTTTAGAAAATGAAACTTATAAGAAATATGATTGTTGTTTAGGTTCTAGGTTTATAAATGGGTCTAAATTAAAAGGGTACTCTAAAATTAGAATTTATGGGAATATAGTCTTCAATTTTCTGTTTTCTTTAGTTGTTAGAACAAGGGTATATGATTTAGGGTCTGGTTTAAATATGTATAGTATTGGCATGCTTCGTAGCAAGTTCTATATAAGATTTCCAGATAATTTAATATTTAATGCTTGTATGATTCTAGCATCAGATCACTATAAACACAATGTATTATTTTTTCCAATTTCATGGAGAGAGGAAGATCAAGTATCTAATGTAAAGATGATTGGATTATCCGCTGGTCTTTTAAAAATGGTGATCAAGTATTTTATAAAGAAAGGGGAATTTATAAAATCTGAGATGAGAGAAGAAGTAAGGGATGAATATGAAGCAAAAGTTGTTTATGAAGGAAAACAAGAAGTAAAAATTTAATAAGTTATATATAAGTTAGGACAAATTAAATTTTGGTGTATAGGGGAGTTAGAAGTGGATAAACGAATAAATCTAATTATGCCAATGGCAGGCAAGGGGTCACGTTTTAGTAGTAATGGTTTTGAATTTCCAAAGCCATTAATTGAAATTAATGAAAAACCATTTTTTTATTGGGCTACGCAATCAATAAGAAAATTTGTTGAATTGAAAAACATAATTTTTGTTGTATTAAAAGAACATATTGAAAGATTTGGTATTGATAAAGAGATAATGAGATATTTTCCGGAGGCAAAAATTAAAGTTATATCTGAAGTTTTAAATGGAGCAGTACTTACATGTATTGAAGGAATTAAAGAAATTAATAATGAACATCCAATAATATTTAATGACTGTGATCATCTATTTATTAGTCAATCTTTTTATAATTATTGTAATAAGGGTGGATTATCTAATGTAGATGGAGCTTTACTAACATTTGAATCTAATGAGTCTAAATTTAGTTATTTAGTATGTGATAGACATGGACATGTAATTAGAACTGTTGAAAAAGTAGTAATTAGTAACGATGCTATTTGTGGTACTTATTGCTTTAAAAATAAAAGTATATTTCTGGATTCAGCAAAAGAATATTTAAGAGTGTGTAATTATAATGAATACTTTGTAAGTGGAATTTATAATGTTATGGCGGAAAGAGGAAAAATAATTAATAAGTTCTCTGTAGATAAGCATTTATCATTTGGAACACCAGAAGAATATAGTATTGCATTAAATTCAAATGATTTTGAGGTGCTTTTATAATGAAGTATTTCATTTTAATTTTGGCAATTTTATTGTTGTTATTAGGACATTATTTTAAAATGTTAAGATGGAGGCAGTTTGTTGAGATATATGAAAAACCACAAAATGATATTTTATTAAAGTCTTTAATAATTGGATATATGGTGAATTTTTGTTTGCCATTTAGAATAGGAGATTTAATTAGAAGTATATATGCAGGAAGAAAAATGAAAAATGGAATTGGATTCTCTATAGCAACTGTAATTGTTGATAAATATTTAGATGTAATTGTCGTGGGATTTTTATTTTTAATATTTTATTTAGGGAGTTTTCCAAAAGTCACTTTGTTGTATTCTTTATTATTTTACCTTGGATTATCTACGATAGCATTGTATTTTTTAGTGATAGCAATAAAGTATAGTAGGTATTTAAAAATTCTCACTAAAAAAATTAGTTCGATTTTTAATGATGAAATAGAATTAAATTTACTGCATTTTTCATGGTCTATCATTTCAGTATTTAAAGATATGTATAAAAAGGTTAGTAGGAAGAAGTTAATTTATAATACAGTTTTAATATGGCTATGGTATATTACCTCATATTATCTATTTGCTACATTTTTGTCAACATTTCAAAGTACTGTAAAATTAATAGACGTTTTTAATTTATTATTTAATAGTAATAACATTTTCATGTCCACAATAAGAATTTCACATATATCAAGCAATTTGATACTACAATTTCCTTTGATTATGGGATTGTACATTTTAACGCCTCTGATTGCTTTATATACAATTTCTATATTAAAAGATAAAGCTAATAATACATTGATAGAGAATGATGATGAACAATTTGGCATGAAATATTTGAAAATACTGCCACATGTTAATAAAAATGAGAAGTTAGAATTTTTAGAAGCGTATTTTTCAGGGGGGGATAGAGATTATTTTAAAAGATATATTAAAATAAATAGAAACATATCTATAATAAACGATTATTCATCAGGTTCAAATGCTACTACAATGTTATGTACAAACGGTAAACAAAGTTTTTTTAGAAAATATGCATTTGGAAATGCTGGAGAAAAATTATATGAACAGATTAGATGGCTACATGAACATGAAAATTTCTTATCACTTCCCAAAATTATTTCGGAAGATAGGGGAAAAGGGTATTGTTATTACGATATGCTATATGATAATTCATATGTTGGATTTTTTAACTATGTTCATTCGATGCCCATAGAAGATAGTTGGAGCATTATGAAGAAGACATTGAATGAGTTGGAAAAAAATCTGTATTATATTAATATTAGAAAAGCTGATAAGGATACAATAAAAAAATATATAGATACTAAAGTTATACAAAATATTGAGAAAATAAAAAATGCAAAGTTGTTGAAAAATTTAATTGAGTATGATGAGTTAATTATAAATGGCATAAAATATAAAAACTTAAACTATTTTTCTAAGTATCTTACATTTGAATATTTATATGATGTTTTTAAAGAAGATAAATACTCTGATATTCATGGAGATTTAACAATTGAAAATCTAATTTGTAGGAGAAATGGTGTTTGCAAGGAAGATTTTTATATAATTGATCCCAATACAGGAAATTTACATGATTCGTCTAATTTAGATTACTCAAAGTTACTACAATCTTTGCATGGTGGATATGAATTCCTAATGAATACTAGAAATGTAGATATCACTAAGAATAATATAAACTATTTATATGTAAAATCTTCAGCATATAATGAATTATATGAAAGATATAAGAAATTTTTAAATAAAAAATTCACATATAATAGGGTTAAGAGTATATTTTTTCATGAAATAATACACTGGTTAAGACTTATGCCTTATAAGGTCGAAAGTGATAGTAGAAGGGTAGCTGTATTCTATGCAGGTTTAATTATAGTTATGAATGAAATAATAGAAATGTACGAGGAGAATTGATTAGTATGAAAAAAAAGTTGGCAATATTTGATTTAGATGGGACACTATTTGATACAAAGGATGTGAATTTTTTATCGTATAAGCACGCTTTGGAGAAGTATAATTATAACCTGGAATATGAATATTTTTGCAAATCATGTTATGGAATTAGTTTTGAGAAGTTTCTGCCTGAAATAATAAAAGATAACAAAGTTTCAATATATGATATACATAAACTGAAAAAGGAGTTATATCTATCTAATCTGGGACAAGCTAAAATTAATAACCACTTGTTCAATATTATAGAGTTGCTTAAAGAAAAATATTTCTTGGCTATTGTTACTACAGCTTCTAGAAAAAATTGCATAGAGATATTAGAATATTTTAGAAAGCACGATTTATTTGATTTAATTATATCGTATGATGATGTATTACATGTAAAGCCTAATCCGGAAGGATTTATAAAGGCAATGAAATTTTTTAATATTGAACCTAGAGAAACAATAATTTTTGAGGATTCATCAGTTGGAATAGAAGCAGCCAGAAAAAGTGGAGCTGGTGTTTTTCGTGTAAATAAATTCTAGAAGTAGGAGTATAATTTATCCTTATTAGCACATTTGAATGGAATTATTTAAATAATTGGAAGCTTGAAGTGTCTAAATTATAATTAGTGATTTATAATAAAAAAGTAATAATAGCATGGTGTTAAAATATTTATAATTTGAGATATTTTAAAATAAAATACCATATTAATCATGCTAATATCAGAGAGGATTATATGGATATTGCGAAATCATTAGGTATTATGCTTGTTCTTATGGCACACATACAATTAACTTATGAAAATATAATTTTTTTATTTCATGTGTATTTATTTTTTTGTATCTGAGTATTTTCATAAGGATAAATATTCAGATAATCTTGAGATTTTAATTAAGAAGCAATTCAAATTGCCGTAAATTTCATTTGTTAAGTATGAGCTGATATTTCTAGATTTACATAATACCCTTATAAATTTAAGAGTTTATAATAGTTATGAAAATAAAGTTATCAAAATTTATTCTAATACTGATTTTATAGTAAATGTATTTAATTCTAATTTATTAAATAAGTTTAAATGAAAAATCGGTTTTGTAAAGATTTATAGTATAGAGGTAGGTAGAATAGATTAAAGTAATTTAGACATAAGTATTAAATGATATTTTTAATTAAATCTTAATTTCCCTTTACTAAATAATAATGTATAATAACCATATGTTATAAATTAATTAATATGTCGAAACATATGGGAGGAAAAATATGAACACAGTTACTTATTTAATTGATATATTTCTACATCTTGATAAATATCTGGGATTCATAATAAACAATTATGGATTTGAAACATACTTGCTACTATTTTTCATAATATTTTTGGAAACAGGATTAGTAGTAACTCCATTTTTGCCGGGAGATTCGTTAATATTCGCCGCTGCTGCTTTTGCTGCTATGGGAATGCTTAATATATATGCGTTACTAGGACTTTTAATGGTTGCAGCAATCTTAGGAGACACAGTTAATTATGAAATAGGAAGAATTTTTGGTGATAAACTTATTAACATTGCTGGTGGGAAACTTATTAAGAAAGAGCACTTAGATAAAACTAATAAGTTTTATGAAAAGCATGGTGGAAAGACAATAATCTTTGCAAGATTTATTCCAATAGTCCGTACGCTAGCACCATTCGTAGCTGGAATAGGAAAGATGCAATATAGGCACTTTATTTCATTTAATGCAATAGGCGGAATTTTATGGGTACTAGTAGTTTCAGCACTAGGATTTTTCTTTGGAAACATTCCAGTAGTTAAAAAGAACTTTGAATTTGTAATTATAGCAATCATATTTATTTCTATTGTACCAGTTATCGTTGAATTCTTAAGAAGCAAGATGAAAAAGACTAATCAAACAGTATAAAAGAGCCTAATTAGGGAGTGGAAAGACTCTTTAATTAGGCTTTTAAATTAATATTTTATAGAAAAGAACATTATTTATAGTTATAGATTAATAATTACATATTAAAATTATACATTATCAGAAAGAAGGATATACTTTTGTGGAGTGTTGCATTGAGAATGTGGCTTTAGGAGTTTCTTCATTAGAACTTGTTCCATTGTTGCTTGTCCTTAGGAACTAAGGATCATGCAGGAATGGGTACAATTTCTAATGTTAGAAATCCAAAGTCATATTCTCTAGCAACCGGAACAAAAGTGTATCCTTCTTTCGGTTATATCTATTTTCTAATTAAATGCGTTATATATTGCAGCAATTCCTTTTTCAAAATCATCATTTTCTATACCAACTAGTATGTTCATCTCACTAGAACCTTGGTCTATCATTCTAATGTTGATTTCAGCATTTGAAAGAGCTGTAAATATCTTAGCAGCAGTGCCCCTTTGTTTAGCCATTCCACGTCCAACAGTAGCAATCATAGCTAAATTTGGGTGGATTTCTATACTGTCTGGGTTGCATGCTCTTTTAATTTCTTCTACAACAACATCCTTTTTATTCTTCAATTGAGTATCTTGAATTACAAAGCATACTGTATCTATTCCAGAAGGCATATTTTCAAATGAAATATTATGCTGTTCAAGTATTGATAAAATTTTTCTACAGAAACCAAGCTCTGAATTCATTGAAGCTTTAGATATTGAAATAACTGTGAAATCTTTTTTACCAGCTATACCTGTTACAGTTGTTGGCTTCATTGAGCCATCTGTATTTTTTACGATAAAAGTACCTTCGTCTTGAGGTTTATTTGTATTTTTTATATTTATTGGAATTCCAACTTCTCTTACTGGGAATATTGCATCTTCATGTAATACAGAAGCACCCATGTAGGAAAGTTCTCTAAGTTCTGAATAAGTTATTTTGCTTATTGGTTTTGGATTATCTATTATTCTAGGATCTGCCATTAAAAATCCTGAAACATCTGTCCAATTCTCATAAAGATCAGCATTGATGCTTGAAGCAACTAAAGCTCCTGTTACATCAGAACCACCTCTTGAGAATGTGATTATATTTCCGTCTTTATCTGCTCCATAAAAGCCGGGAATTACAGCCTTAGAAATTTTAGATAATTTATAATGAAGGGCTGAATCTGTCGCCTTAGAATCTAAGGAACCGTCGCTATTAAAAACCATAACGTCTTTAGCATCAACAAATTGAAAGCCAAGATAGTTAGCAAGTATTAATCCGTTTAAGTATTCACCTCTACTTGCAGCATAATCACTTGAAGCCCCTTCTTCAAGATCTTTTTTTATGATGTCCAAATGTTCTGTAATATTAAAGTCCAAATTTAAATCCTTAACTATATTACAATATCTATCTGTTATATGATTAAAAACATCATCAAAAGATATTCCAGTAGAAACATGGGCGTGGCAAAGATATAATAAATCAGTAATCTTTGAATCCTTAGAATTTCTTTTTCCAGGTGCAGATGGCACTACATATCTTCTTTCTGGATTTGAAAAGATTATTTCTTTAACTTTTTTAAATTGAGTTGCATCTGCTAGTGAACTTCCACCAAATTTTGTTACAATTGTGTTCATAATTATAGCCCCCATATATATGTATTTTTACATATAAGATTGTAGCAATTTATCTAAAAATGTTCAAGTTAATTATTAATAATGCTAAATGATTATTTTCTCTTGAGCATTTGAGTATTATTTATAGAAAAGAACATATAATAAACTGCAAAGCAGATTAAGAAATGGATATAAGATAGAACTATAGTATAGCAGGTACTGAGTTTTGCAATCATAAATCAAGTTATTTATTTCTTTATCTGTGTAAAAACACATAGAATGCCTTTAAATCATTAATGAAGAAAATCCATTTAATATAATAAATTATATATACTACAAAAATAATTCCTAGCCATAATTCTAAAGGGATTGTAATAATTTTAGCCGTAACTGTGAAATGTGAATTGTGAATTGTGAATTGTTAATTGAAGCATATATATATTCTATGAAAAAAATTTATCATACTTAATTATAGATACCATAATTATAAACTATACTTGGACTATGAAGTGTTTTCCAACCAGAAATGAGTAATATGCTTTTGTGGAATGTTTCATTGGCAATTATGATGGATGTGATTCTTAATTAAAATTCCAAATCTATGATTTGGTCAATTGAAATTACTCAGTGAACGAAGTGAGTCGAGTTTCCTTTGAACTATTCCAAATGTGCTAGTTCAAAAAGTGAGAATGGAAAAGTGATGCTCCAAATTTTACATTTGGTAAGCAGAACTTTCTCTCTGTGAGCGATTGTTCTTTGAGGCCAGCACTTTGGGTGCAACTTTATAGCCTTAGAGTCACCCATTATAATTACCTAGAAACTGGAACAAAAGTATATTATTCATTTCGGTGAGGTATACGCATAAGTTCAGACTAAAATTTAGAAATTTAATTGCAACATATATTATATGTAGAGAAAATAGTGAGTATTATTAATAACGTTTGACAGAGTAAATATTGATTTGTATAATAAAAATACCAAGTGAAACTTGATTATTTCTTGTTTTTCATTGAAATTCAACGTTGAATAAATCAAGAAAAACAATGTAGAAATAAAAAATATGTTAACAATATGGTACTGGTAATTTAATATCTAAATATTTTAATTATCAGGAGTTATATAGATAAGCCAATTATAAGTTAGATTTATACTATGAAATATATCCCAACTAGAAATGGGTAATATATTTTTGTGGAATGTTTCATTGGTAATTTTGATGGAAGTGATTCTTTGGCTATAAGTTGTTCCAAATGTGCTAGTTCAAAGCTTGTTCTTTGAGGCTAGCACTTTGGGTGCAACTTTATAGCCTTAGAATCACCCATCAGAATTACATAGAAACTGGAACAAAAGTATGTCATTCATTTCGGTGAGACATATCCATAAGTTCAGGTCTTGGTTGGATATCTATATGTATTACAAATTTATATATACTTTGACAACGGAGTCACAGAATTAATAATTCAGATTGATTTCGTTTTTTTGTTATAAGTTATAAAATAATTTTCTGCAGAAGTTATTTTTTATATTTATCAATTTAATAAATATAAGCTTTAATTTTTAAAGAATATGGTATTAATTTCTTTAAAAATTAAAGTTTTTACCACAAAAATACTTACTTTTTTAAAAAATCTATTGATTTGTTAGGAATGGTGGTATATAATTTACTTATTAAATGAATTGAGCAAAGGCGTTCAATAGATGGTATACCGCTTCTATTGTGCGCCTTTTTTTAGAAAAAAAAGGGGGTTTGTAAAATGGCAAAGTACACAAAGGAAGATATCATTAACTTAGTAAAGGAAAATGGAGTTAAATTTATAAGGCTTCAATTTACAGATATCTTTGGAACATTAAAAAACGTAGCAATTACAGACAGACAGTTAGAAAAAGCATTAAATAATGAATGTATGTTTGATGGATCATCTATTGATGGTTTCGTTAGAATTGAAGAATCCGACATGAATTTAAGACCAAACTTAGATAGTTTTGTAATTTTTCCATGGAGACCGCAACAAGGTAAGGTTGCAAGATTAATCTGTGACGTTTATAAACCAGATGGAAAGCCATTTGAAGGTGATCCAAGATATATCTTAAAGAAAGCTATAGCAGATGCAGCTGAACTTGGATATACAATGAATGTTGGACCTGAATGTGAATTTTTCTTATTTGAAACTGATGAAAATGGTAATGCAACAACAAACACTCAAGATAAAGGTGGGTACTTTGATTTAGCACCTACAGATTTAGGAGAAAATGCAAGACGTGACATGACTTTAGCATTAGAAGAAATGGGATTTGAGATTGAAGCATCTCACCATGAAGTTGCTGAAGGACAAAATGAAATTGACTTTAAATATGGTGATGCATTAACTACAGCTGATAGTATTATGACATTCAAGCTAGTTGTTAAGTCTATTGCACAAAGACACGGATTACATGCATCATTTATGCCAAAGCCAATTTTCGGAATTAATGGTTCAGGAATGCATGTTAATATGTCATTATTCAAGGATGGAAAGAATGTTTTTGTTGATGAAAATGATAAGAATGGCTTAAGTCCAATAGCTTATAACTTTATAGCAGGATTATTAAAGAATATCAAAGGTCTTGCAGCTGTTACTAACCCATTAGTTAATTCATACAAGAGATTAGTACCAGGATATGAAGCACCAGTTTATTTAGCTTGGTCTTGTAAAAATAGAACAGCATTGATAAGAGTACCAGCAGCTAGAGGCGCAGGGACTAGAGTTGAGCTTAGATGTCCAGATCCAAGTTCTAACCCATATTTAGTATTAGCAGCTCTATTACAAGCAGGATTAGATGGTATTAAAAACAATCTACAACCACCAGCAGAAGTTGAAGCAAATATTTTTGCTATGACTGATGAGGAAAGAAAAGCTAACGGAATTGATAACTTACCTAATAACTTATATGAAGCAGTTCAATTCATGAGAGAAAGTGAGTTAGCTAAGTCAGCTTTAGGAGAACATGTATACAATAATTATCTTGAAGGTAAAGCAGCTGAGTGGGATGATTATAGAACTAAAGTACATGACTGGGAATTAGAAAACTATCTTAATAGATATTAATTTAGTAATACCAATTATTATTAATTAAGGTGGGGATTGCAATGGCTCAAGATGGAAGAATTATTATAGCTTTAAGCAATATTGAGACAGCAAAAAAATTAAAGAGTTTACTAATGCAGGAAGGCTATGAAATCATAGCATTATGTGCTTCAGGAAATGAATTAATTAGATTAGTTATGCAACATTCCCCAGACCTAGTCTTAGTAGGATATAAATTCAAGGATATGAGTTTACTAGATGTTTATGAAACACTAGTAGATGTAACTAGTTTTTTAGCTATTGTAAATGAGCCTTATAAATCATTTATAGAAGAAGATACTGATATATATTGTATTGGTACTAAAATCTCTAATGTTCTCTTAACTAATGCTATAAATTTAATTTTTCAAAGCAAAAAGAGAATCAAGAAGCTGAGAGATCAAGTTGAAAAGTTAGAACATACTCTGGAAGATAGAAAGCTTATCGAAAAGGCTAAGGGTCAACTCATGAAAACTTCAGGACTTACGGAGAATGAAGCGTTTAGATATATGCAGAAGATAAGTATGGATTCTGGGAAAAGAATGAAAGATATTGCGAGTTTAATATTAAGTGAAAATGAATAACTTATAAAATGTAGCCAATACGCGAGTAATTATATTTCAAAAAAGGATGTATTTACTCGTTGTTTGCTACACATAAATGCAATATGATTGTTTTAAGGATAAATAGGTGCCTGATAGATAAATATTTAAGAAGGTACAAATGAATATATTATTATCTCAAGGGGGAATTTTAATGGAAAGAAATAATCCGAATGCACAGGGGTTATATAATCCATGTTTTGAACATGATGCTTGTGGAATTGGGACTATAGTAAACATTGATGGTGAGAAATCTCATGAAATATTATCAGATTGTTTAGCTATCCTAGAAAAGCTAGAGCATAGAGGTGGTACAGGCGCTGATGAACATACAGGAGATGGAGCAGGAATATTATTTAATATACCACATAAGTTCTTTCAGGAAGAATTAAAATCAAAAGGTATGACTCTCGGAAACGAAGGGGATTACGCTGTTGCTATGGTATTTTTACCACAAGAAGAAAAGGCAAGAAAAGAAGCTATGAGCCTTTTTGAAGATATATCAAAGGAAGAAGGACTTGAACTAATTGGGTGGAGAGAAGTTCAAACAAACCCTTCAATACTTGGAAAAGCATCGCTAGAAGCAATGCCTGCAATAATGCAAGCTTTTGTAAGAAGACCAAATGGAATAAAACCAGGAAAAGATTTCGAAAGAAATTTATATATTGTTAGAAGAAATATAGAGAAAAGAGCAGGATGGATAAGTAAGTTCTTAAATGAAACTTTCTACATAGCGTCTTTTTCATCAAAGACAATAGTATATAAAGGAATGTTACTATCTACACAGCTTAGAGAATTTTATAAAGATTTAGAAGATGAAAGAGTTGAAACATCTTTGGCGTTAGTACATTCAAGATATAGTACTAATACATTCCCAAGTTGGGAAAGAGCTCATCCTAATAGATTTATGATTCACAATGGTGAAATTAATACACTTCGTGGAAATGTTAATAAGGTTTATTCTAGAGAAACAAATGTTAAATCTAGAGCACTTGGAAAAGATTTAAACAGAGTGTTACCTATCATAAATAAAGAAGGATCAGACTCTGCGATATTTGATAACAATTTAGAATTCTTATATATGAATGGAATGGATTTAACTAGAGCTATTATGATGGCAATTCCAGAACCATGGTATAAGAGTAAAACTATGAGTAAAGAAATGAAATCTTTTTATGAATATAATGCTACACTAATGGAACCATGGGATGGTCCAGCAGCTATCGTATTTACGGATGGCGAAAAAGTTGGTGCAGTTTTAGATAGAAATGGTTTAAGACCATCAAGATATTATATAACTAAAGATAGAAGACTTATTCTTTCTTCAGAAGTTGGTGCATTAGATATACCAGCTGAAATTGTTGAAAAGAAAGATAGATTAATGCCAGGTAGAATGTTACTTGTAGATACAGTTAAGAAAGAAGTTATAGATGACGAAGAATTAAAGAATGCTTATGCTAATCAATATCCTTATGGAGAATGGTTAAAAGAAAATCTGATTACTTTAGATAAAATGAATGAAAGTAAGAAGTTCAAGATTGAATATGATAAGGAAACTAGAAAGAAATTAGAAAAAGCTTTTGGATATACTTATGAGGAAGTAAAAACAACAATGCTTCCAATGGCTGAAACTGGAGCTGAACCATTAGCAGCTATGGGGGTAGACGTTCCTTTAGCAGTATTATCAAAGAATTCTCAACCGTTATTTAATTATTTCAAGCAGTTATTTGCACAAGTAACTAATCCTCCTATTGATGCTATTAGAGAAGAAATAGTTACAGCTTCTAATGTTTATCTTGGACCAGAGGGTAATATATTAGAAGATAAAGCATCAAATTGTGAGTTGATTAAACTTGATTCACCAATAATTAATGATGAAGAATTAGCTAAAATAAAGGCTTATAATAAAGGAAACTTAAAATCGAAAGTAATTGATATTGTATTTGATAAAGGTGGCTCTTTAGAGGAAGCATTAAATGAAACGTTTGAAAAAGCTCAAGATGCTTATGAAAAGGGATATACTATATTTATATTATCTGATAGAAATATAAGTGAGGCAAAAGTTCCTATTCCGTCATTACTTGCAGTATCAGCACTTCATCAATATTTGGTTAAAAAAGGAACAAGAACTTCAGTTGCTCTAATACTTGAAAGTGGAGAGCCTAGAGAGATTCACCATTTTGCTACATTGCTTGGATTTGGTGCTTCTGCTATAAATCCATATATGGCTTATGAAAGCTTAAGAGGATTAATTGAAGAAGGATTACTTGATTTAGATTATGATAAAGCTGTTTACAACTATAATAAAGCAGTGCTTAAAGGTATAATTAAAATACTTTCAAAAATGGGTATTTCAACAATACAATCTTATCAAGGAGCACAAATTTTTGAAGCTATAGGAATTGGAAAAGAAGTTATTGATAAATACTTTACTAATACTATAAGCAGAATCGATGGAATTGGACTCGCTGAAATTCAAAAAGAAGCAGAGATAAACCACAAAAATGGATTTAAAGAAAAAACTTATGCAGCAGACTTTTCGCTAGATTCTCCAGGATATGAAAAGCTTAGATCAGGAGAAGATAGTGGAGAAGAGCATTTATATAATCCACTAACTATTCATAAACTTCAAGAAGCTACTAAAACATCAAATTATGAATTATTTAAAGAATATACTTCTTTAATTGATGATGAAAAAGCTGAAATTACTTTAAGAGGATTATTAGAATTTAACTATAATTCTAAGGCAATTCCACTTGAAGAAGTTGAGCCAGTTTCAGAAATTGTTAAGAGATTTAAGACAGGAGCAATGTCTTATGGATCAATTTCTAAGGAAGCTCATGAAGCACTTGCTATTGCTATGAACAGAATTGGCGGTAAGTCTAACACTGGTGAAGGTGGAGAAGATAAGGATAGATGGATTAAAGATGCAAATGGGGATTCAAGAAGATCTTCAATAAAGCAAATTGCATCTGGTAGATTTGGAGTAACTTCAGAGTATTTAGTAAATGCAGATGAACTTCAAATAAAACTAGCACAAGGAGCAAAACCTGGTGAAGGTGGTCAATTACCTGGAACTAAGGTTTACCCATGGATTGCTAAAACTAGACATTCAACTACAGGGGTTGGTCTTATATCACCACCACCTCATCATGATATTTACTCAATAGAAGATTTAGCTCAATTAATATATGACTTAAAGAATTCAAACACTGGAGCTAGAGTATCTGTTAAGTTAGTTTCAGAATGTGGAGTTGGAACTGTTGCAGCTGGTGTTGCTAAAGGTGGAGCAGAAGTAATATTAATTTCAGGGTATGATGGAGGAACAGGTGCATCACCTAAAAACTCAATCAAAAATGCCGGACTTCCTTGGGAACTTGGACTAGCTGAAGCTCACCAAACATTACTTCTTAACGATTTAAGAGAAAGAGTTAGAGTTGAAGTAGATGGTAAACTTATGAGTGGACGTGATGTTGCTATAGCGGCCCTTCTTGGAGCAGAAGAATTTGGCTTTGCAACTGCACCATTAGTAACTTTGGGTTGTGTTATGATGAGAGTTTGTAATCTAGATACTTGTCCAGTTGGAGTTGCAACTCAAAATGAAGAGCTTAGAAAGAGATTTAAAGGAAAGCCAGAATATGTAGTTAACTTTATGTACTTTATAGCTCAAGAACTAAGAGAAATTATGGCAAGTCTTGGATTTAGAAATATTGATGAGATGGTTGGTAGAGTAGATAAACTTAAACAGAGAGAAAATATTCATGGCTGGAAAGCTAAGAATGTTGATTTAAGCCCAATACTTTACACTCCAGATAAGTATAAAGGAAAAGTTGTTAAGTTTGATGAAACTAAGAAATACGACTTTAAATTAGAAAGAGTGCTAGATCAAAAAGTATTCTTAAGCCAATTTAAAGACGCTATAGAAAAGAAAGAAAAAGTAAACTTTGAAATTGATATAACTAATACTGATAGAACACTTGGAACTATTCTTGGATCTGAAATAACAAGAGTAAATGGTTCAGATGGACTAACAGAAGATTCTATTACTATTAAGTGTAATGGAGCTGCAGGTCAAAGTTTTGGTTCATTCATTCCAAGTGGATTAACATTTGAGGTTGAAGGAGATGCTAATGATTACTTAGGTAAGGGATTATCAGGTGGTAAGATTATAGTATATCCTCCAAAGAAATCAACATTTGTAGCAGAAGATAATATCTTGATTGGAAATGTTGCTTTATATGGTGCAACTTCAGGAAAAGTATTTATAAATGGTATTGCAGGTGAAAGATTCTGCGTTAGAAATTCAGGAGCAACTGCTGTTGTTGAAGGAGTTGGAGCTCACGGATTAGAGTACATGACAGGTGGTAAGGTTGTTGTTTTAGGTAAAACAGGAATTAACTTTGCTGCTGGTATGAGTGGCGGAATTGCTTACATTTATGAAGAGGATCCAAACTTTAGAATAAACTTAAATGAAGAAATGATTCTATTAGAAGAGTTAAGCTTAGAAGATGAAGAAGAATTAAAGAACTTAATTGAAGAACATGTGAAAGTTACAGGCTCTCCTAAAGGAAATAAAATATTATACAACTTTGAGACAGAAAAATCTAAATTCCACAAAATAATTCCAAAGGATTATAAGAGAGTATTGGAAACTGTTGAAAAGCATAAGAATCTTGGATGTGATGAGGATGAAGCATTAATTAAAACTTTCCAAGAAATTAAAGGAAATTAGGAGGGTTAGAAAAATGGGTAAACCAACGGGATTTTTAGAGTATGATAGAGAAGTAGGTAAAAATAGAGAACCTAAAGAAAGAATAAAAGACTATAAAGAATTTCATTTAAGTCTTCCAGCAGAAAAGCAAAGTATTCAAGGTGCAAGGTGTATGGACTGTGGTGTTCCATTCTGCCAATCAGGAGTATTATTCTCAGGTATGGTATCTGGTTGTCCAATTCATAACCTAATTCCTGAATGGAATGACTTAGTGTATAGAGGAAAATGGGATTTAGCTTATGAAAGATTAGATAAGACTAATCCATTCCCAGAATTTACAGGAAGAGTATGTCCAGCTCCATGTGAAGCTGGATGTACAGCAGGATTAAATGGGCCTTCAGTTGCTATAAAGGAAAATGAAAGAGCTATAATTGATACTGCTTTTAAAAGTGGAATAGTTAAAGCTAATCCTCCAGCTAAGAGAACTGGAAAGAAAGTTGCTGTAATAGGATCAGGTCCAGCAGGACTTGCAGCAGCAGATACATTAAATAAATGTGGTCATAAAGTTACTGTTTTTGAAAGAAGTGACAGACCAGGTGGATTATTAATGTATGGTATTCCAAATATGAAGCTTGATAAAGAAGTTATATTAAGAAGAATAAATCTTATGGCTGAGGAAGGTATTAGATTTGTAACTAACGCTAATATTGGTGAAAATTATGATGCAAATGAAATATTAGATGAATATGATGCAGTAGTACTTGCAACTGGTGCATCTGAGCCTAGAGATCTTGTAGCAAAAGGTAGAGATGGAGTTAAAGGCGTACATTTTGCAGTAGATTTCTTAAAAGCTAATACAAAAAGTCTTCTAGACTCAAATCATGATGATAATAATTATATTTCGGCAAAAGATAAAAATGTAATTGTAATTGGTGGTGGAGATACAGGAACAGACTGTGTTGGAACTTCACTTAGACATGGATGTAAATCATTAGTTCAATTTGAAATAATGGGTGAACCTCTTAAAGAAAGAGGAGCTAATAATCCATGGCCAGAGTGGCCTAAAGTTCTTAAGGTTGATTATGGCCAAGAAGAATTTATAGACCTTTATGGTAAGGATCCAAGAGAATATTTAACTACAGTTACAGGTCTTAATACAGATAAAGATGGAAATCTTGAAAGTGTTGATACTGTAAAAGTTGAATGGAAGAAAGACGAAAATGGAAGATTTGGTCCAGTGCCAGTTGAAGGATCAGAAAAAACTTATCAAGCTGAACTTGTATTGCTTGCAATGGGCTTCACAGGTTCACAAAATTACATTAAAGAAGCTTTTGGTGTTGAATCAGATGTAAGAAGTAACATAAAAGCAAATGAAAAAGATTTTAAAACTAATGTACACAAAGTATTTTCAACAGGTGATGCTAGACGTGGACAATCATTAGTTGTTACAGCTATAAATGAAGGAATAAGAGCAGGAATATCTGTTAATGAATTCTTAAGAAAATAGCATATTGAAATGGAAGTGATATTCTAAGTATTTAGAGGTATCACTTCTATTTTTTTAGGTAGAATTAGAATCTCAATTTAGAAATACTAGATAACAATAAGCAAGTACTTGGATTCTATGAAGAATATTTTATAACCAACATGTTTATAAATGGTATATATATTGCAAAAAATAGATATTTTAATTAATAATTAAGAATATTTTCATGAATTTATATTAACTAGATATATATAATATAGAGGTGAATATTTTTTATTCTCTAGGAATTTATATTGAAGATAAATCTGCGGACATTATGCCAATTGAGGGAATAAATTATGAAAAAGGGTTGATTTAGAGATATATGTTTTAAAAGAGAATAAAATTGTAAAGAGAAATTGATTGGAGGATGTTAATGAGAATTTTTAGTAATAATCGTAAGCAAGTAAGATCTGGTTGGAAGATAATACTTGTTTTCGTATGTTTCTTTGTATCTACAACTATAATGTCGGTTGTCTTCAGTAATATATATAGTGCATTTGTTTTTATGACTAATCCAGCATTGCTGTCAAAGCAAGATGAGGGTATAGGTTATATTACTGAGCAGCTCTTAAGTATGTCTTCTTTTCCAGGCGCATTTTTGAATTTGATACAATGCATACTAATGATATTCTTTGTAGTTTTATTCTGGAAAGTTCTAGATAGAAAAAAAGTGAAAGATATTGGATTAATCAATATAAGAAAAGGATGGAAAGATTTATTTTATGGCTTATTATTTGGCGCAATATCATTTACTATAGTTGCAATTATATTGTTATGTACTAAATCAGTTGAACTAGTGAATAGTTTTAATAGTCCAAACCTTTCAAGAACATTATTTTTACAGCTCATTGTTTTTATCTTTGTTGGGATTAATGAAGAACTTTTTGCTAGAGGGTATTGCATGACTGTTTTAAAACAAAGTAAAATAGCATGGATTCCTATTTTAGGATCATCCATAATTTTTTCACTAATGCATTCATTAAATCATGGAATCAGTCTACTTGCATATGTTAATTTGTTTTTATTCGGGATTTTTATGGGATATTTATTCATAAAGACTAAAAATATATGGATGTGCATAGGGTATCATATAACTTGGAATTATTTTCAGGGTGACATTTTTGGATTTTTGGTAAGTGGTAATGTTACAGATTCTATATATACCATAAGAACTATTAATTCAAATATAATTAATGGGGGGAGTTTTGGACCAGAAGGAGGAATAGTTGTTACAGCATTGCTTATAGTAACAATTTTAATGACATATAAATTCATACCTTATAGAGCATAAAATGCATAAAAAATCTACACATATGAAAAGAGTGCGAAGCACAATACGGAACTTAAAAAATGAAAAGAGTGCGAAGCACAATACGGAACTTAACCAAAGTCGACTGCGATTTTGTTATGTACATTGTAAATTTTATATCCATAAGGTATACTTAAGATATGCTTTTAACTAAATGAGAAACTAAGTAATATAGAGGTTGAGTGTAATGAACAGAGAATTTAAAAGATATATGTATATTATAGGAACAATTTGTATAATATTTTTAGTAGGATCATTAATTCTACATATTCTTCCATGGCTTTTGATAGCAGGAGTAATAATATATATTGTTATGAAGATAGTGGGATTTTTTAAAGAAAAAAAGAGAAAGAAGAATTTAAATAACTATTATAATAATGATAGAGATAAGGAAATTTACAGCGCTCCTGTAGATGACTATACAACTGGAGAAATTATTGATGTTGAATATGAAGATGTAGACAAAAAAGAAAAATAATATTTTTATATTAAAGCTCAGTTTTTAGTAACTGAGCTTTTTTGCTGTCTAAATAATTACGCATAAATTAGTTAGAAAATTATAATTTTGATGAAAAAATTTGTTAGAACCCTTTATATATTTCTTTTTGGTACTGTATAAGTGTAAGTGTAAACCATAAATAAATGGTTATACATTTGCACTTATTTTTATTTATAA
>NZ_JAKJJX010000039.1:0-42429 GCF_022320765.1 Clostridium sp. YIM B02569 | reverse complement strand
TTATTCTACCTCCAACCTTATAAAATAAACATATTACTTTTTGAAGTTTACACGAAAGTCTTGACAGACTCTACTAGCTGCATCATTCCCATGGCAAACATGCTTAAAAGCACGCCTATAAAACCTATCATGGAAAACACCTTCTATTCTTCTAGAACTATTACATATCCGCTATTTCCGTCTACTCTGATTCTTTGACCTGTTTTTATCATTTTAGTAGCATCTGAAATTCCAACAACTGCTGGTATTCCGTACTCTCTAGCTACTACAGTTCCATGCGTTAAAAGTCCTCCAACTTCCATAACTAATCCAGCTGCATTTATAAAAAGCGGCGTCCATCCTGGATCCGTAAATGGTGCTACAAGAATCTCTCCCTTGTTCAAGGATGCCTTTGAAGGATCAGTTATTACCTTTGCAACTCCTTCAATAACTCCTGAGGAAACAGGAATACCCGGAAGTGCTCCTTTGGGAAGATTCCCTATCTTATAGCCACCTTTTATTTCTTCTCCTTCACTTGTAATAACACGAGGAGCATTTAACTTTTTATAATGTTCATATTCTTCTTTTCTTTTTTCTACTATTGTTTTAAGACTCTCATTATTTTCAATTGCTCTATATAATTCACTGAATGTTACATAAAAAACATCCTTTTCTTCATTTAAATAACCTTTAACAACCAAGTCTTCTGCTTCTTTTAGCAATTCCTTCTTAAAAATCATACAAAGTCTCATCATCATAAATTTGTGATGTTCTCGTATTGGAAAAGAATTTCTTAAAACAAATATAAGCCTTTTTACAATTTTCGCTTTAATTTTGCCATGCTTTCTTTGTATTTCTTCTACCATATTTTCTGCTGCTATTTTTGCTTTTTTTATAGTATTTTTGTATTCTTCCCTATGAGCGCCTTCCTCTGAAGTTTTAATAGTTGCAAGTATTGATTTTACAAGTGGCTCAGGATTTTCAATCCATCTATCTCTAGCTATATCTATTTCTCCTGAAGCACGCACTCCGTACATATTTATAAAATCATTAAAAAAGCTCTTAAATTCCTCATTACCTTTAATTTCATTTATTCTTGAAACCAAAGTTTCATAATCTTCATTTTCAAATTCATCAATTAAACTTTGAGATTTTCTCAACATATCCGCCAAATCTCCAGTAAGTAATCCCATTTCTGTTGTAATATTTCCTTCTAAACCTTTTGCAATTATATTACTATAATTATTTGTTCCTAAAAGCTTCATTTCCAGCTTTTCAAGAAGCTTAAAGGCAATAATTCCTGGAGCTAAATATGGTACTATTATTTTAGCATCCTCATAAAGACTTGCTTTTTCATGTATTATATTTAACTTTTCAGTACCTTTCTTTGAATTTAAAATAGCCTTCAAGGTATCTTCTTCACGCTGCTTAATATAATTATTCATAAACTCCACCGTTCCAGTTAGGTTAGTGAAAAGAAGGTTTTTCATAACTTTAACTGCTATTGGAGCTATATATTTTAAGAAGGGTTTTAAGTTAGCTTTCTTTCCTTTAAACTTTTCCTTAAATTCTTCTCTCTTTAAAAGCTCTCCTAAAGCCTCTGCCATCAAAGCATCTGCATTTGTTAATAAAGCTAAAAGCTTTTCCTTTATTCTCTCAGAATTCATAAAACCACTTACATCTGCATAAATCCTACCACCCGCTGAAGCTAAAATTTTATATTTTTTTTCTCTTTTAATATTTCTACCAAAAGGCAGCATATCTCTAAATAAATCAAGCCCTAAAGGGGATATTGGATCGGTCATCACTTGAAGATGATTTATAGAAATATATACATGAGTGTTATCATCATTGCTATTAGGGGTTGGAAGTGGAAATAATGATGTAATTGCACGACTCTGCACAATATACAATTCACCATTTTCCAAACACCACTCAATATCCTGTGGGCAGCCATAATGCTTTTCTATTTTCATTCCAAGTTCAGCAAGCCTTTTAATATCAGAATCCGCCATGACTTGCTTAGTAGATTTTTCACCTGTAATATCAACTTTTTTAGTTCCCCCACCTTGAATTGGCATTATAGCGAGTTTCTTTTCTGCTATAGTCTTATCTATTATTCCCTCTTTTTTCTTATTAAATTTATATATATCAGGAGATACAAGACCAGAAACTAAAGCTTCTCCAAGTCCAAAACTTGCATCAATAGAAATAATTCCTCTATGTCCTGATACAGGATCTGCAGTAAACATAATACCAGCTATATCTGGAATAACCATTTTTTGAACTACTACAGACATATGCACTTTTTCATGCTCAATTTTATTTTGCAATCTGTAAAGTATTGCTCTATCAGTAAATAATGAAGCCCAACAGTTTTTTACTGCATTAATTAGCGAATCTTTTCCTTTAATATTAAGATATGTATCTTGCTGACCTGCAAAAGAGGCAAAAGCTAGATCTTCTGCTGTAGCACTTGATCTAACAGCATAATAGTTATCAATCCCAATCTTATCAGCAGCTTTAATGATTTCTTCTTCTACTTTTCTAGGCATTTCTGCTTGTTCTATTTTTTCTCTTAATTTAATCCCTATGGTAGCAATATTTTCAAGATTTGCATCTTTAATTTCTTCTACAATAAAACTATAAAGTTTATTATAATTTATAAATTCCTTATAACTTTCTGTAGTTACACAAAATCCAAAAGGAACTAGAAAACCAGCCTTAGTCATCTCTCCCAGATTTGCACCCTTCCCTCCTACAAGTGATAAATCTTTCTTATCTATTTCATCAAAGTACAATGTATACTTATTTACCATAGTGATCATCTCCCCTAATTTTTTTGAAGCTTTGCTCCATTTAAAAATAATTCTATAATTTGGCTCTTTGATAATTCTAAATCGATATTATCATTTCCATAAATACTTGAAATAAAATAATTCATGTACATGAATTGAAAATTTCTTGCCATTATTATTGAAGAAATGTCATTTCTAAGCTGGTTATTTTCTTGTGCATTTTTTATAACTTCTGAAATCAAATTTTCCAATCCGCTTCTATTAGGATTATCTATGGGATTAGCGTTAAAAAGTGTTTGGAGTCTGTATCTAAAATAAATTGCTGTATATTGAATATTTTCTCTAAATATATGATTTATGAAATCTAATATCTTATTCAATGTTTCTTTTATATCTCTTGTTTCTTTGAATTTTTCACTAACTTCATTAAAATTATTATCATGATTATTTATAAGGGCCTGAAAATAAGCTGATAATATTGACTCTTTATCTTGGAAATAATTATATAACGTCCCCTTAGAAATATCCGATTTCGTTGCTATTTCCTCCATATAGGTTTCTTGAAAACCCTTTTCTTCAAAAAGAGCTAATGCACTATCGATTATTATTTCCTTAGTCAATTCTTTTTTACGTTCTCTTCTATTTACCATCAAAATCTCTCCAATTTTTATACTCCGTATATTTTTGAACTCCGTATAATTTTATACTACATCAAATATTTTTAGAAGTCAATATTCTCTATATTAAGACTTTAAAATAAAAACCACGACCAAAAGATGGTTATTAATAATCCTAAACTTTAAACTGTATTGATGGACGTAATTCTTCACCTTTTCTTATCCCTCATGCTCAATAATTCATTTTTTTACATGACAACTTTGTCATATGACATACTTGTCATGCGAAAAAATTTATGCTATGATGTCCTCAAGAGGAGATGATTTTATGCCTAAAGATACTTTTAAAAATTTGAATGAAGACAAAAAGCAAAGAATTTTTGATGCAGCTGTACAAGAATTTTCTACTTGTTCTTTCAGCGATGCATCTATAAACCAGATTATTAAAACTGCCGGAATACCGCGTGGAAGCTTTTATCAATACTTTAGTGATAAAGAAGACCTCTACTTATATATGATAGAAGAAATTTCAAATCAAAAGAAAAAGCTTATCCCTGAAAGAGTTTTAAACCCAGATGATGATTTTTCTGAAACTTTTATACAAAAAACTAAAGATTCACTTGAATTAGGTAAAGCTAAACCTGAATACACCAAGATAGGTATGCTTATGCAAATGGATAACTCTGAATTTATCGCAAAATTCCATGCTGCTTCCATTGAAAAGTATAGAAAACAACTAAAACATGATAAAGAGCGCGGACTTATAAGGCAAGAAGTTAACACTGATATAGTTTTAGATATGCTTTTCTCATACACCTTAGAGGAATATTTTAAAAGTGGTTTTGATGAACAGGAGTATTTAAAAAAAGTTATCGATGCCATTAATATAATTAAAGAAGGAATCAAAAATAATTAAGGGTTAATAATAAAATTATCTAATTGTTTTATGCATTGAATTAAGGGGGAAAATAACTATGAAGCCATATGTACTTGGTTTTCAAGAGATTGATAAAACAAAACTTGCAATTGTTGGAGGTAAGGGCGCTAACCTTGGTGAATTATCTAGAATTGATGGAATAGTTGTACCAGAAGGTTTTTGTATAACTACTGAAGCTTATAAAAAGATAATTGGAAATAACAACGAATTTAATTCACTATTAATTGAATTATCCCTTTTAAATATAGAAAACATAGAAAAAATCGGTGAAATAAGCGGAAAGATTCGTAAGGTTATTGAGGAGATAGAAATTCCAAAGGACATTGATGATGAAATAACCTTTTATCTTTCAAAGTTTGGTGAAAAATATGCTTATGCTGTACGTTCTAGTGCTACAGCTGAGGATTTACCAACAGCTTCATTTGCAGGACAGCAGGATACTTATTTAAACATTATGAGAAAACCTTCTATTCTTAAGCATATCAGTAAGTGCTGGGCATCACTGTTTACAGATAGAGCTGTAATCTATCGTATGCAAAATAACTTTGATCATGGCAAAGTTATTTTGTCTGTAGTTATTCAAAAAATGGTGTTTCCTCAAGCTGCAGGAATTATGTTTACAGCTGATCCTATTACATCTAATAGAAAGATAGTATCTATTGATGCCAGCTTTGGGCTTGGTGAAGCTTTGGTTTCAGGACTTGTGAATTCTGATATTTATAAAGTGCAGGGAAATAAAATTATTGATAAAAAGATATCTTCTAAAAAACTTGCAATTTATGCATTAAAAGAAGGCGGTACTGAGGAAAGAGAAATTACAGGTGAGCGTCAAAATATGCAGACACTGACAGATGATCAAATTTTGCAGCTTGAGCAGATGGGTAGGAAGATTGAGTCTTATTTGGGTCGTCCACAGGATATTGAGTGGTGCCTTTATGATGATAAATTCTATGTTGTTCAAAGTCGTCCAATTACTACTTTATATCCTACACCACAAGTTAATGATAATAAAAACCATGTTTATTTATCCTTTGCTCATAGACAAATGATGACAGAAGCCATGAGACCATTAGGTTTGAGTTTCTTCCAAATATTCTTTAAACAATTTGGAATACAAACAAATATGCCCGTGATAGGCGGAAGATTGTATATGGATATATCCCATGATCTTGCTTCACCAATAGCAAGAAAGCTTTTTATCAGTGGTTTAGACAAGGTAGATGTTTTGATGAAGAGTGCACTTATAAATCTTCAAAAACGTAAAGAATACCTTAAATCGCTTCCTAAAGGAAAGACATCTTTGAATGTAGAAGGAGGTGTCCTATCTTTTGGAATTCAGATGATAAAAGAATATCTCAGAAATGATTCATCTTTTGTTGAAAAATCTGTAGCTGAAAATCAAGTATTACTTAGAAATAAAGAAAAGATATTTTCTTCTATTTCTGGAGAAGAGCTCTTTAATTTCATTGTAAAGGACATGAAGGATATAAAGGCTGCTATGTTTAAAGTTTATGGATCTTATTTTGCAGGATCTTATGCCTCTAACTGGATAAACAAAAATGTGAAGAAATGGCTTGATGAAAAAAGTGTAGCAGATACCCTCGCTCAATCTGTATCAAACAACGTTACTTCCGAAATGGGATTAGAGCTCCTTGATGTAGCAGATGTAATAAGACAGTATCCAGCTGTAATTAAATATCTTGAGAATGCAAAAAGAGAAACTTTCTTTGAAGATTTAAGTAAAATAGATGGAGGTAATATTGTCAGCGATTCTATACACAGTTATCTTGAAAAATATGGTATGCGCTGCTCTGGAGAAATTGATATTACCCGAACAAGATGGAACGAAGATCCAATGCTTCTTGTTCCAATAATACTAAGCAATATAAAGAATTTTGAACCTAATGCCCACAGTGCTAAATTTGACCAAGGACTTCTTGAATCTAAACAAAAAGAAGCTGAAATATTAAGCCGCTTGAAGCAGCTGCCTGGTGGCGATAGGAAGTTAAAAAAGACAAAGAAAGTCATAAGTGTTTTACGTAATTTTGCTGGCTATAGAGAGTACAATAAATATCTTTTAATATGTTATTTCTGGATCGTAAAACAGGCATTACTCAAAGAAGCCGAAACATTAAAACAAGATGATGTAATCAAAGACATAGATGATATATATTATCTAACCTTTGATGAACTTAAAGAAGCAGTTAAAAGAAAACATGTTGACTACAGCATCATAACTAAGAGAAAAGAAGAATACGAAATTTATAAGAAATTGACACCACCTCGTATAATGACTTCTGATGGAGAAATAATTTCAGGCGAATATGATACAGGTAATATGCCAAAAGGAGCTATAGCTGGAACACCTGTTTCTTCTGGTATTATTGAAGGGCGAGCTAGAGTTATTTTAAATATGAATGAAGCAAAAATAGAAGAAGGCGATATTTTAATTACAAAATTTACTGATCCAAGCTGGACACCAATTTTTGTGCTTGTTAAAGGTTTGGTAACAGAAGTAGGTGGAATGATGACTCATGGTGCTGTTGTTGCAAGAGAATATGGCCTTCCAGCAGTGGCAGGTGTAGATGACGCTACTAAACTTATTAATGATGGTGAAAGAATTAGAATAAATGGAACAGAAGGTTATATAGAAATCTTATAGCCTGAAGGCAAAATTTTCTATTTCAATAAGAATAAAAAATTACAACTATATAAGCGACCCAATCTGGGCCGCTTTCTTAAACTCTAAGACTGGAGGTACATACTCATGAAAAGAGAAATGAAAATTAATAAGCCGCAGTGCTCAAAGGTAGAACATAGCATACTAAGTTGCTACTTTATTATTCAAGATTTTTCACATATTATCTCGTAATTTCCTTTAAATTTATCTCCTTCTATAAAAAGCTCATATATGTCGGTTTTCTCTATTTTTATATCCTTTTCTCCCTTTTTCCCTGGATCAAACTCATAGATTAAGTTTCCTTGGGAATCAACAAATCTTAGCAATAATTTTCCATCTTTAATAGTTGATTTATAATTAAATCGTATAATATCTCCTTGATTAAAAGTAATTGTATAAGGAATTTTTGAAGAATCTGTCCATTCTCCATTTGTACTCATACTCCTAGTTATTGATTTTGTTTTATTATTTTCTTTTATAACTGTGTAACATGATAATAATGTAATTAATCCAAAAAGTATAATACATACAAAAGATTTTTGATAAGAGTTTAATTTCATGATATCCTCCTTTATTAAAATATTGTGATAAAAATACAATCAGTTTTAAAGAATTATGTATTAGTTTCTTAATAAATCATAGATATTCTACGATCATATAAATACTATGCCATCTTTCCTTCTAAAAATCTTATTTTTACCAGCTATATTCTAATAATAAGCATAATTTTTAAAGAATACCTTGCTATATTTCTAAGGATTTTCTAAAGATTATTTAACTTAACCTTATTCTTGCACCACTAAATTAAATATCTCGAAGGTTTAAATTTTCACCAGTGGATACGTTTCAAAGCAAAATAAAGGGGCTGTTGCAAAACTAACATATTTAGTGCGACAGCCCCTTTGTGAATTGCCGCCATGCAGCGGTTATCCTCTTAATGTATTGTCGCGGGTTTCATGATGGCGGCGAAGCACGACCTTTGAAATCCACCATAGAATTTTTTTAATTCTATTTTTTAATATTATACTTTCTCCATCTTATGCATTCATGCATTATATTCCTAGTCTAATCCATTAAATGATGGATAAGCAGATTCCCCATGTTCAGCTACATCAAGTCCATCAGCTTCTTCTGAGCTATCAACTCTAATATCCATAAACATTTTCATAACTTTTATAATTAAGAAAGTCATCCCACCTGCAAATATTATTGTTATTACAATACTCATTATTTGTGCAATGAAAAGTTTAACATCTCCATAGAAAAGACCATTCCATTGTGCTACAGGATTAATTGCAGTTTGTCCAAAAATTCCAGTTGCAATACCACCCCAAATTCCACCGATTCCATGACATCCAAAAGCATCAAGTGCATCATCATATCCAAACTTAGCTTTTACTTTTTCCACAAAGAAGAAACAAATTGGAGATACTGCTATACCAATTATAATTGATGACCAAAGTGGAACAAACCCTGCTCCTGGTGTAATTGCAACTAACCCTAATACTGCTCCTGTTGCTGCTCCAAGTAATGTTGGCTTACCATGTTTTACTTTTTCAATTAACATCCATGAAAGCATAGCTGCAGCTGCTGCAGTATTTGTTGTCATGAATGCATGTACAGCAAGTGGACCAGCTCCGAGCGCACTACCTGCATTAAATCCAAACCACCCAAACCAAAGTAATGCTACTCCAAGAACTACAAATGGAATATTATGTGGTCTATATGCTATAATTCCATGTCCACGTCTCTTACCTAACATAATACAAGCTACAAGGCCTGAAATACCTGAGCTTATATGAACTACATTTCCTCCAGCAAAATCAACGGCACCTAAAGAACTTATTAATCCACCAGCTCCCCATACCATATGTGCCATTGGATAATATACTAAAAGTGACCATATAGCTACAAATATGAACAATGCTGAAAACTTCATTCTTTCTACTAAAGCTCCAGTTATAAGCGCTGGAGTAATTATTGCAAACATCATTTGAAATGCAGCAAAAAGCTCTTGAGGTATTGTAGGTGCATATGCCGAAGGCTCTGCTCCTACCCCATTAAAACCTAAGAAATTAAGTCCACCTATTATCCCATGAAAATCATTACCAAAAGACAATGAATAACCTACTAAAACCCACATTATTGATGCTAATCCACAAACAAAGAATGAAGACATCAATGTATTTAAAACATTTTTCCTACGAACCATTCCACCATAAAAAAATGCAAGTCCTGGTGTCATTAAAAGTACAAGTGCTGAACAAATCAATATAAAACTGCAATCGCCTAAATTAATTTCCATATAAAATCCTCCTTAAGTATGTTAAATCTCACAACAAAATTTCAGCTATTTATGTATAAGTTTTTTTAATTTTTGAATGTGCCTTAGCTTAAAAATAACTGCACATTACCTAAAAATTAATTTTTGAATTCTTTTTCTCAACTAATTATAATGTCCTATTTTTTTGTATAAAAAAACGACATCCGAAAAATATACTTTTTAAAGTATGTTTGTCGAACGTCGTCGTTCTTATTTCATAGTATATTATTCTCACGGAATTTTGTCAATATTATTTACATTTAAAAATACAAATGCTTATTTTATTATCATAATAATGCCTAAATCCTCCAGTAATATATAAAACATGGACTAATTCTAATATAGGGGCAATGGCCATAACGAATGAAACAATTGATGCAGCTGAAAATGAAATTTCTAATGATTTGAATATCTGCATGGTAATTCATGTAGATCCAGTAAAAGAACAACCCCCAAAAATAGGCTCAACAATAGCCCATTTTCACTAATCTTATACTTTGTATATAAAAAATATGACTACAGCTTTAAAAATCTTTATCAAGAACAAAATCGCAGGCGACTGTGGAGCCGGAGATTTTTTTTACGCATCTGCCTTTTCGAACGAATGTGAGAAAAATCTGGCAGGCGAATATATTTTCTCTTTTATTCTCTTTATAAAACATAACATTCTTAATCAGCCTTTTCATAAGTTATCCACAGATTTGAATCGAATATAAATTCCTAGAGAATAAAAAAGAATTTTAACAATGCTCTTGTGCATTACTAAAATTCTTTTTACATAATTATAATTTTTTAACCTTGAATTTATCCTTGTCATTTACTATTTTAATATTTAAATTATTTAATACTTTATCTAAACTTTTTATTCGATTAATATATTTTATATTATCTTTTTTAATTACCTTTTCTATCATTTTAATTATAGATTCTTTTTCTTCAGCTTCTAATTTAATTCTTTTACATATATATTCTCTGTTAATGTGAATTAATGTAGTCCAAATTTGTTCTTCCACTATGTTATTAATATTCATCATAACCCAAGTAAAATCTTTTCTTCTATCTTTTACAGGGTATGCCTCCTTAAAGAATTTTATAAAGGCATCTTCTTCTTTAGGCTCCTTTTCAACTACATATTTGCCAAACTGATTTTTTAATTCATTTTGAAGATACATAATAGTATTAGGTTTAACTTTATCTGACATCTTCTCAATATTATCATAGATAAAATTATAAGTATCTTGAATCTTTTCTGGGTCAGCCTCACCCTTTTTTAGTATCTTAGCAATATCAATATATTCTAAAATGTTCTTCTTACAATTTAATTCTTTGTTATATAACTTTTCCCATATTTCTTCTGCATTTAAATTTTCTAAGCTTAAGTTTTCTTGCATGCTTACACTCCTTGGTATCTTTTAAGATACTATATGTTAAAATAATTGTACTCATAAAAATATTTGTATTAAATTATTATCAAGGTACGCGATAATTTTATCACAATAAAATAAAAGGAGCAATTATAATGAATAATATTTTGAAAATTAACAAGGAACCGTCAAGAAAATAACTAATAATTATACTTGTATATTTTGTATACTTAATTTGTTATTTTATTTCTGGTTCCTTAATTAAAGTTATCTAATAATTATTCAAATAAATTAATAACCTTCTCATCTTTACCGCAACACTTTTTATATTTTTTTTCACTACCACATGGACAAGGATCATTTCTTTTTATATCCTTATTTGCCTTTAAGCTAACTACATTTGATTTAATATCATTAGTGGTTGAACCCTTATATCTCCATAACCTAATTTTCTTAACAAATTTATTCATCATACTCGATGCAACATATCTGGCTTCGTCATTTTCAATATTAATTAATTCTATCATTTTATCTACTGCATCTTTAGGTTCATTTTCTTGAATATCAAAAATTAAATCTTCCATCATAGCTATTAGCATGTCTCTATCTACTCTAAACATATTAGTAAACTCTTTATAAAAAATTTTTCCTGCTTTACTATTATAAACCCAATTTTCTTCTAACATATTTAATAATTCTTCTTTCGAAATCATGGCATAACTCAAATCTTTTTCTGTATCTATATCCTTTAATAGTTCCTCAAATTTATCTATTTCATTATTAACAATAAATATTCCTTCTTCTCTATATTCATTGTAGTAATATGTTGCCTCCCTAATTAACTCTTCAAATTCACAATTTTCTATATTCAAATATCTTTCTATCATTTCTTTAGCATCTTTTAATTTTAAAATACCATATACTTTATTCATTGCCCTAAAGATATTTACAATTTCACTATTAAATTTTATTACACGTCTATATTCAATATTATTTCTTTCTTTTATTAATGCTTGTACTATTTCAGGCATTAAAAATATTGATACCCCATCTTTTGCAATTGGAAAGAGCATTCCTTGCTGTATAAAATATACGCTCTTATCTGCTTCCTCTTCATCAATATCATCAAAAAGTTTTACACCTTTGCTATCCACATAACTTTTTAAAATCTTATATCTTTCTTCGTCAAAAAATAAAGCTCTTTTTTCAACTAAATTCTTATATTCTTTAAGTAATGTTTCAATTAATTTTTCTTTATTTAAACCTGATATCTTATTTACTCCAAGATTTCTTGCTATATTATATATTTCATCTTTAGATAAACAATTTATTAATTCATTTAAATCAAAAGAATAAACTCTTTTACTTAGCTTTTTCTCTATTTTATCAGCAAGTTTATCTAACCCATCTTCTATGCTCCTGCACTCCTCACATAGCCAACCATTATTTTCATCACTAAAATAACTTGCTTGTTCTCCACAGTTTTTGCATATATTATTTTCTTTTTCCTCTTCATTGAACTTTTTCATCTCAATGCATTTACCTGTATCTTCTTTCCCATTTTTCATTTGTTTATTATAATCATCCTTTTTCTTCAAATAATTCGATCTCCTCTGTATATAAAATCAAGCTAATTCCTAAGTACAAATTTGATTTTATATATAAATTAAATTTAAGTCAACAACTCATTAGTACTTTCTATTTTATCTGATAAAATATCAAAGGCTATTTCAAAATTGAAATTAAATTCCTATTTTGAAATAGCCAACTCTTAGTTCTTTATTAATTTTTTAAGAAATTAATCATTCCAATACAGTCTCAAATTTTACACTTGCCATCTGAACAAGTTCCTAAACTATTATTTTCTTGACTTTGTTCTTCCACTGTAAATTTCTCTATTGGTAATGAGAGTTCTTCTTTTCTTACTTTCTCCAATATCTCTAAAAACAACTCAGGTTGTTGCGCACCAGATATTGCATATTTATTATTAAATACAAAGTAAGGAACACTGTTTATTTTAAGCTTTGAGGCGATTTCTTCGTCCCTTCTCACTTCCGCTCCATACTTATCTGATTCCAATACATTTAATGCTTTATGAGTATTAAGACCAACTTCACCAGCTAGGCCAGCCAATACTTTATAATCAGATATATTTAGAGAATCTATAAAGTATGCTTTTAAAATTCTTTCTGCTAATTCATTCATCTTTCCTTCTGTTTTTGCATAGTGTGTTATCCTATGTGCATCAAAAGTATTAGTTGGGATTAAATTATCAAAATTATAGTCAAGACCAATAGCCTTAGCTTGTTCAACAATTTGATTATTTGATACTTTAGCTTGCTCTACTGATATGCCATACTTTTTTGCTATTATTTCATGAATACTTCCATCAAATTTCTTTTTAGCTGCTAAATCAAGCTCAAAACTTCTAAAAACTAATTCAACTTCATTCCTATATTCAAATTTATTTAAAGCAATTTCTAATCTCCTTTTGCCTATATAGCAAAATGGACACATAAAATCAGACCATACTTCTATTTTCATTTCTAACACTTCCTTCCTAATATTTATATTATAAAATTTTAATTAAAAATCAAACCTTCTCTTAATCCTCTCCTGTTAATTCCTACATTAAATAAATTAATAGAATTATTGCTAATATGGCTAAACCACCTTGCTTTATAAAAATACAAAAACTAAAATTTATCTTTTTTATAGCATCACTAAGCATTTATTACAATTTAATTGTAATAAATATAATTGTACTTGTCAATATATTTTTGCTGTAATTAGTACATAACTTCAGTAGCAATTATTCTCTATCTGCAGTCCTTTTACCAATTTCGATATCATGTATACTCTACCGAACATTTAAAAGAAAACTTAATTTTTATAATGTACAATATCTATTGAAGAATAAGAGAAAGAGCCTATAACAGCATTTTCACTTATGCGTGTTATAGGCTCTTCGTCTTTGTATCTGGCTCTTTATCTAAACATCAGGCACAATCAAATAAATAATAAGCCCATTTGCCTTAACTATTTCATTTCATCAATTGCAGTTTTACCAGCAATTCTTCCGAAGGTAAATATATCAGTTAATGCATTACCGCCAAGACGGTTACCTGCATGGATACCTCCAGCAACTTCTCCAGCAGCATAAAGATTTTTAATTGGTTTATCATTTTCATCTAATACATGAGCTTTAGTGTCTATCTTAAGCCCACCCATTGTATGATGAACTGCTGGCTTTCTAGGAGTAGCATAAAACGGTGCTTTCTCTACTTTTAAGCTAAATGTATCCTTATGGAATTCAGGATCAAAACCAGCATCCACATATGAATTATATTTATTAATTGTGTCTACAAGAACTGCAGGATCCATTCCAACTTTTACTGCTAGCTCTTCTAGGGTATCCGCTCTAAATAAAGTACCAGCTTCTACCTGACGGTCTAGCTTTTCTTGACTTGTATTAGCTGCAGTTTTCTTTATTTCATCATCAGCTATAAGGTAGAATAAACCACCCTGTTCAATTGCAGCTTTTGTTAAAACATCTCTTCCAGAGAATTCATTAATAAATCTTTTTCCTTCTTTATTTACCATTACAAAGTTTTCAGGAGGTACTTGAACTCCACTGAATAATTCACCAGTTTCAGGATCAGCTACAGGCATCATTTGAGTAAAGCCCATTCCTGTAAGTGCTGCACCTACAGTTTTACCAAGTAATATTCCATCACCAGTCATAGCATATGAATTAGTAGTTTTTACATCATCAGCTATTTCACTCCAGTAAGTGTTGTATTCTTTTAGCATCTTTGTGTTCGCACCAAAACCACCACTTGCAAGGACTACTGCTTTTGCATGAACAGTTATCTTTTGGCCATTGACACCAGTTGCTATAACTCCTTTTATTTCACCATCTTCTATGATGAATTCTTTTACAGGGCTATCAGTAATGATTTTTCCTGAGTTATCTTGCACATATTTTGTTAGTGCAAGTATAAATGATGAACCATGGCTTTTTGTAGGTTTATGACCACGACGCCAAAGTGCACCAACTGGAGCAAATACTATGCTCTTATCATACTCAACCCCTATATCTTCTAGCCATTTAACACTTTCCAAAGCTCTGTCTGTAAGTATCTTTACTAGATCATATTGGCCGTATATTGTGTTGCCATTAAGGTCAGTTCTTTTACCACCAAAATATGTTTGCATTCTGTGAAGTAATGGCGAATCAAATAGATGTCCCTTTTGTGTGCCAAACTTTTCCTTATAAGCAGAAAACTCTTCTCTAAGTGCACGGAAATCATCTATGTATTCTGGATGAATTAAGCTCTCATCTGTATCTAGTAGCTCTTCAATTGTATGTCTTTCTCCTTTATTTTCTTCAAACTGCATCTGCCACTCTGGATCTGCAGCATTGATAGGACCACCTGAACGTATGGTATTTCCACCTACTGCTGGGTATTTCTCAAGAACAATAGCACTTTTACCGTTTTGTAGCGCTGTTGCAGCTGCACTTAATCCAGCGCCGCCTCCACCTACAACTACTACATCACAAGTATATTCTTCGTCTTCTTTTATAAGACTGCTAGCAGGTTTTGGACGTCTCTTAAGTATGTCAGGGTTAACTCCTGCAAGCTTAACTGCTTTAGCTACACCGTCTAGTACAGCATTACTAGTTTCTGAAGCACCAGAAAGAGCATCAACATTTAATGTCTGTCCTTCAATTATTTTATCTGGTATTCTTACAAAAACTACATCTGCAAGTCCTTCTGTCTCTCCATCTGTATTTATGTCTATGCTTTCTATTCTGTCTTCACTAAAAGATACCTTCATTGGAAGACTTCCGCTGTGACCTATTGCATCTACCTCATATACTCCTGGTTTAAAGGTAAACTCTTCTTCTTCATTAAGCTGATTTGAAATCTTTGCAAAACGCATAAAACGTAGGAAGCATATTTCTAAGAAGTCTATTGTTCTTTCATTGTTTAGATTACCTTCCTCATCAAACGCTTTGTGTGCGCTTCCAAGTAAAAACTCATATCCTGGCATTACATTTGCATCAACACCTGGTGCATCTAGGATTTGACGAAGATGCAATTGTGCACGTGAAGAACCTTGGACATCAAGAGAAGCACCAAGGATCATTACTGGTTTACCAGCAAGTGGATGAAGATCAAAGCTTAGCCATTCAATTAAGCTTTTAAGACTAGATGGAATTGAGTGATTATACTCAGGAGTAGCTATAATAACACCATCACTTGCTGTAATCTTATTATTAAACATCTGTATAACTTCACTTGAAGACTGATTATCAGATTGATTAAACATAGGAACATCAGTAATCTCAAGTATTTCTATTTCTGCCTTTGACTCAAAATATTTTTTCATAAACTGAAGGAGTTTACGATTATATGATCTTTTTGCACTAGTTCCAACAATTGCTATAAATTTCATTGATATTAATCCTCCTACTCTTCCCAAGTGAATTTTTTAACTTTTTTATGTAAAACTTTTTCTGCTAAAAGTTTTGATGTAATATCTGTAAATAGAAGAAACTCTCTGAAAATTTCATCAAGCTCTGATAACTTATCTGAATAGATAAGATTTCCTGCGCTATCAAATGCCCCCTGTGATTTTCCTAAAAGGAATTCACTACTTGGCATGATTCTTGCAGCAAGCTCAGGTGAATCAAGTATTTGTCTAAGATGCGCCTGTGCACGAGAAGAACCAAGTGTACCAAGAGAAGCCCCCACTATTAAAACAGGCTTGTCAGTAAGCGCCTGACTAGTATAACTAATCCATTCAAGAGCACTCTTTAAAACTGCAGGTATGGCATGATCATACTCTGGAGTTGCTATTATTACACCATTTGCTTTTAAAATTTTATCCGATAATTCTGCTACCTTTTCAGGAACATCAGAATCCTCTGGTTCATTAAAGGCAGGTAAATCCTTAATTTCATATAGTTCTATCTCTGCCTCACTCGAAAAATGCTTTTGCATAAATTGAAGCAGCATACGATTAGTTGACACGTCTGAGTTAGTGCCTACAATTGCTAAATACTTCATAGTAATCCCCTTTCTGTATTTCAAAATTTCAAAATTTCATAACTTCATAACTTCATAACTTCATAAGTTTAATAATTGTTTGATATAATTTTAACATGTTACATATATTATATCTAATAGTTATTTATTGAAGTTTGATAACATATTTGTTATAATCAAGCACAAGAATATATGAGTTAAGGCACTATTACATAAATAACAAGTCCACTTGCAAGGCTATTGGGGACTCGTTATTTATTTTCATATGCCTAAATATTTCGCAAAAGGATGAATTAAATGTCAAAATACTATTCTCAGGATATTTTATATTATATTGATGCCATTTTAAAGTACAGTAATTATGGCAAGGCTGCCAAATCACTTTATATTTCTCAACCTCACTTGACACAGAGTATTAAAAGGATAGAAAGTCAGTTAAACTGTGAGCTTATAAGTCGTAACAAGCTTCCATATCGATTAACCGAACAGGGGAAGATATATTATCAGTATTTAACTTCAATAGAAAATAATTATGCGAGGCTCATTAGGGAAATATCAGCTGTGTCAGATATAGATAGCAAGGTTATAAAGATAGGAGTGCTTCCTAGCCTTGGAACCTACCTTTTACCTCTTTTTTTACCAAAGTTTTTGGATATACATCCAAACTGTAGAATAGAGCTTTCAGAGGTTTTACCAGAAAAAAATGAGAAACTCATTCTGAATGGTGAATTGGATTTTTGGCTTGGACAAAATTCAAGAAATATTTCTCCGAACTTAAACTCTATTACTTGGGGCAGACACGGATACCGTGCTATTATTCCTCGCTGCTGTGATCTATATCAGAAAGATGTCGCCATTATTCCAGAAGGAACTATCGACATAACCAAGATATTGTCTCAAAAGCTGATACTAACTTCCAAGGGTTCTGCTATAAGAAAGCAGATAGATCAGTTATTAAGCGTTTATAAGGTAGAACCCAAAATCATAATTGAAAGCACCGAAATAAATACTGCACGTAACCTTGCAGCTAGTAATTTAGGACTGACTTTTATACCAGAAAGCGTCTATATAAAGGAGTGTCCATCTGAATACAACATATATCAAATTCCAATTGATGAGCTGAGTTTAGATTATTTTATAGCATATCATAGTGAAAAAAAACTAACTGATATTGATAAAGACCTTATAGATGCATTTCTAATTCATGGACAAAATAATTACATTGTAGGAGAGCAAAATGAATGAGTATACGAAGATAATATATCTTATGGGAACAAAAATCTCTCTATATATAAAGGGAGAAGCTGCTGAAAAGCTTGCAGAAAAGGCTTGTGATATGCTGATTAATTATGAAGAAGTCTTTAGTGCTAACAGTGATAACTCACAGCTCGCGATGCTAAAAAAAACAGCTCCACTAGCTCCGCAAGAAGTGAATGCAGAGCTTTATGAGCTGATAAAGATAGGAAAAAAACATAGCCTATGTGAGAATACATATTTAAATATTGCAATAGGACCATTAATAAAATTATGGAGAATAGGTTTTAAGGAGGCACATGTACCAGAGAAAGAAGCTATCGCAAAGGTACTGGAACTTTTAAAGCCTGAAAATATACAGCTAGATGATGAAAAAAAGACCGTGTACTTCTTAAAAAAAGGCATTGAAATAGACCTTGGAGCCATAGCTAAAGGCTATTTTGCTGATAAAGTTATGGAATTCTTTAAGGAAAATGGCGCTGTTTCAGCTATGGTAGATATGGGCGGTAATGTTCTCGTCTTTGGAGAATCACCATCTGAAGGCGGTGACTGGAAGGTTGGAATACAAAATCCGTTTCTACCAAGAGGAAATGCAGTGGCACTTGTCAGAATAAAAGATCAATCCGTTGTAACCTCAGGAATATATGAAAGAGTGTTTGAAAAGGATGGACTTAAATACCACCATATATTTGACAGCAAAACAGGCTACCCAATAGAAAGTAATATAGCTTCTTTAACTATTATTGCCGATAAATCCATAGACTGCGATATATATACTACAAAATTGTTTGGATTAGATGCATCTTCAATTATTCATAGAGTTAATAGAATTAAGGGTATGGGTGCTGTTGTAATAACTGTGGATGGAAAACTAGCCTATACAGATAATCTTAAAGGAAAAATATCTCCATTAACAATGTAAGGTACAGTCAAATAAATAACAAGTCCATCTGCTAGCATATTTGGACTTGTTATTTATTTTCATGTGCCTAATATTCCAAATAATATAGATATTAAATAATTCTATTCATACTATTCACTCTTGAGTGCATCTATAATATTCTCCTTTTTTACTCTTGAGCTAGAATAAAGCATTGCTACACCCACAATTATAAATACAGAAACTACAGCTGATAAAATGCTTACCCATGGAAGAATAAAATGAAAATTAAATTTTCCCATGATTATTCTATGAATTAAATACATTATTCCAATGCTTACTGGAAGTCCATATGCAAGTGATTTAATGCCATAGAATATACTTTCATAGTTTATCATTTTATTGAAGCTTTTTGGTGTCATTCCAACAGATTTTAACATGGCAAACTCTCTCTTTCTAAGAGCGACACTAGTGGATATTGTGTTAAGTATATTTGCAACGCAGATAGCTATAATTAGTGCAACAAATCCATATCCAAAAACTGACATAAGTACAATGATCTGATTTTCTCTTTGTCTATTCATAAATACATTTTGAATAGACATTCTATTGTCCCCTCCAGCATTTATAATAGTTTCAATATCTGTCTGAAGCGTTACAGGATCATTACTCTTTATAAATAAGTTTGTATCTATGCTTTCAACTATATTCCCACGAACACCTATTATTTTATCAAATACTTCTCTAGATACTATAATGTTAAACCCTGGATTTGCCTCTTGAGAAAAAACTCCTGTCGGTAATTTATCTGTAGCAGCTGCTATTTCTACTGATGTTAGCGGCTCATCTTTTTCTGTTTCAAAGTTATGATAAAGTAAATCTAGCTTCTCTCCCTTATTTACTTTTACGGCCCTTGTTTGAATATATTTTTTAGTCTGCATATCTTTATATTTAACTGTATCAATAACTATTGCAGAAATCTTATTTGTATCTTTTAATAAGTTAAAATCTACTCCAACTTCTTTTGCATATATTTTAAGAGCTTCGTTATCTAATGCATTTACATTAATACTATAAGGATATGCTCCATTTTTCATTATACTCTTGTCATCACCTTTCAAGTAGTCTGCCATGGAGTTTTCATTAATCCATACCCTTGCATCAAAAGTATTTACTTGGTTGAGCTCTTTTATGTTATCAAGAGCGCTTATTTTTTTAATTGTATTGTTTTTTTCCTCAACATTTTTACCTGTTATTAATACATTTATATCAAAACTTATTCCATCTTGACTTAAAATAACAGACTTCTTTAAATCCGAAGCAAAAGAGTTTACACTTAAAAACAATACCATACTGATAGTCAAAGAAAATACTGTTGCCTTATATCTACCTTTATTTCTTTTTAAATTCTTAAGTCCTATATTTCCCTCAATACCAAACACTTTTTCTGTAAACCTTGAAGTTTTTATCTCTTTACCTGTTAATTTTATATCCGAGGTTTGACGAATAGCATCAATAGCAGATATACTTGAAGCTCTTTTTGCAGGAATATATGTTGATATTAGTATAGTAAGAGCAGAAACTACAATGGCAGCAATAACAATTAATGGCGATACAACTACCCTAAAGTTTTCAGTAACTCCCAAAACACCCCTAATCATAGAGTTTACACATAGGAACGTAAGGCTCATACCTAAAAATCCGCAAATAATTCCAATTGGAATACCTATTACTCCTATAACTGCTCCTTCAAAAAACACTGAATCTCTCTTTTGTCTTTTAGTAGCTCCTACACTTGATAGCATTCCTAAATACCTTGAACGTTCTGATACAGAAATAGCAAAAGCATTATATATGAGCGAAATAGATCCAACCATTATTATTATAATCATTATAGCTGATAGACCAAGAATCATATTGTGCATTGAATCATCCTTAACAACTCCATGATATCTAAGTAAGCTATTATTAAACTCTACTGCTTTTATTTTATTTTGTACTGCTATATCTTTTGCATGATCAAATAGTCCTCTGTTAATACTTTTTAATATTACAAACGCATTTTCTTTTTCCTGCGAAGTAACATTATTTTCATCTACATAACCAAGTACTGTAAAACCTGGAGCCCATGTGGGCTCAAACTTAGGACGCTTTATTATACCTACAATTTTATAAGTTTTTGTATTTTCCTTTATTAAAGTTTCTCCAAGAGTATCTTTATTCTTTTGAAAATAATCGTTCTGTGTCAAAACTCTATTGTCGGAATATCTCTTTCCAATATCAGCAGTTAGAGTATCTCCTATTTTGTAGTTAACTTTAGCATTGTTTATAATGTCCTCTGAAATTACAACTTCATTTGTAGCTTTTGGGAACCTTCCCTTACTTAATTCAACTGGAAACTTCCTAAAACCTTCTTTGTTGTACTCCTGTATAAATAAGTAAGGTTTACTAACATTTTTACTTCCATTTAACACTGCATATCCTAAATCCCTACTCAAAATAACATTCTTCGTATTTTTATCACTTTTTATTGACTGGAGCTGAACGTTATCAATATCTTTATAGACAACATGCCACTCCCCTTCATTAGCTATACTTTGTCTTTGCATTACATCCATAAAAGAAACTACGAGAGTAGCCACACCAGTTACCATTGCCGCTGAGATAATTACACCTATTATAGTTACAATTGTTCTCTTTTTATTTAATTTTAAATGCCTTAAAGTCAATTTATTTATTATATTCATGAGCGAATCACCTCATTCTTTTTAATTTCACCATCTTCTATTGCTATGATTCTGTCAGCTTGTAATGCAATACGCTCATCATGAGTAATTATTATAAGGGTTTGGTTAAAAGTTTTATTAAACATTTTTAATAAATCAATTATTTCACTACTATTCTTACTATCTAGATTTCCAGTTGGCTCATCAGCAAGCATTATAGCCGGATTACTTATAAGAGCTCTTCCTATAGACACTCTTTGTTGTTGTCCACCAGAAAGTTGGTTAGGCAAATGATTGAGCCTTTTCTCTAAGTTAAGTATTTTTATTATCTCATCAAACTGCTTCTTATCTACTTTGTGTCCATCAAGCAGTAGTGGAAGAGTAATATTTTCTTCTACATTGAGTACTGGAATAAGATTATAAAATTGATATATAAGTCCGATTTGTCTGCGCCTAAAGATAGCCAGCTGTGTTTCATCTAAATTATAAATATCAGTATTATCTACTAAAACCTTACCACTAGTCGGTCTATCTACCCCTCCAAGCATATGAAGCAAAGTTGATTTTCCTGAACCTGATGGTCCAATAATTGCGACAAATTCTCCTTTTTCTACTGAAAAGGATACATCATTAAGTGCCTTCACCGCAGTATCCCCACTGCCATATACCTTAGATAAGTGTTCTATTCTTAGTATTTCCATCTTAAAACCTCCAAGTTTTTTTATCATGGTTTTAGTATATATAGTTCAGATGACTTTACAGTGACTTTATTATTACAATTTAGTCACTTATGAATATTTAAGCTTTAAATTTTGTTTGATATAAATATCTATCCTTTATACCGTTACCTTATAAAATTTTATAATAAAACATGTCCCCTCATTTTTCCTACTGCTTACATTTATATCTCCATTTTGACTTGTAACAATGGTTTTAGCCATAGCAAGGCCTATTCCCACGCTATCTTCACCTGCATTTTTGCCCTTATAAAATCGCTTGAAAATATATGGTAAATCTTCTTTTTCTATTCCACTTCCGTTATCTAAAATCTTTATTTCTGTAAACAAAGGATTTTCATCAAAGAAGATAGATATTCTTCCATCTTCTCCAGTATGCTCTATGCAATTTTTTATTATGTTGATTAAAGCCTCTGTAGTCCAGTATAAATCTCCAGTAAAGCTTACATTACTACCGCCTTCTATCACTAGTGTTTGATTCTTAATTTCTATAGGAATCAAGAGAGGCTCAGTTGATTTTCTAATTAGTTCTGATACAGCTACTCTATCCTTTTTAAAGCTCACCGTTCCAGCATCTATTTTAGATAGCTTTAGTAAAGAAGTTAACAGCCACTGCATACGATCAAGCTGCATTTCAATATTATTAGTAAATTCAATTCTTTTTTCCGCCTCTAGGTCATTATTGCTTAATAAGTCTGACATAACCCTCATAGATGTAAGCGGTGTCTTCAGCTGATGGGATATATCCGATATTGCATCAGCAAGCTGCATTTTCTCTTTTTTAAGAAGTTCCCCTTGCTTTGAAAGCATAAGAGTTACCTTATAAATCTCATTTTTAAGAATGCTTAGTTCTCCCTCTTCATTATCTCTAATATCCAGTGAATACTCTCCATTGCAAATACGCCTCAAATAACCAGAGAGTTTCTCAAGCTCTCCATATTCTCTTTTAATAAACCAAAAACTACTAACAAACAAGATAACAAAGGCTATAAAAGAAATTATTCCTGCTAGAACATTCAAGAAAAAAATACAGGCTGCTACTATCGTAGATACTATAAAAGCAATAATAAAGTACACTCTAACCTCTCTATTTCTTATCATTTTAATCACCAACCTTATATCCCAAACCCCTGACTGTCTTTATAATTATAGGCTTTTGTGGATCATCTTCTAGCTTTTCTCTTATCCTTTTTATATAAACTGTTAGCGTATTATCATTTACGAAATCTCCTGCTACATCCCATATTCCTTCTAAGAGTTGATTCCTTGATAAAACCTGCCCTGCATTATTTGCAAAGATTAGCAATAGACGATATTCAAGCGCTGTTAAAGTAATTTCTGCATCATTTTTATATACCTTTGCATCAAGAGTATTAATACGAATATTATTTAATTCTAATATTGCTTTTGAACTGCTGTCCTTACCATATCTACGTATTACAGACCTTATGCGAGAAATAAGTTCTCTGATACGAAAAGGCTTTGTTATATAATCATCTGCACCAATATCAAGTCCCATTACTACATTAACTTCATCATCGCAAGCAGTTAGAAATATGACAGGTGTATCATCTTTTTCTCTAACTATCTTACATAGTTCATATCCACTTCCATCGGGCAGCGATAAGTCAAATAAGCATAGATTAAATTTATTATCTTCTATAACACCCTTAGCTGAGGAAATATCATAACAAACCATTGTATCAACCCCCTCCTGCTTCAAGGAATATTCTAGTCCAGATGCAATAATTTTATCGTCTTCAACTAGTAAAATTTTCAAGTTATATCACCTCTCTTATAGATTTAACACTATTATAACAGCCTATACGATTTTTAAGTGACTAAATTGTAATAAAACAAAAATTGCAATTATTCTAGTCTCCTAAAAAGTAACTAAAACAACTGCAATTTAATAATTTTGCAACGAAATAACCTGCAAATTGAGCTTAAACCTGCCATTACAATCTTAGAGTTATTTGACATCTTCATTTTTAATTTCTTTTTTATTACAGCCACTCAATAGCGTTAATGAAAATAAGGATATTAACATTAATATAATTTTTTTATTACGCTTTCTCACTTAGGTTACCTCCAGCAATTTCTCTAATCTTGTATTTTGAAACATTATATAATTACGAAGATCATATCTTCATGTACATATTCTAAAATGCACTTCTGACAAAATTCTTACAAAACTAGTGCAACCTTCTACAATTCTACCAAAACATATAATCCTTCTCCATACAAACCCATTAAGTTAATAGAATTTGACACAAAACTCACTCTATATCATTAATAACATACACTATTGAAATATTTCTATTTATTAATCGCTAAAAAGTACACACCACAGCTAACTCTAAATCTTAAAACCTTCTGCCAGAGTTTATCAAAGAAACACTGAAATCAGTGGCTTTGCATTGTATCAAAATCCTAGTTCTTATTTGGTGGAGGCGAAGCGTACCTAACCCCTGCTCTATTCTCCAAGTTTAATAACTTTCACATTCACATCTAGTTCTTTAGAATATTCTTGTTTTGCTACGTCATGTATCCCCGTCGCTTTATTTCCTAACAATTGCTTATGGCATTTCAGAAGCATTTCTTTATTGATATAGTGGTATAATTATGTAAATTTTTCTTTTGGATTTTGTCTGGCAATTTCTGCTATCTTAAGTAATTTTGTTTCCATCAATTCATCTACTAATGTGAGTAGTTAATGTTTCCTTAGTTAAGACAAATATATGTAATCTCCTTCCCTATTTTCTAACCCAAGAAATAATATATTTTTTATTATCTTGAGAGGAAAGTTGTAGTTTCTCCCAATGTCCCACTAACCCTAATTCTGCTGAAGTTAACTCAAAATGACACATAGCTATGCCAATATCAACTTTGTGCATATCATTATAACTATCACTTTTTGAGTCTTTACTTTGTTCTAAATAGAAATCGTATGAATTAGAACTTTTAATTATTCTCCAAGGTTGCTTGTTTGCTGCTGAAGGTGCAAGCCTTACCATTTGAAGGGGAATAAAATACTCTAAGCTTTCAAGCTCCTTTAAAGGTGTATTGAAATCTACATCAAAAAATAGTTTAGACCAGGCTTTTCTATTTTTAGAACCTGCCATAAACCTAACGAAAGTATCCATGCCTCTTCTTGATTCACTGGGATACCCTACAGGTATAATTATTGGAAGGATTTCATTATCTTTAAGCTCCATAACCTCTGCAAATTGACCTTTATTAAAGGTCCCACCTAACCAACATGTACCCAAATTTAAACCAGTTGCATACAATACTGCTCTTTCCAATGAATATCCTAAATCAACTAATGCATTATCTGATTTTGAAATTGATGAGACTATGAAGGTAGAAGTTCCTTTTATAACACCATAAGTTCCAAGCTTTAAATTTGAATCTTTAGAGTCTATCAGCTTAACTCGTATATTTGTGCCAAAAGGTGCTTTAACCTGATTTATAACATCTATTATGCTATCGCCAATTGTTTTGTCCAAAGGCACTCCATTATATGACCTCATAGATGTTCTTGCTTTAATAACTTCTATAATTGACTTCTTGAAAATCGGATTATCTAAATTCATATTTCAACACTCACACCCTTTTTATTTTATAGTAAGTCCGTAGTTGAATTGCTAGGTTATATGCTAAGAATGTAACTTTAACTTAGATATTAATCCTTTAGTTATGAATTTAACTGCACCAGCCTGACAATATGTTTGATTAAGATATGATTGTGATTTGTGAGCCTCTCGACAGGCTTTACAATTCCCGTGATTTTTACAGCTTTTATTTATACATTTACAATTCGGATTTATAGTTGACATATTTACCTCCTAGTAATAGATATTTATTTCAAACAATTATTCTAGCAACCTATATTGCAAAAACAACTCGTGTTGCTTATAATGATTATAAAATTAGCTTATATATTTTTCAACCAACAAAATTTATAAAGTGTTGCTTATAAAACACTTTATTTACAATATGAGTTTAACTAAAATTCTTTTAAATGAGGTAATGATATGTCAGTAAATATAAATAATCCTAGAGTAAAAAGAACCCGTGATCTTATTATCAATGCTTTTATTTCATTGGTTACTAAAAAAGGCTTTGACTCCATTACAGTTAAGGATATTACTACCACAGCGACCATAAACCGTGCGACCTTCTATGCACATTTTGCAGATAAATATGCACTACTGGACACCGTCATAGTAGAGAAATTCTCTGAGATCTTTTCCCATAAACTCCTAGGCGAGATGCGCCTAAATGAGAATACTATACGAATCCTCATTCTTTGCGTTTGTGAGTACTTCGAAATGGTAAAAAGCATCTGCAAATGCGGTTTTGACTCTATTTTACCTTTAATAGGAGATAAAATATCTTGTGAGCTATATTCTACGATTTATGCATTACTTATAAAAGAACATGAATTAGCTGAAAATGAACAAATACGTGCCCAATTAGTTGCAACAATGATGAGCACTTCTATTTATAATGTAATTTACAAATGGGAAGTTCAGAAGAGACCAATCCCTCAAGAACTTCTAATTTATGAGATTATTGGGTTTGTTTTTACAGGTATGGATACTTTAAAAAAATGAAAAACACTATATCTAATAGTGTTTTTCATTTTTATTGTGCCAATTTCATTAAGTTTTTATCAATAATATTCACTGTATTTTATTATACTAAACCTCAAGTTCTTAAATGCTTGACTCACAGCAATCCATACTTTCATATATGACACTATCTTTATGATAAATATTTATATCGCTCCAACTATAATCAATGTTTATAATTTCTCCTCAGGTTACTCCTACTGCTTCCATTGATTGTTCATAAGTTACATAATATAATAACTGTTACTTTATCTCTTTTACCCTGCCCACAATACCGCTCTCAAGCATCACTTTTATGCCACGATGATGCTCTGGTGAATTAGTAAGTATCTTCGCCACTATTCCTTCTGTCAATTTTCCTGTACGTTGATCCTGCTTTTGAACAACTAAAACCGTTGCTCCTATTTTAATATTGCTTCTCTTTGTTCCGTTCATTTCAATTTCCTCTCATCTATGATTAATATTTATCCCATTGTACACTAAACTAACTATTATTTAAACCTTTCATAAAGTCCTTTCTTTTGAGTATCACCATTTATATGATAAATAGTCAAAACCAAGGTTTTATTTTAATACAATCATCAATTTATATCTATCTGAATTTTTTTAGTTGATACATAGTAATTACTTTTTTAATTTATAAATATCTGCAAACTCTATATTTATCTTTTCCACATTTCCCTCCTGTTTGATTTCTGCTTTTATTGCAGTATTTTCTTCTGTAACTGTTTTTACCGGTATTTCAATGAGAAACTCTGTTCCTTTACCGTATTCACTTTGGACTGAAATTTCACCTTCATGCATAATAACTAGGGATTTAACTAGTGATAATCCTATACCGCTACCTTCATGATTTCTAGTAAGAGATTTGTCTACTTGTCTAAATCGGTCAAAAATAATCTTTTGTTTGTCTTCTGGTATACCAATACCCGAATCCTTTACAGAAATTTCAATAGTTTCACCCTTATCTTTTATACCCACATTTATAATGCCACCCTGGTCAGTAAACTTTATCGCATTTGATAAAAGGTTTAGTATAATTCTTTCAATGCTATCTAAGTCGCAGGCTGTAATCTTTTCTTCTACATCTGTATCAAATACCAGTTCTATGCCTTTGTTTTCAATATAGTCTGCTACTGACAATGTAATATTTTCAACAATCTCTACAATATTATGATTCTGCTTACAGATTTCAAAAAAACCTGAATCAATTTTTGTGCTATCAATCATATTATTTACAAGTCTTAACTGTCTGTAACAGTTTTGTTTCATGATATTAAAATACTTCTCTTGCTTATCAGCTACATCCTTATCCTCTATAGCTTTCCTTTGGCTTTCTAAAAGCTGCAAGGTACTCATAATAACATTCAACGGCGTCCTAAGCTCATGGGAAAGGTTGCTAAAGAAATCAGCTTTCAATTGATCTAATGAAATTGCCTCCTGTAACTTTTCTTTACTTTTACGTTGACTTTCTTCTGCTTCCTTCCGAGATGTAATATCAACAAGAGAGATAACAACACCCTTAATAACATTTTCATTTGTAAGGAATGGAGAATACCTTAGTATATACCACTTATTGCTTATGCTCTTTACTTCCTTTTCAACTGAAATTAGGTTATCCATCACATTACGAGATATTTCAATTAAATCCTCATTTTTAAAGTTATGTGCTATATGGCCAATTGGGCGGCCGATATCCTGTTCTATAAGATTAATTTCCTTTGCAATAGCTGGTGTAAACTTCCTTACACGTAGGTTAATATCTAAAAACAAAGTACCTATAGTTGTACTATTTAAGAAATTTGTCATATCGTTATTTAAATCAGCGAGTTCCTGTAGCTTATACTGGTATTGTGTGTTTACAACCATTAATTCTTCATTGACGGATTGAAGTTCTTCGTTGGTACTATGCATTTCCTCGTTTGAAACCAACAATTCCTCATTGGCTGATTGGAGCTCTTCGCTTGAAGTCTCTAACTCTTCTATGGAGGATTGAAGGCTCTCCTTGGTATACTGAAGCTCTTGTTCTAAGTCAGCTATACGGCTATGCAATTCACTTACTGTATCAAAATCTTCAACATAGTCTTTGTGGCTGCCGACACTATTAATTTCTTCAAATATTACAAGAATAAGTAAACCACTCTTCTTTGTAAACAGTGGTTTAACAACAAGATTAATGTTATTTTCTTCTCGGACTAACCTGACTTTAATATTTGAATAAGCAACGGTTTTTCTCTCTTTTCTAACCTTGCTGATTGCAGTTCCAACAGCAGTTGATAGCTCCTTAGGCACCATCTTTTGAATGTCATAGCATATCATTCCCCTAGGCATCTTCAAGTATTTATCCACATCACCACAAATTTGTACAAGCCTACCATTCTCATCAACCAGCACACTTGGTGGTAGACATTCTTCTATTAAAATTGTATTGATATCTTCCATTTCTCGCTTGTTCCTTTCCACTGGAGTAAAATAATCTTCTTCAGGTTTTGACTTAATTACCTTTATACCTGTGGATATAACGGAAAAATCGTCTATGAGTGGACGCTTCTTTATATCCTTCTTTTTATAAATTTTCCACTTTGCATCAAAGGTAGAAAAATATTTACCCATTTCTCCGGTAGTTTCACTTGTCCCTAAAAACATAAATCCATTTGTTTCAAGAGCAAACTGAAAAGTTGAAATAATCCTTTTTTGAAGATCAGGTTGGAAATATATTAACAGATTTCTACAAGTTAAGAGATCAACTTTATAAAAAGGCGGATTATTTATTACGTTATGGCTTGAAAAAATAATCATTTCACGAAGGTATCTTGAAACATGGTAGCCGTCCCCTTTTTTTATGAAGTAACGGTTCAAACGCTCAAGTGATAAATCTTCAGAGATACTCTCTGGATAAACTCCCTTGCTGGCATATTCTATTGATTTAATGTCAATATCTGTAGCAAAAATCTTTATATTTATATTTCTTTGGATTCTATTCATATACTCTTTAAATAATATTGCAAGTGAATATGCTTCCTCCCCAGTAGAACATCCAGCCACCCAAACCCTGACAACAGCATTGTCTGTCTTCTTGCCAATAATTTCAGGGATAACTTCATTTTTTATCAGCTCAAAAGCATTGAAGTCCCTAAAAAATCTTGTTACTCCTATCAATAAACTATTGTATAAACACTCAATCTCTTCTTGATTTTCCTTTAAGTACGAAAGATACCCCTCTAGTGTTTGTATTTGACATATTCTTATCCTTCTATTAAGGCATCGAAGGACATACCCCTGCTTATAGAGGCTGAAATTAGTGGAATGCAAATTTTTAATTATATTGTAAATTTGCAATAAAATATCCGTTGTTTCATCAACCTTTTCCGCTTCGTCCTCTATTACATTTATCATCGAAGATTGGTTTGTATATCTTAGCAACTTTTCAGGTATGCTTGAGGGAGATAAAATAAAATCGCAGATATTGGCGGCAATTACACTTTTAGGCATTCCGTTGAATTTTGCAGTCTTAATATCTTGTGCTATTACAATGCCGCCAGCTTCCTTTATTGCCCTAGCCCCCGTGTACCATCACTTCCTGTACCTGAAAGTATGATTCCTATGGATTCTTCATTTATATCTTCAGCTAGTGATTCAAAAAAAGTGTTTATAGCGAGATTAATCTTGTGTATTGGGTCCTGTTCCTCAAGTAAAAACTGCCCCTGTGATATTTTAACATTAAACTTTGGGGGGTTCAGGTAAACACACCCCGGTGAAATTTTCATTCCATTCTTTATCTGATATACTTCCATTTCCGTTTTTCTGGATAGTATTTCTGGCATAAGGCTTTTAAATTCAGGAGATAAGTGCTGAATTACTACAAAAGCTATATTACTGGCAGGTGTCATGTTTGCGAAAAACTGTTCCAGTGCTTCCAGTCCCCCAGCCGATGCTCCAATACCCACAACATAAAAATCCCCGATTTCTGTAGCTGAACTACTCTTATCTAATTCTGGTTGAACTATTTTAGTCTGTTCCTCATCAAAGTTGCTTAAATCTATCATTTCGTCCTCCCCGTCAAGGTCTTATATAAAAAATCATCTATATAATACAAATTATACCATACATTCGACTTTTTTTACACTCTTATATATGAGTATTAAGGTCTAATAATGCCACTTACTTTCATCTTCATCCTCCTTTATTTATCGGCTTTAAAATATCAGCTTTTTAATCTATCCTCTATCTGAAAAGCATAAGTACTTTAGTACTGAATCTGAATTTAATATTGATGGAACATTAAAACACAATTACGCCAAATCCAAACCTTAGCACAATATCCCAAGTTCTGCATAAATGTTAGACCCCTAAAGCAAAATTCCCCCAAACCTAATAGTCTGAGGGAACATAAAACACACTTCAATATTTACTTAAAAACCTTCAACCCCTTTGGTGTCAGCCTATTTCTCATTTATATCTAAATTTTTTATATAGTTTTTTCAATTACTCCATAAATAATTGAACCGCTTTTTTTGCCGCCATAATATTTTTCTATTCCTAGCTTTTCAAAATCATTAGAGCCTTGTCTTTCTTTAATAACAACTCTTTTTGCACATACTCTAAGTGCTTCCATTAAAATATCTTTTGTTAACCCTTTGTGATCTGCAAAATCCCTAAAGGAATTTATTGATGTTGATTTTCTATTTGGTTCTTTAAACATAGGATCAAAATATACTACATCAAAACTATTATCTCCCTGCTTTAAAATATAATCTTCATATGATTCATTAACAACCTTTATATTATCTATATTTTTACCATTAACACCATTATAGTTTTCTAATCCACATTTACTTAAATAAGCTATATACTTATTAATTTCCGTCCCTACTACATATCCCTTTTCTCCAACAACTGCTGAAAAGACAAGAGAATCACCTGCAAGACCTAATGTACAATCCAATATACTATTTCCTTCTTCTAATTTTGTTGCCTCTATTATGGCTTCCTTATTTCCTTGTCTTATTGATTTAACCTTAAGTTCTGACATATTAGGATGCCAAAACAGTGCACTATCTTCTCCCTTTATAACAATCTTGTCTCTTTCAACTATTAATAAATAGTCAAAACCATCTTTCAAAATTGTTTCTTTGATACTAAAATTACCTCTTTTTATATATGATATATTTAAATCCTTAGATACACCTTTTGCTTTATAATTTAAGCTCTCATCTGCATCTCTTGTAGTAGTAACTGCAATCTTCATTTTTCCCTCTCTGTCTTTCTTCATATATGTTGCAAAAATAATTGTGAATTTATAATTACAAAATATATTGTTATTCTTTTGTTCTAACAAACATTATACTATATTTCAGTTGAAATATGAGTTTTCTTTATAAATACTGAAATATAATATGACATTGTACACAAATAACTCATAGTATTCTATAGAGTTATCGCACTAAATAATTAAAAATATTATCTTTCTTGATTTTGACATAGAAGCTAAAAGTAAAGGAAAAGTCCTCACATATTGCTAGAAAATAGTCCTCATCCACTTCCATAAGTTACAATTTTATTTTGTGTATACTATAACTAAAATTACACATATTAATATTATAAGGAACATAACAGTTGAGCAAAGATTTATATATGCTCTTGAGTTAGGGTGTATATAGGTCGAACAAAGATTATATAATGGTCATAATATTATGGCTGTTATATTAGTCGGCGATAAGATTTTATATGATGGGGAAAAGTTTTATTATAGTTGATTTATATCTATTATAATAGTACTCCAACTTATTATTTAAGGTCGAGTTAACATTATTCAATGTGTTGAATTGATTTTATATAGCCGTGAGGTTATATTGAGTTGAGTAAATATGTTGTTTGGTGGAGCAAAACATGATTATTAGGTTGTGATTTGTTGTATTATTAGTCGAAAGATTTTTATATGATAATAAACTATCTTTTATTGTGCTAGTTAAGATTGTTATGCTCTTTTAAAAAACAATATTCAGTTCGATAACCATACTGAATATTGTTTTTTTTACTTTCTTAATATTGTTATTTATATCAGATATCAAGTCATTCTTAAACTCACTACTATTACCCCAGAGGTCCTAATTTAAAATTCCAATTTTTTATCCTAAATTAAAAAAGCTTAACAAGTTATAAAAAATAATATTTATAGGAGTTGATAGGGGTGTGGGGCTTACAAGTTATAACATATTACCAGACTGTATATTTAATATTTTTATATTCATTTCTCACCTTAAATTCCACAAGATACATTTCCTTGAGTAACGGTAATTTTCTTGACATCTGCTGTATAAAGAAATACCACAAAATTCATTTCTGAATAATGTGATATTTCTGCTTCTTCTTTATTTTTTTACTTATCTATACTAGCACTTTTTTATAACCGGTATCCATATTTCGCTTTTAAAAGTTAGTGAAGTTACATCTTTATTCTCATTCCATAAGATCTCTGGCCCTTGTTTTTGTTCGTAGTTTGAAGATGGAAACCATTCAGAATAGATGCGTCCCCAAATATTTTGCAATGTATCTGGAAATGGTCCTACAGCTTCAAATACTGCCCATGTTGAAGCAGGAACTTCAAGTTTTGATAAGTTATCTGGACACTCTTTGGTAGTCGCTGCACCTATATAATGGTCAAGCTCTCCTTTTTCTTCCATTCGTCCTTCTGAAAAATTTAAAGATGCACTTATTAGTCCCCTTGGTTCTGTATTAGATAATTCTTTCAATTCATTGATATTTTCAACAGTTAAGCTTTGCCACATCTTAGCAATTTCAGGATTTACTCCATTAAAAATTATAGGTACTCTTTTCTTAATACCAATTATATTAAATGCTTCTTTCTCTTCAATTTTATAGTTCATTTCATTTCCTCCTTCAATTGATAAACGAAAAGTCATTCTTGGATATGATTTTAATGATTTTCCATTATATCGAGCTTCCGATGGCGTTATCCCGTGCAAATTTTGAAACGCTCTTGTAAATGAATCTGCTGACTGGTATCCATACTTAACGGCCAAGTCAATTATTCTTATATTGCTATTATTAAGTTCAAAAGCTGCTAAGGTAAAACGTCTTCTACGAATGTACTCAGACAGTGAAACTCCTGCAAGAAAAGAAAACATTCTTTGAAAATGATATTCTGAACAAAATGCTAATCTTGCTACTTTTTTAAAATCAATTTCACCATCAAGATTTTCTTCAATATAATTTAATACTTCATTCATTTTTTTTATCGAATCCATTTAGTAACCTTCCTTTCATCTATAGAATATCAGAAATCATATTTATCCATCCGACTATTCCTGCACAATTATGTAGGGTTAATTTATCACAAAATTTTCTGGACCTCTGAGGTGTTGGTCATGAATTTATAACTGCCCCCCTGCAGGTTCTCCATGAGGATTTATGTCTGAAATTGATTAAAAGTGAACATTTTCCATAAAATATTGTATAAGTAAGAATATCCTCATTTCTATATAACATCAATTGATTTTGACATCTTGTGCATTTTACTCTTTCCAATTTAATTCTTTCTTTAAATTACTGATACTATCACTTTTATCAGCACAAAACATTTCAGAAAATAAATCCAGATTTTCTTCTCCATCTTTTTCAATATATCTTTAGTATAAATTCTAAATCTTTATAATTCTGACTTAATTCAGTGTTAATATATGTCTCTAGATTATATTTTTCTAGAATCTCATTCCTATTCATATTTTTTCAAACTCTGCTTTTGACATATAGTTCTACATTTAAAGTTTTTGCTATTTCATTATCCTAATTTGCTCTTGTAAATAAAATTTTTCATTTTTATACACCTACGTTGGAGATGTATGATTTTTTACCCCATGTACTTAATGTAGAGATGACTTTTTTCTCACACTATATACTAATAGAATAATAAAACACTCCTATATAAAAAGAACAAAATCGCAGGCGACTGTGGTTAAGTTCCGTATTGTGCTCCGAACTCTTTTCATAGGTGTAGATTTTTTTTACGCATCTGCCTTTTCGAACGAATGTGAGAAAAATTTGGCAGGCGAATATATTTTCCTTTTTATTCTCTTTACAACTCATAACTTTCTTAATCTGTCTTTTCCATAACTTATCCACCTATTTAATTTGAATATAAATTCCTAGAGAATAAAAAAGAGTAGATTTCACACTACTCTATAGAACTATTTATTATTAAGCCTCTACTCTTATGCTTGTTATTGTAACACCATCACTTATAATTGTCTCTTTATATTGATCTTATGAAAACTTAAAAATACGGTTTACAATATTCGTAATCCTCTCTGCTTTCAATTTTTATACAAAGTGTAAGAAACTTTGAAGGAATATCATTATGAAACATGTCCCTGTTTTTAATACAGTTATAAAGAAAATGTCTCTGTATGCTTGCTTATGAGTTAACCCTGTAATTGCTAAAAGTGTAATAACAGCTCCATTGTGCGGTAATGTATCCATACCGCCTGAAGCCATTGAAGCTACACGGTGAAGTAATTCAGGACTCGTACCTGTAGCTGCTGCCCATGCCATATATTTTTCACCGAACATGTCAAGAACTATACTCATACCGCCTGATGCTGAACCAGTTGTCCCTGAAAGAACATTTACAGCAACTGCTTCAGAAAGAAGCGGACTACCATTAGAATTAATTCCTATTAAAGCATTAGCTATAGATTTAAATGCTGGAAGTGATTTGATAACATTACCAAAACCAACTTCTGAAGATGTGTTAAGTATAGCTAAGAATGAACCAATCGCACCTAAGTTGATAGCTTTAGGTATAGTAACTTTCATAGTTTTTGGATTTGATAAACATGCAAGTATACTACCAACAAGAAGCCCGATAATAAGTGCCCAGTTATTCATTGTTCCTGTAATTCCGCCTTCAGCCATATTATATGGCGCTTGAGTTGCCCAAGATGCGATATTCCAATTTGGAAAAACTACTTTTTGAAGAACTAAAGTAACTATAAGCACAGATACCAACGGTAATAGTGACATACCAAAGCTTGGTAAAGCTTCATTTTCATCAAATTCAGGTTCGTTTTTATGCCCTGTACCATATCCTTCTCCCTTTGCCTGAGCTGTACGTTTACGCCACTCTATATAAGCCAAACCTCCGCATAAAATGATAATTGTTGCTATGATACCAACAACTGGAGCCGCATAAAGGTCTGTGTTATAGAACTTCATTGGTATTGAGTTTTGTATTTGTGGTGTTCCCGGAAAAGCATCCATAGTAAATGTGAATGCTCCTAATGCAATAGTTACTGGGAGAAGTCTCTTTGGTATATCTGCTTCTTTGAAAACAGAAGCAGCAAATGGATATACAGCAAAAGCAACAACGAAAAGACTTATGCCACCGTAAGTAAGAATTGCACAAGATAAAACAACTGCTAAAATTGCTCTCTCCTTACCTAATTTGTTTACTATTGCTTTAGCAATAGCTTTTGCTGCGCCGGATTCCTCCATTGCTTTACCGAATATAGCTCCCAATAAGAAGAATGGGAAATAAACTTTTAGATAGTTTGCTAAATTAGGTAAGAATATTTCTGTGTAACTTGGTAAAATAGACATTCCAGATAATAAAACAGCTACTAGTGCGCACACTGGAGCCATAACTACAACTGAGAAGCCCTTATACGCTAAAAAAATTAGTAGTCCTAATGCTAAGAAAATTCCTAAAACCGCCATATTATAATACCTCCATATATATTTTTTCTTTATTCCTATATGTTCATATAGGGTTCCTCATGGATGATTAAATTTATATTGTGAATATATTCACTAACTAGAACTCAATGATATTCTTTTGTTTAATTCTCATTGCAGAACCCTATAACTAATTTTATCTATCAGTCCATAACATACTAACTTAATATTTAAATTTTTAATCCCATCGGTTCTGCTTTGAATATACTTTTATCCATAAGTTTTAAATCTGGTGATATTATTGGTTTAAATTCCATGTGAGCCAATACATCCTTCTCCAAATCTACTCCTGGTGCTATCTCTATTAGAACTAAGCCATGTTTAGATAATCTAAATACTGCTCTTTCTGTAACATAAAGTACAGGCTGTCCAATATTGGATGCGTATTCACCACTGAAAGTAATTTGTTCAACTTTATTTACGAACTTATCAACCTTACCTTCATTTAGTATTGTTAGCTTACCTTCATCTATTTTTAGTTTTAGTCCCCCTGTTGTAAATGTGCCGCAGTATATAACTTTTTTAGAATTTTGAGTTATGTTTATAAATCCACCACAACCTGCAATCTTAGGACCAAATTTACTAACATTTATGTTACCAACTTTATCACATTGTGCTAATCCCAAGAAAGCTACGTCAAGACCACCGCCATCATAAAAATCAAACTGAGTAGCTTGGTCCATTATACATAATGGATTAGTTGTAGCTCCAAAGTTTAAGCCACCTGCAGGTACTCCGCCTATTCCTCCCGGCTCTACAGTTAGAGTCATTTTATCTCCAATACCTTCTTCACTAGCAACTATAGCTATTCCTTCCGGCATACCAATTCCTAGATTTGTTGCAGCATCAGGTACAAGCTCCATAGCACATCTTCTTGCTATTACTTTCCTTTCATTAATCTCTAATGGTACTATTGAATCTACTGGCACTCTAGCATCTCCAGAATATGCTGGGTTAAATGCTTCACCAAATGTTTGCATGTTATTTTCAGGAGAACCAACAACTACTGCATCAACATATATTCCTGGAATTTTGACTTTTCTTGGATCAAGGGATCCTTTAGCAACTATCTTTTCAACCTGAAGAATTACTATTCCACCAGAATTTTTAGCTGCTTGAGCCATTGCAGTTGCATCAAGTGTTAGTGCTTCCTTTTCCATTGTTGCATATCCATCCTCATCTGCGTATGTTGCTTTTAAAATGGTAACATCTATAGGAAAAGTTTTATAAAGCAAATATTCCTTATCATCTATGTTGATTAAACTTACGATGTCTTCTGTTGTAAGTTTATTAAGCTTTGCACCTTCTATTCTAGGATCTACAAAGGTTTTCAATCCAACATGAGTTAATGTCCCTGGTTTTCCAGCAGCAATATCTCTGTACATCTGTGATATTGTTCCCTGCGGTAAATTGTATGCTTCTACCTTATTTTCCATAGCTAGTTTTTGAAGCTTTGGTGTTAAATTCCAGTGTCCACCTATTATTCTTTTAAGCAGCCCTTCATAACCAAGATGATTTAAACCCTTATCCTTCCCGTCACCTTGACCTGCTGCATATATTAATGTCAAATCTCTAGGTAACTGTTTACTCAAAAATGATTTTTCGATTTCTGCTGTAATTTCTTCTGGATGAGCACAGCCAACAAATCCACCCACTGCAATAGTATCTCCATTTTTTATTAAAGCGACAGCTTGCTCTTTTGACATAACTTTAGATTTAGATTTCATTCATAATCCCTCCTCATACCTTTTTATAGAGCAATTAGGATGCCAAGTTTCTTTCCAAAAGTCGAAAACCTTTTCCAAATCTACTAAACTCTTTAAATATTATTTTTTTAAACTGTTTACTATTAATTCTATTTACCTTCTTAAATAAAATAAATCAGAAAAATATGTGTTTTTTTTGTACACTTTTAAAGATTTTCCCCCATAAGATTAATATTATATAATCTTTGTTAATGTTTATTTCCTTTACATGTATTTTTTTTATACATATTTTTTTATGAATTAATAAAAGCTTATAAATAGGCTATTCTCAAAATTTCTATCAATGTTTAAACTAATATTATGTAACCTATTTTATTGAATACTAATTGCATAAGTATTTTAAATATAGGGTAAAAAACAATTAAGTAGGAACTTTTTAAAATCCCTACTTAATTATACTTTTAAATTAAATTCTTCTATTTTCTTATATAACCCCGCCCTGCTTATTCCTAATATTTGAGCTGTTTTATTTTTATTCCAATTGTTTCTATTTAAACACTCTAGAATAACTTCCTTTTCAACCTCTTCAACTATGGTTTTCAAGTATTCATTTTTATCACTATATCTTTTGTATTTAGCACTTGTAAATCTTTCAGACAAATGTTCTGTTTTTATCATTATATTGGAATCCAACAAATTAATTGCTCTTTCAATAACATTTTCAAGTTCTCTAATGTTACCTGGCCAATCATAGTTGCCTAAACACTCTATAGCATCTTTAGATATCCCCTCTACATATACATCTAATCTTTTTGCTATTTTAATTCTCAATGCATTTGCCAATGCAGGAATATCTTCCTTCCGCTCTCTTAAAGGAGGTGAAACAATTTTCACAACATTTAGCCTGTAATACAGATCTTCTCTAAACTCCCCTTTTTTAACAAGCTCCTCAAGATTTTTATTTGTCGCAGTAATTATTCTAACATCAACGCTTTTTACTCCGCTGCCTCCGATACTCTCAATCTCCCTTTCCTGAATTACCCTTAAAATTTTAGCCTGCATGTTTATATTCATGTCACCTATCTCATCTAAAAATATTGACCCGCCATTTGCTAGTTCAAACTTTCCTTTTTTTCCACCTTTTTTGGCTCCAGTAAAAGCACCTTCTTCATAACCAAATAATTCTGATTCTAATAATTCTGCTGGAATAGAGGCACAGTTTATCTTTATAAATGGAGCTAAGTATCTTTTACTGCTATTATGAATAGAATGGGCAATCATTTCTTTGCCTGTACCACTTTCACCGTTTATTAAAACATTTGAATTTGTATTTGCAACTTTTCCTATTAAATCTTTTACTTTTCTTATTTTATTAGAATGTCCAATAATATTTTCTACAGAATACTTCGCCGTTTTATTTTCAGCAATTTTGCTTTTGTAAAATTCAACCTCTTTTTCTAAGTCGAGCAACTTTTTACTTAGAGCATGAAAATCGCTAATATCTTTAAATACTACTTTACCTACAGCACTTATAACCTTTCCATCTTTTTTTATAGGCACACGCATAGCAATCATTTTATTACCTTTTATTTCCTGAATACCACCTATATCTGCAATCCCTGTTTTTAAGACCTTCCCCATCTTTGTATTTTCTATTATATCCTCTACTTTTTTTCCTATAGGATTATCGCAACCTAAAAATTCTTTATAATCATCACTGATACTGGTAATTATACCTTTTTCATTTATTACCACAAACCATTCATTAAAAGCATCCATTACAGTAAGTAGCGCATCAATATAATCCTTATCTAGGTTTATCTTATTCTGCATTTTTTTTTGATCTGTAATATCAGTAAATATTTCTATTGAACCTTCTACCCTTTCATCTTTAATTATAGGAATTCTATTTGAAATAATTTCTTTTCCATTAATAAAAACCATCTGAGATAATTCAGCTTTTCCTGCTTTTGTGATTTTTGGTATTTGTATTTCAGGTAACACCTCACCTATATATTTACCAAGATTTCTCTCTGAACTAATTCCAAACATGTCTTCTGCCTTTTTATTTATAACTAATATAATTCCTTTTTTATCAATCACTATTAAAGCTTCATTTACATTTTGAATTATTAGTTCAAAACATTCTTCTAAAAACATAATTACCTCCCTATTTAATTATATTTTGTAATAATTCATTTCATTAACAGCAATTAAACAGTCATAAATCTCTCTTTATTGATTTATAACAATAACTTTTTATACGTTTTCAAAGAAATTTTCAACTAGTGTTTATTTGTGTTTTTAAAAGAAATGAAAATCCAAATATATCTTATATTTGAATATTATTATACTACACTTAAGAAAAATTATAAAGAATCGTCAAATTTTGATATATATACAATAACAAAAGTCTTTTAGCAAACTAATGCAAAAGACTTTTGTTATTATATTCTATTTATTCAGTTCTTTAATCATTTATGCTATTTTTTTAGGTGGCATAACCATTGCTTCGCCGTCAATAACTACTTTTCCGTCCTGATTAGTACATACTGTCTTGAACTTTACTCTATTTCTATCTTCAATCACTTCTATAGCCTCTATTTCTGCTGTTATTGTATCTCCAAAGTGAACTGGTGCAGTAAATTTAAGGTTTTGTGATAAATAAATTGTACCTGGTCCTGGAAGCTGCATACCAAAACATGTCGAAATAAGACCTGATACTAATATACCATGTGCAATTCTCCCTTTAAATATTGTTTCTTTTGCTGTAACTTGATTTGTATGTGCTGGATTTAAATCTCCAGTAATTCCAGCAAATAAATATACATCTGATTCACCAATAGTCTTTACGACTGAAGTTTTGTCTCCTACTTTTATCTTATCAATACTTAATCCTTGCATTATTTTAACCTCCTATTATTTTAATCTATACATTCTAACTACGGATTAAATCATTTTAATTAATAAATTATATTATTCAGCGCTCTTTATTTCTTTAACTTGAGCTATTAATTCTGGTACTACTTTAGTAAGATCACCAACTATTGCATAGTCAGCAATTTTCATTATTGGAGCTGAATCATCTTTATTTACAGCAATGATTAAATCTGAATCTTGCATACCAGCAACGTGTTGGATAGCTCCAGAAATACCACAAGCTATATATATTTGAGGTCTAACAGTCTTACCAGTTTGACCTACTTGATATGCTCCATCAATCCATCCTTTTTCTACAGCTGCTCTTGATCCAGCCACAGTTCCGCCTAGAGCTTCTGCTAATTCTTTAAGTAATTGGAAGTTTTCTTTGTTTCCAACTCCTCTACCACCTGATACGATGAAATCTGCTTCAGCTATATCAACGATATCTTTCTTAGCTTTTATAGTTTCTAAAACTTTAGTTCTTACATCGCTATCTTCTAATTTAACATCAACTTTTTCAATTTTACATTTAGATGGATCAGTTGTAATCTTTGCAAATACTCCTGGTCTTACTGTTGCCATTTGTGGTCTATGTTCTGGACAAGCAATTGTAGCCATTAGGTTACCACCAAATGCTGGTCTTGTAGCTAAAAGATCGCCATTTGTAACATCAACATCAATTGATGTACAGTCTGCTGTTAATCCTGTTGATAATCTAGCAGCTATTCTTGGACCTAAATCTCTTCCGATGAAAGTAGCTCCTACGAATAATATTCCTGGTTTTCTTTCATTTGCTAAATCACAAATAACTTTTGTGTAAGCATCAGTTGTATAGTGTTCTAAGTTTTTATCATCAGCAACTAAAACTTCATCTGCACCGTGCTCTGCTAAAGTTTTTGCTAATCCTTCTATGTTGCTACCTAATAATAAAGCTGTAAGATTTACTCCTAATTCATCAGCAATTCTTCTACCTTCACCAAGTAATTCTAAAGATACTTTTTGTAATTCGCCTTCTCTTTGTTCAGCAAAGACCCAAACGCCTTTGTAATCTGCTATA